>DATJRY010000011.1:356084-712169 GCA_035504415.1 Candidatus Sulfotelmatobacter sp. | reverse complement strand
CGACGGCACACCGACCGCTTTCGGGATCGGACTTCAAAGCCACCTCGCCGCACTGGCCGGCTCAACGACGAGCGGCAACGGCTTGCGCAGTCGCTGAGTCGCCTCGGCAACGGCGCAACGACGGTGTGATTCCGATGCCGTCGCCTCACGCCCCCGACGCGTTGTGCCGATACCCGGGTGGGAGCGCTCGCCCGCTTGGGGTGCCTAAAGAGGGCCGTCGAGGCGGGGACGTGAACCAATCCGCGTCCGATTTCAAGTTTTTGCGGTAGCCGAGGCGCCTTCATCGGGGTCCGGCACGCACGGTGCGATCCATCGGATACGGTAGCGGCGTCGTACAGGACGTCGCCCGAAGCCGCTCGTGAGGGACGTCGCGTTCGACGCGAACCCCGGGCCGAGCCGGCACTTGACAAACGAATTTTTCGACGTGCCCTCGCGGCATGTCATATGCGAAAGGCAAACAGTGCCAACAGAAATCCTCATATCGAGCGATCCGTGGGAAAATCGGGTCGCCATCCTTGAGGACGGGACGCTCGCCGAACTCTACTTCGAGCGCGAAGAGCGCGTCATCGGCTCCATCTATAAAGGAAAAGTACAAAACGTACTCCCCGGGATGGGCGCCGCCTTCATCGACATCGGCCTCGGACGCAACGCGTTCCTCTACGTCGACGATATCAACAAGACGCCGCTGAACATCGGCGACGTCGAGATCACCCAAGGCCGCTCCGGATGGACCATCACGGAGAAGGTCAACCGCGGTGACGACGTCCTCGTCCAAATCGTCAAAGAGCCGCGCGGCCTCAAAGGCGCCCGCGTCTCCACCAACATCTCGCTCCCCGGTCGCTACCTGATCCTCATGCCGACCGGCAAATACTCCGGCGTCTCGCGCAAGATCGAGAGCGTCGAGGAGCGCAACCGTCTCAAGCAGATCATGAAATTGATCCGCCCCGAGGGGATGGCGACGGTCGTCCGCACCGCCGCGGCCGGCGTCTCGAACGCCGAGCTGATCGCCGATCTCGGCGTGCTGATCCGCATGTGGCACGGCATCCTCGAGCAGTACAAGGCGGTGCAAGCACCGGCGCTGCTGCACAAGGACATGAACCTCGTCTACAAGACCGCGCGCGACTTCATCACGCCGCAGGTCAACAACGTGTGGCTCGACGACGCCACCGAGCTCGAAGACGTGCGCGACTTCATGCGCATGCTGGGGCCGCAGTACGTCGACCGCATCAAGTACTACGAGGGCGGCAAGAAGCTCTTCCACGACTTCAAGATCGACGAAGAGATCGCGCGTTTGATGAAGCCGACGGTGAAGCTGCCCTCGGGCGGCTCGATCGTGATCGAGTCGACCGAAGCGCTGACCGTCGTCGACGTCAACTCCGGTAAGTTCACCGGCGGCAAGAACCTTGACGACACGATCGTGCGCACCAACGTCGAAGCGGCCAGCGAGATCGCGCGCCAAGTGCGCTTGCGCGACATCGGCGGCATCATCGTGTGCGACTTCATCGACATGTCCTCGGAAGGCGATCGCAACAAAGTCATCGCGGCGCTGCAGGAGGGGCTGCGCAAAGACCGCACCCGCTCGACGATTCAGTCGTTCTCGCCGCTGGGTCTGCTCGAGTTCACGCGCAAGCGCGTCGGCAAGGATCTGGGCCAGCAGCTGCGCGGCAAGTGCCCGACCTGCGAGGGCCTGGGCAGCGTGATGTCGCCCGAGACGGTGACCATCGACGCCTTCCGCGCGATCGCCGCGCACCGCAACGGCGCGCCGCAGCACGTGCACATCGCCGCCGCGCCGAGCGTCGCCGCGCAAGCCGAGTACTGGTACGAGGACGAGCGCGATCAGCTGGCCACGCAAATCGGCGCGCCGATCGACGTGTTCGTCGATCCGTCCCTCCACCCCGAGCGCCCGCGCATCGTCTACGGCGACGCCGACCTCCCGACGCTGGCGCCGATTCGCGTCGGCGACGAGTTCGAGGTCGAGCTGCTCAACCTGCGCCTGCCCAACGCGACCTCGGCTGCGGCGGTCGTCGCCGGCCGCCTGGTCGAGGTCGAGAACGCGGCCAATGCGGTCGGCAAGACGATCAAGATCAAGGTCCTCGACGTCGACGGCGGCGAGGTCCTCGCCGAGCCGCGCACGCCGGTCGAACAGCAAGCCGCCGAGGCCGGCAAGAAGCGCCGCCGACGTGGCGGACGCGGCCGCAAGCGCGAGCTGACCGCCGCCGAGCAGGCCGCCGAGCTGCGCGAACTGGCCGAGGAGGCCGAGAAGGGCCTGGGCGGCCGGACCTCCATCGGCATCTCGACGACCGAAGAGGTCGCCGCCAAGCACAGCGGCCCCAAGACCACCGCTCAGAAGGCACTCGACGGCAACGTTGCGCTGCTGCCGGGCGAGTCGCTCTCCGGCGCTCGTGCCGGCGGTGCGCTGCCGGGCGAGAAGCTCTCGGGCGACCGCGTCGCCGCGGTCCACACCACCTCGACGCCCGCGCACGCGCCCGCGTCGGTCGCCGCCAATGGCGATGCCGCCGGCGACGAGGCCGGTATCGGCGGCAACGGTGAGCGCAAGCGCCGCCGTCGCCGCCGTCGTGGCCGCGGTGGTGCCGCCGGTCCGGGCGAGGTCGCGGCCAGCGCCGCCGCTCCGGCACGGGCCGGGGTCGCCATCGCCGAGCCGGAGCTCGACGAGGACGAGGACGACGAGGACGAGGTTGCCCAGCAGCCGGCGGTCGCCGCCGGCGCACCCAACGGCGAGGGCGAGCGCAAGCGCCGCCGCCGCCGTCGTCGTCGCCGCGGTCGCGGCGGCGTGGGCGCCGACGGGCAGCCGTTGGCCGCCGGTGCCGCCGAGGGCGCCGCGCCGCCGGCCAGCACCGCCGTGCCGGATCGCCACATCTTCCGGGTCGACTCCGGCGGTTGCGCCCACCCGACCGGCGAGACCGCGCCGCCCACCCCCTCGCGTGCGATCGCACCGTGGAACCGCAAGCGCGGTGACGTCGCCGTCGAGCCGCCGCCGCCGTCGCTGACCGCGCCTCCGGCATCGAACGAACCCGTCCGCGCCGCGCGTCCCTCACGCCGCCGCCGCTCGCCCGAAGAGCGCGCGCTGGCCGTCGGTGGTCATCTCGAGACCGCGCCGCCGCTGCCCGCCCTCCCGGCGGGCCGCCGGGCCGCGGCCGAGCTGGAATCCGCCGAGGTCGACGCCGAGCTCGACGCGACGACGGAAGACTTCATCGCCGATCAGCCCGCGGTCAAGAAGACGACCCGCGGCCGCAAGGCCACGACGTCGACCGCCGGCGCCGCCAAGAAGACCGCCGCCAAGAAGACGGCCGCGACCAAGGCGCCGCCGCCGAAGGCGACCGCCGCCAAGAAGTCGACGGCCACCGCCAAGAAGGCGCCGGCCGCGAAGAAGGCCGCCGCGCCCGCCAAGAAGACCACGGCGAGCGCGGGTGCCAAGAAGACCACGGCCGCCAAGAAGGCTCCGGCCAAGAAGGCGACCACCAGCCGCAAGAAGACCTGATCGCTCGGGTCGCTCGCGACGCCAAACGAAAACGACCGCGCCCCGGACGGGACGCGGTCGTTTCGTTTTCGCGTGGCGGGCGCTACTGGTTCGCGGGGCTCGCCACCGGCGCGGGCGGCAGCTGCGCGAGGCGGCCGTTGAGGTAGTTCAGCGCGGCGACCAGCTGCGGGTCTTGCTTGGGATCGCCGGGCCGGATCTTCTCGTCCTTGGGCAAGGCGCTGGCGATGTCGGGCTGGATGCCGATGGCGTTGATGTCGCGGCCCTTGGGGGTGAAGTAGCGCGCGGTCGTGATCTTCACCGCCGAGCCGTCACGCATCGGGAAGATCGTCTGCACGACGCCCTTACCGAAGGTCTTGGTGCCGACCAGCTCGCCGACGCCGCTGTCCTGGATCGCACCGGCGGTGATCTCCGAGGCCGACGCGGTGTACTGGTTGACGAGCACGGCCAACGGGCGCGGCGCGATCGCGTCGTTCTCGGCATCGTACTCGGTGTCGGTGCCGGCGCGCGACTGCACGCTGACGATCGGGCCGCTCGAGATGAACTTCGAGCTGACGTCGACCGCGGCGTTGAGGTAGCCGCCGCCGTTGTAGCGCAGGTCGAGCACGTACGCCTTCGCGCCTTCCGAGTCGAGCCGCTTGAGGGCGGTGTTCAGCTCGTCGGCGGTCGTCGCGCCGAACACGGCCAGCTGCACGTAGCCGACGTCGCCGGGCAGCATCTTGGAGAGCACGCTGGGCTGGTGGATCTCGGCGCGGGTGATCGTCACCGGCGCGAGCGTCTTGCCGTCGCGCAGGATCGTCAACGCGACCTTGGTGCCGGGCTCGCCGCGCAGCACGTCGGTGACTTTCTTCTGCTGCACTTCGAGCTGCGTCGCGCCGGAGAGGATCGTCGTGACCGGCTTGCCGTCGATGGCGACGATCTCATCGCCCGACTGCAGGCCCGCCTTGTCGGACGGCCCGTCGAGGATGACGTTCTCGACGACCAGGTTCTTGGTCTTGTCGTCGATCGTGTACGAGATGCCGACGCCGCCGAACGAGGTGCCGTCGAGGCCTTCGTTGAGTGCCGCGTACTCCTTGGGCGAGAGGAAGACCGTGTAACGGTCCTTCACCGAGTTGAGCACGCCGGCCATCGCGGCGTAGGTGATCTGCTGCGGGCCGCTGATCGAATCGACCGGCTTGACCTTCGCGCCGTACGCGACGACCGCGTCGCTGACTTCGTGCTGCAGCGCTTCGGCGTTCTCGGTGTCGTTGGCACCGGCGTGCACCGCGGGCAGCTTGACGTTGCTCAGGTGCGCCTGCTTGGTCAGATACGTCAGCATCGCCGTGCGCGCGCCCTCGAGCGCGGCGCTGCGATCGACCGTCTTGTAGAAATCACCGGTCAGGTGCGCGTACGTCGAGACCAGTTCTTCGGTTTGCTGCGGCGAGAGGCCGACCGTCGGAACGGCGGCGGGCACGCGCGCGGTGGCGAGGGCGAGCAGGGCGGCGGTGGCCAAGGGAACGAGGCGATTCATCAGGCGTCCTTTTTCTCGATGATCTTTTTCGCGGCATTGAGCTGTGCGTCGGCAGGCGTATCGATGATCGGTTGGTCGACGCGTTGCGGGACGACGACGTCGGGGATGATCCCCTTGTGCTGGATGTCGCGGCCCTTGGGGGTGAGGTAGCGCGCGGTCGTGATCTTGAGCGCGCCCTTGTCCGGCATGGTGTACAGACTCTGCACGACGCCTTTGCCGAACGTCTTGGTGCCGACCAGCGTGCCGACCCCGTAGTCTTGGATCGCGCCGGCGGTGATCTCCGAGGCCGACGCGGTGTATTGGTTGACCAGCACCACCAGCGGCTTCGCGTCGACGGCATGGCCGGTCGCGTCGCGCACTTCGCGGTCGCCCGCGCGGTCGATGGTCGAGACGATCGGCCCCTGCGGGATGAACAGGCTCGAGACGTCGACGCCGGCGTCGAGCAGGCCGCCGCCGTTGTTGCGCAGGTCGAGGATGTAGCCGCGCACGTTCTGCGCCTTGCCGTCGAGCAGCGCCTTGCGCACTTCGTCGGCCGAGGTCTGGCCGAAGTCGGCCAGGCGGATGTAGTCGATGTGGTCTTCGATCTCGGCGCGCACCGAGGGGACGTGCACTTGCGCGCGCGTCACCGGCACGACGTCGGTCTTGCGCGAGGTGTGGCGGCGCAGCGTCAGGTTGACGACGGTGCCGCTGGGGCCGCGGATCTCGCGCTCGACGGCGTCGATCTTCTGGCCCATCGTCGAGTGGCCGTCGACGGCCAGGATCGTATCGCCGGTGCGCACGCCGGCCTTGATGGCGGGATTGCCTTCGATCGGATCGACCACGATCGCGCCGGTCTTCTGATCCTGCACGATGTAGACGCCGATGCCGGCGAAGTTGCCGCCGTCAAGCTGCTCGTCGAGCTGGCCGATCTCTTGCGGCGAAAGATACGTCGTGTACGGATCGCCCAGACCGCCCAACATCCCGGTCAGCGCGACCTGCGTGTAGATGGTCGGCGTCGCGACGTTGCCGTAGCGCTTGGTCACCGTCGAGAGGGTGTTCTCGAGCACGCTCAGGTCGTGCGCACGATCGCCGGTGGCGACCGCCTGCGGCACGCGCGGATCGGCGACTTTGTGCAGCTCCAAGAACTTGGTCAGCGCGGTCTCTTCGCCGCGCACCAGCGCTTGATCGGGAACCGGCTTGTAGTAGACGTGCTCGACGCGCTCGTAGGCTTGCGCCAACATCGTGTGCGGGTCGTTGCCGCGGTCCAGGAAGCTCTGCAGGTCGAGGCCGACGACGTGCTGTCCGTCGCCGAGCAGCACCGTGGGCGCGTCGGCGGCGGCGCCGGCGCGGTCGAGATAGGCGGCGCCCGCCAGGGCGGCGACGACGACCACGGCAACGGCGGACAAGACTCGGGTACGGGCGGTCAAACGATATCCTTCGGACGACGAGCTCGGTACGAGGTGGAACCCACCTACGTCGGACTTTGTTCCAGTCGCTTACCGGTCTTTAACGCTGATCCGGGAGGCTTGGACCTCCCTGTGGCCCGTCGGCCTGACCACTTCGCTATTTGAGGAACGACATGGGGTCGACCGGGTGCCCGTCCTGCATGACCTGGAAGTGAACGTGCGGTCCGGTCGCGTCGCCCGTCGCGCCGGCGGCGCCGATCGCTTGCCCGCGCTGCACTTCTTGTCCGACCGAGACGAAGATCTGCGAGAGGTGGCAGTACATGGTCGAGAGGCCGCCGTGGTGGTCGATGGCGACCATGTTGCCGCAGTCGCCCTCGTAGCCGGCGACGATGATCTTGCCGGCCGCCGCGGCGGCGACCGTCGTCCCGGTCGGGACGCCGATGTCGATCCCGGCGTGCAGGATCATGCGGTGGTAGACGGGGTGCATGCGGTAGCCGAACGGTGAGGTGATCGGCCCGGAGACCGGCCACATCAGCTCGCCCGGCGCGCCCGGCTCGGGCGGCAGCTCTTCGCCGGACAGCAGCGCCGCGCGCCGCGCCTGCTGGTAGGCGAGCTCGGCCTCGCGCTGCTTCTCGCGGATCAGGCCCTCGAGCTCGGCCTCCTCGGCCTCGGAGATGTCGTCGAGCTGCGTGACCTCGGTCTGCACCGAGCGCCGCTGGCTGTCGGCCGCGGCGACCAAGTTGCGGCGCTGTTGCGCCAACCCGTCGAGCGCGAACCGCTGCTGCTGCTGCTGCGCCTCTTCCGTCTGCAGTTCGGTCTGCGCGCCCAGCAGGCTGGCCTGGATCAGCGCGACTTGCCGTTCGTCGGCCCGGCGCGCGCGAATCGTCGCCTCGTTGGCCTTCACCAGGTAGCGCACGTCGTTCCAGCGCTCGACGAAGTCGGTGAACGAGCGCGCTTGCAGCAGCACGTCGATGTAGCCCAGGTCGCCGCGCTCGTACGCGTCGACGAGCCGACGGTCGAGCGCGTCCTGATGCCGGCGCAGCGTCGCCTGCGCGCCGCGCAGCTGCAGCTGATTCCACGCCAGTTTGCGCTGCGTCGAGCGGATCTGCCCTTCGGTGCCGCCGAGCATCGCGTTGACGTGCCCGATGTTGCGGTTGGTCTCGTTGAGCTGCGCCTGCAACGCGGCCTCGCGCGCCTGCGCGCCGCTCAGCTCGGCGCGCTTCTCGTGCAGCTTGGCGTGGATGCCTTCGATGCGCGCCCGCTGCGCGGCGATCTTGGCGTCGATGGCGCGCGTGTGCGCCGGCGAAACGGAGACGCCGCGGTGATGATGCGTCGTCGTCGTGGCCAGCGCGGGCGGCGCGGCCAGGGCCAGCAGTGCGATCAGCGCGAGCGGGCGGCGCAGCGCGTTCACGCCAGCTCCTCTTCGGTGACCACCACCGAGCCGCGGCGGCGTTTGGCTTCCTTCTTCACCTTGGCCGCGCGCTCGGAGATGCTGCGGTAGGTGGCGCCGATCGGCGAACGCGAGCCGGACACGACCGCGATCGAGACCGTGCAGTACGGCACCCGCGTGTCGCGTTGCAGCGAACGGATGCTGCGGTCGAAGGCCGCGACGATCGACTCGCCGATCGTCTGCGCCTTGGCGGGTTCGGTGACCAGCACGAAGTCGTCGCCGCCGACGTGACCCAGAAAGTCGTCGCGCTCGCCGCTGGTGCGCAGCACTTCGCTCGCGACCCGAGCCAGCATGCGCAGCACGTCGTCGCCCTTGGCGAAGCCGAACGCGTCGTTGAACGCCTTGAAGCCGTCGAGGTCGACGTAGAGGACGGACCACGGCGCGGTGCCGGCGATGCGGCGCTTGATCTCGGCCTCGATCGGTCCGTTGCCGGGCAGCTTGGTCAGCGGTTGCACCGCTTCGACCTCGGCAGCCCGCTTGATCTTGCCGCGCACGCGCGCGATCATCTCTTCAGGCGCGAACGGCTTGACGACTACGTCGTCGGCGCCGGCCTCGAGCGCGCGCACGGCCTCGTCGGGCCGGTTGCGCGCGGCCAGCACGATCAGCGGGACGCGCGCGCCGTCGGGATGGGTGCGGATGCGGCGCACGACCGTCGGCCCGTCGTCGTGCTGGGCCAGGACGTCGACGACGATCGCGTCGGGGCGGCCTTGGTCGAGCGCGGCCAGCGCGCCCGTGCCGTCGCGGGTGTCGACTACCGCGTAGCCGACCACCTCGAAGTTGGCCCGCAGGATGCCGCGCAGGCGGCTGTCGTCGTCGACCAGCAGGATCGTGCCCGCGGCGTCGCTCACGCGCGCAGGTGCCGGCCGACGCTGAACCAGGAGGCGACGAGCCCGACGGCCGCCCCACAGCCCAGCAGCTCCCCCGCGAGCTGCAGCTCGTTGACGTGGAAGGTGACGAACTGCAGCGTCTGCGCCAGCCGCGGCACGATCTCGTGCTCGGCGGCGGCCAGGACCGCGATCGCCAGCGCCGCGCCGAGAACGCCCGCCAGCATTCCCTCGGCGATGAACGGCATTCGGATGTAGGTGTTCGTCGCGCCCACTAACTGCATGATCGCGATTTCACGCCGCCGTGCGAAGACCGTCAGGCGGATCGTGTTGGCGATCACCACGGCCGCGGAGAGGGTCAACAGGCCGATCAGCGCGATCCCGGCCCGCCACAGGATGGCCGCGGTCTTCAGTAGCTTGTCGACCGTGTCGGCGGCATAGTCGACCTTGGCGACCCGCGGATCCTTGCCGATGTGGGCGGCGACGGCCGCGACCTGATCGGCGTCCTTGACCTTGACGTGATAGGCGTTGGGGAGCGGGTTCGCGGTCAGCAGCGAGGTGTCGAAGTCCTTGCCCAGGACGTCGTGCATGTGCTGCAAGCCGTCTTTCTTGGGGATGTACGTCGCCGAGGCGACGCGCGGATCGCGCGCGAGATCTTGCGCGAGCCCCTGAGCCTGCTTGTCGTCGACGCCGTCTTTGAGGTAGACGGCGATCTCGATCTGCGAGAGTACGCCGTTGCCGAACGTCGTCAGCGTGTCGCGGACGTAGAGGAACGAGCCGAGCAGCACGATCGTGACCGCGACGGTCCCGATGGCGGTGAACTGCATGCCGGCGTTGCGGGTGAAGTTCGCGAAGACTTCACCCAGGAAGAACCGCAGTCTGCCCCAGTCCACGGAAATAGTAGCCCTTCTCGTCGTCGTGCAAGATGCGGCCATGCTCGAGCCGGACGACGCGGCGCCGCATGCGGTCGACGACGGCCTGGTTGTGCGTGGCGACCACGACCGTCGTGCCTTTGAGGTTGATGCGCTGAAGCAGCTCCATGATCTCGGTCGTGTTGGACGGATCGAGATTGCCGGTCGGCTCGTCGCACAGGAGGATCTTCGGGTTGCCGACCAGCGCGCGCGCGATCGCGGTGCGCTGCTGCTCGCCGCCCGAGAGCTCGTCGGGGAACATGCGGCTCTTGTGCGAGAGGCCGACCAGATCGAGCGCGCGCGGCACCATGCGCATCAGGTCGCGCGTGCCGACGCCGGTGACCTGGAGCGCGAACGCGACGTTCTCCCAGACCGTCTTGCGGTTGAGCAGCTTGAAGTCTTGGAAGACCACGCCGATGTTGCGGCGTAGCCGCGAGACTTTGCCGCGGCGCAGCGTGTCGACGCGAATGCCGTCGACGGTCACTTCACCACGGTCGGGAACCTCCTCGCGGTAGAGGAGGCGCAGGAGCGACGACTTCCCGGTGCCGCTGTGGCCCACCAGGAACACGAAGCTACCTTTTTCGATCTCGAGATCGACGTCGTCCAGCGCTCGCGTCCCATTCGGGTACGTGAGCGACACGCCGCGGAGTCTGATCATGCTATCGACGGTACTCCGGCGCAGGTTTGAAGAGGTATTGGGCGGCGCACGGCTTAGACCTGCGATCGACCATGAATTTCGACCTCACCGACGACCAGAAAGCGATCCAAGACCTGTGCCGAGACTTCGCGCGCAACGAGGTCGCGCCACAGGCGGAACGCAACGACCGCGAGGAGCGGTTCCCGTACGATCTGGTCGCGAAGATGGCCGAGCTCGGGTTGATGGGTCTGCCCTTCCCGGAAGAGTGCGGCGGCGCCGGCGCCGACACGGTGAGCTACGCGCTCGCGGTCATGGAGATCAGCCGCGCCGACGCCTCGACCGGCATCACGCTGGCTGCGCACGTCTCGCTCGGGGCTTCCCCCATCTATTTGTTCGGCACCGAGGAACAGAAGCAGAAGTGGCTCGTCCCCCTGGCCAAGGGCGAACGCCTGTGGGGCTTCGGCCTCACGGAGCCGGAAGCGGGCTCAGACGCCGGCAACACCCAGACCCGAGCCGAGCTGCGGGACGGCCGCTGGGTGATCAACGGGACCAAGGCCTTCATCACCAACAGCGGCACCGACATCACCGGCGGCACCACTATCACCGCCGTCACCGGGGTTGGGGCCGACGGGCGGAAAGAGATCTCGAACCTGATCGTCCCGCAGGACACGCCCGGCTTCACCCGCTCGAAGAAGTACGCGAAGATGGGCTGGCGGGCGTCGGATACCCGGGAGCTGTCGTTCGTCGACGCGGCGGTGCCCGAAGAGAATCTGCTCGGGCCGCGGGGGCGGGGGCTCAAGCAGTTCCTGACCATCCTCGACGGGGGTCGGATCTCGGTGGCGGCGCTATCGGTGGGCGTCGCGATGGGCGCGTACGACGAGGCCTACAAGTACGCCACGCAGCGCCGCGCGTTTGGCACGACGATCAGCAAGTTCCAGGCGATCCAGTTCAAGCTCGCCGACATGCTGATGGAGATCGAGCACGCCAAGCTCATGGTGATCAAGGCCGCGTGGGAGAAGGACAACAAGCGGCCGTACGAGCTGTCCGCGTCATTGGCGAAACTGTATTCGGGTGAGGTCTCGCGTCGCGTCGTCAACGAGGCGGTGCAGATCCATGGGGGGTACGGGTTCATGGACGAGTACCCCGTCTCGCGCATGTACCGCGATCAAAAGATCAACGAGATCGGCGAGGGGACCAACGAGGTGCAGCGACTCGTGATTGCGCGGATGATCGGCTTGTAGCGAAGAGGATCGGTTCGCGGAAGGCCCTGAGTGCAACCCGAGTATGAGTTGCTAAAATGTAACCGCTATGAACGCATCCTTACTCTCCGTGGGCCGCATCGATGAAGTCTTTCCCGGGGTTGCGGCCTACGCAAGCGACGCAATGCTTGGTCGCGCGCTTTTATTGAGGACGAGGCCCGCTAGAGGCTAGCCATTAGCGCCTCTCGTCGTGACGGGACCACGGGTCCGCGGTGCAGAGCGCATCTGCAGATAGGTCGCGTGGCCCGTGGAGGCCACCGTGTTCGCGGCTCGCGCTGGACGAAGCTCTGGACTACTCATAGCCGACCTATTTGCCGGTGCAGGCGGAATCACCGCAGGGTTTCGTGCCGCTGGATTCACCCCGGTTGCAGCAGTCGAAAGCAATAAGTGGGCTGCACGTTCATATTCCGAGAATTTTGGAAATCACATTTTTACTTGCCGCATCGAGGAAATGTACGTTGAGCGCAGTTCTGAAGCACTCAGGTGGAGTCTCCCAAATATCTCGCTTTGGCCGATGGATCTTGAAACACCGCGAATCGATGTACTTGTCGGTGGCCCGCCGTGTCAGGGATTTTCCCCGCTCGGGCGGATGGGTGACTGGAAGTATGAGGACCCGACGAACAAGCTTTGGAAGCACTACGTCCGGGTCTTAGACGTAGTACGCCCGAAGGTCTTTGTAATTGAAAACGTACCCGAGTTTTTGAAGTCCAGCGAATTCGAACTGCTGACTAAATGTGTGGTGGACCTAAACTATGACGTCGCATTTCAAGTACTCAACGCGTCAGATTTTGGCGTCCCACAACGGCGGAAGCGGGCAATCACCATTGGGAGTCGGATAGGGGCGGCTTCGCTACCGAAGCCTGAAGTTGCGTTGCGTCGCACGGTACGCGACGCGATAGGAGACTTGCCCATATGGCCGGACGGCAAGAATTGGCACATCGCGCGTAGGCCAACCGCGATTTCCCTCGAGCGGTATAGAGCGGTACCGCCTGGCGGCAATCGCTTTGACTTGATGCGATCGCGACCGGACATTACGCCAAGATGCTGGCTCAACAAGACAAGCGGAAGCACCGACGTGTTTGGCAGAATGAAGTGGGACGAGCCTGCGCCGACGATCCGCACCGAATTCTTCAAGCCCGAAAAGGGACGCTATCTCCATCCCGAAGCTCATCGGCCCATCACAATTCGTGAGGCAGCAAGACTGCAAACATTCCCGGATGACTTTATCTTCGTGGGGTCGAGCGTCCAAGCGGCGAAGCAGATCGGAAACGCTCTTCCGGTGGAGTTGAGCAGACAAATTGCTATTCATGTACGCCGCATGCTGTCCGTCGATGTCATGAGCTACCGCTCGCCGTGACGAAGCGTTCAGGGTTGACCATCGAGCTAGGCCCGCAATTATTTCCGAACCGGGCCACTGGGACTTCGTGTTGGCCCAAGCGGGATTACCCGTTAGATAAGCAGGTCGAGAACTAGATCGGAAATGTCGCGGAGACGTCGTCCATGGACGATGGTGTTAAGCATATCCAATTGATCCTCATTGCCGATCGCGGTAAGGGCTTCGCGTAGCTCTGGCAGCGCAGCGTGATACACGAAATCGACGTCGCCAGTTCCGAGAGCGAGCGAAGATAAACGCGTGGGCAGCGGCTCGGCCGTAACCGCAACGATTGACGGCGCTCTCCCCTTGCGATTACGCAGAAGGTTCAGTGCCTCCGTTCGTGTATTTTGAGCACGGTCAGAACGCATCGTAATCTTGCACGAGACGCTCGCGTGAAGAAGTGGATGTCCATGACTGAGCTGAGCATCATCAAGCAGCGGAGAGAGGTTTCCGACGGGAGCCCCGTCTTGTCGACCAACATCTTCTCCACGCAACGGGCTGCGATACACGACGATATCCGGCTTTACGATGAACTGCTCGGAAAAGATTGTCCGCAGCTCCTTATTGGCCTCCAGGGCGGTGCGAATGTCGTTCATGTGTGCATATTGGTCAAAATTAGAGATACCGAACTCCGTCTTCCAATGCCAATTACCAGGGCGAATTTCGGCGCCGAGGCCGAAACCGCGCTCCAAGAAATCACGAACTGCGAACTGGAATAGCTTTCCCGAATCCTGAGCAGGCTCCGATGCGGCAAACTCCCCCGACAGTCTCGAGGCCCACTCCCATGAAATGGCGACAGACGAAGCGTTGTCGACGTCGGCTACGCTCACTGCACCGTCGACGTGTGGGCCGAGTCGACTAACGATTGATCGTTTCAAGCCCGACTTTGGCTTCACCCACAAGATGCTTGTCTTGATCTGGCTCAGGAAATCTGCGCGTGCCTGAGCAAGCTGCGGAAGTAGGTCGTTCATTGGGATCTCCGATACTTCGCCGCGACTCCGTCAGCAATGGATTCGGCTAGTTTCAGCTCGCACTGCCATACCGTCATAGTGGCGATTCCACGCTCGGCGAGTTGAGCGAACACATCTGCGTCACGAGTGCGATTGCGCGTGATCTTGCTCTCCCAAAATTCGCGGTTTGTCACGGGTAGCGCGCCGCGCCGACAATCGTGCCCGTGCCAAAAGCATCCATTGACGAAGATGGCGAGGTGCAGACGAGCGACGTAGAGGTCGGGCTTCCCCGGCAGGTCGGGACGGTGAAGTCGATAGCGGACGCCCCGCGCGGAAAGTGCGTGTCGCACGACCATTTCCGCGGCTGTGTGACGCGTCCGAACGCGCGACATTTGCTCCGACTTCGTCATTTGTCGAACACGGATTTGAGGAACTCAAAGATCTCCTTTTGCTCAAATCGGGGCAGCCTACGAACCTGCGCCATTGTCTTATTGAGGTTCGGTCGATCCGGCCCTACATTCGACTCCGCCTCGTTACATCGGGCGCATAGGGTGATGCAGTTTCCCATCTCGGTTGCGCCCCCATGCGATTCGGCTTTGTTGTGACCGATGTGCAGCGTTACCGTCCGTCCATTGTCGTAGCGTTGGCCACGGGCAATTCCACACGACTGGCAGGTGTAAGCGTCGCGCGCGAATACTTCGCCGCGAAGGCGGTTTGAAACGCCAGCGGCATTTTGGGGTGTCCTCCGCGCTTGCGTGGGGAACCAGTATTCGTCTGGACGCAAGTCAGCGCGGTCGCGTGCGCTGAGAATCGTGTATCCTCCGAACTTTGCCTTCCGAAGTTCACGGAGGCGCCGAGTCCAGCTATCCCCTCGGCTGGCACCAAGCATCGTAGCAAGCTCCGCGTTCTTCAGCGGGCGCTCGGGGTTCGCGAGGAAGAATTCTAGGAGCCGCGCACGATCGACGTCATTTCTACGGAGCGGCCTTTTGTCGTTCTTTGATGGGGGTTGCTTGCTGCTCTTGTTGGACACCCGCAAGAACCGTTGATCGAACGTGGATCGCGATCCTTCGCCCCAACTCTACCGGGACCGCGTTTCCGATCTGCTTAGCGACCTGTACATTTGAGCCGACGAAGGCGAATTCGTCCGGGAAGGTCTGAAGGCGAGCGGCCTCTCTGATCGTTATCGGGCGGTGCGCCTCAGGGTGTAGGTAGCGACCCTTCTCAGGCTTGAAGAATTCGGTTCGAATGGTAGGCGCGGGTTCATCCCACCACATACGCCCGAAGACGTCGGTGCTTCCAGACTTCTTGTTCAGCCAGCATTTCGGCGTTATGTCGGGCCGATTCCGCATTAGGTCGAAGCGATTACCACCTTGCGGCACCGCCGCGTAGCGCTCACGCGACTTAGGCGTGGGATTGCGGGCAATGTGCCAATTGTCTCCGTTTGGGAGGAGCGGTAGATCGCCGATAGCGCCGCGTACAGTCGGACGATGTTCAAGAATAGGAACGGGTAGCGACGCCATACCTACACGGCTACCGACCACGATCGCGCGACGACGCGCTTGCGGAACACCGTAAAACGATGCGTTAAGCACTTCGGACTTCACAGAATATCCGAGCTTCTTGACGTGCCGACGAAGTCGTTCAAACTCGCTCGACTTAAGTAACTCTGGCACGTTTTCCAACACGAACGCTCTCGGGAGCACAATTTCCAGCACGCGCGCGTATTCTCTCCACAGCTTGTTACGGGGGTCGTTATAGTCCCAATCATTCATCCTGCCGAGGGGCGAGAAGCCCTGGCACGGCGGCCCGCCGACTAACACGTCGATCTCCGGCGTCTCGAACCGAAGCGGCTGGCCGCTTACGTCTCGACCAGACCAGACTAGATGATCGTGCAGTCGACTAACGACAACTTCTTCAATTGGGCACGCCATTACGTGCTCACCGAAATTGGCAGCGTACGTACATGCTGCCCATTTATCGAACTCGACGGCGGCAATAGGAGTGAATCCCGCTTGCCGGAATCCCTCGGTCAGGCCGCCCGCGCCCGCGAAGAGGTCGGCAACATAGAGACGGTGCGGCGCACGGTGAATCCGACGGTTACCAGGCGTAACCGGCCTCTTGTCGGCGATGGCGATTCTCCTCGAGATCCGGGAAGATATCCCGGGAATTGTCCACAGTATATCCAGAGCTCGTGCGCCAAACAAGTGTTCGGCACGATTTTGCTGCGCTGTTGCTGATCGCCGCCTGGGGTAGAGCGCTCCTCTCAACGGGGGGACATCTGAGGAATTTGGGGATGAAAGAGATGCTCCACGTGGGAAGGCTGACCTTATGGAAGAGTCGGTTCCTAGCTCTCCTCGAGATCGCTTTCGCATCGAGATCAAGGTCAGTAGAGATCAAAAAGAGCTGATTAGGCGTGGGGCGGAGGCGTCGAAGCAAGGCGTAAGCGAATTCGTTCGCCTTGCTGCAGAGCAAGCGGCTAAGGAAGCCCTCAGGAATCGCTAAATAGTCGGCGCGTCAGCGTCGATGGCGCCGTCGGGCTGTCCGATTCGAGCTCCTGTGCGGTCAATGGCGACGCGGCCAAGGTTTATGGCCTGCGCCGTCTCTGTAGCGTGAGACCCGGGTCGAGTTGGCGTACCCTGCGGGCTGGTGGGGAAGCGCGGCGTAATCTGCGCTCCGATCGCGCTTCGGGCCTATGCGGACCGGTTCGACATCAATGCGGACGGCTAAACTGAGCGGTCGACAGAATCGGAGCCTTAGGCAGCTTCCGGCCGGGATCGAACGCGTAGCGCGTATAAGCCAGGCGACAGAACTTGCCGGGGCGGCGGAGATGCCAGGCAGCTGTCACTGCGTTAGCCTATCGTGGCGATGCAATGTCGCAGGTGGGAATATGAGCTTTCAGTTCGAGAGACGCCGACTCGGACAGGCTAGAATCGGCATTATTACCATCACGCACGAAGAGTTCGACCACGCGCGACGGATCTTTGGCGTCAGCGCTGCACTCCACGGGACGCCATATTTCCTGGCGCCATCTGAAGACACAGGTCAACCTCACGTGGTTGTCTGCCAGGCGAGCAGTCGTTCGAACCTGCCAGCTTCGCAAACCGCGTCGCGACTAATTGAGGCGTGGCGCCCGGAATACATATTTTTGGCGGGCACCGCCGGCGGCGTGCAGCAGAAAGAGGACGCGAAGAAAAGCGAGCAGCTGAATTTAGGAGACGTGATTATCGCCGACTACATAGACTATGTCGAATATGCGAAGCTGACGGACAATAAGATCATTCCGCGTAAAATTGCATACGACCATCCGTCGATGCATCTGCGAATGAATTTCGTTACGTCGGTAAGCACGGAGAAACGCTGGCATGAACATATCGAACGGGCGCGGCCGGATCAAAAGAACATCCATCCCAGTATTCATGTGGGCAACGTTGCGGCAGGTGAGAAGATTTTTGCCGATTACGCTGGCGAACACCAGATTAAACTCCTAGAGCTTTTCGATAAAGTAATCGCCTTTGAGATGGAATCATACGGCGTCGCCAGTGCCATATGTGAAGCACGATGTTCTGTAGATTATAACCCGCAGTTCCTAACTATTCGCGGGATTTCAGATTTCGTAAACGCTAAGACTAGCAATGCTGACCGCGATGCTTGGACAGATTACGCCGCTAGTGCTGCCCTCTCATTCGCCCGCGCAATCACAGACGCTTTGCAAGTCCACTTTAGTGAGCGCGACGCCTTCAGCAGATTAGAGAAATGAGGCCCACGGACGGCACTGCTCTGCTTGATCTTCGCGAGAGCCTTCTCCGGGCTGCATCAACATTTCCGTTGCCGACTCCCGAATTCACATATAGGATCGGCTGGTTTGCTTCTTACGAGCAGTTATTTGCTGGTCAGCCCGACGCGGAAACGGAAGCTTCGACGCTCGCCGAAGGTGCGCTTGTCGCGGGTCGCGTGATTCTCTCCGGCAGAGGCGGCGGAGCTAAATCCGTTGCCCTTCGTCGTCTAGCGCGTTCACGATTAGAGCACGGCGATATCGTTACCATCATAGATATGAAACGCTGGAGCCGTTCAGATGTTGACGAATGGAACCTTCTTCTTAGTGCAACCGAGCGCGTCGACTTCTTGCTTTCACGCCTTGGCTCCGGTGAGCTTAGTGTCCGCCGCCTGGCCGCGTTGCCCCCGCATGTGCAGCGACTTATTCTCGTCGACGGTCTGAACGAAGTGCCTGCAACGGCAGGGCAGCAAGTGCTCGAAGCGCTGGAGCAATTCATTCGCTATTCTCCCAACACGGGCACAATCGTCGCCGACCGCCTTGTCCGCAGATCGTTTCCCGACGTGGAGCGCTGGCACTTGGCATCAATACTTCCTATTGACGACGAACAGGTTCGGCGCTTGCTTCAGGAAAAGGTGGGAAATAGCGCGCGCTTTGATACAGGCGATCGTGATGCGCGGGCGATGCTCACAAATCCGTATTTCCTCGACGCGTTGCTTGGTGCCGGTAGCGAAGCGACAAGTCTGGCAGCGCTAATTCGTGATCTATTTGTAAACCACGCTGGCCTTGATTCGACTGAGTTGATCAGCGCTTCGAAGGCTGCATTTCTAGCGTACCGAGAATTCGCATCCCGTACGTTTCCGTTCGAGGCGTTCTTGGCCAGTGCTGGTACAAGTGCCGCAGAGAAGTTGACAAGTAGTGGTCGACTTCTCGTCGATGGTGATCGTGCTACTTTTGATCATCATCTCAATCATGACTTCCTTGCGGCAGCCTTTGTGGTCGCGGATTCAAAGCGCTGGAGCAATGACTTCCTCGATGCGATAACGTTTAGCGCAAGTTCATTCGATGCTCTGGCCCTCGCGCTTCAGCAGATTCAAGATGTCGCAACGGCCGACGCGTTCGTGCGACGTATATACGATTGGAATATTTACGGAGCTGCGTATGCTCTCTCTGAAGGGAGGACGCCGGATTCTCCACAAGGGCGCGTAACTACGGAGATGGAGATCGTCATGTTAGCCATGCTGGCAATAAGACGATGGGATCTGATCACGGCAACGGCGACTCGCGCTCGGGACGCGCTTAGCCTTTTCCCGTCATCTTCTGCTGGGCCTTTCCTAAGCGCGACAGAAATAGGAGACGTCGTCAGGCTCGTCGACGCGACTCCGCCCACCTCGGATTTGGCCACGGGCTGGTTTAACGAATGGAAGCTATTATTTTCCGGAAAGAGTTTGTTCGAGCCGGGCGAGGCTGCACAACTAATTGCAGCTGATGACATAATTGGTTGGACCTTCGCAAACGCGGTTAGGCGGAATCCGCTCGAGCAATCTCTTCGCGATAACCTCATATCTAAGCTTAAAAGCCCGAATAGCACCGTTCGCTGGAGGATTGTCCATGCTCTAGGGCTCGATCCCGATCCCAAAACTGCCGAAACTCTGGAAAAGACGCTATTGAGCGATATCGACAAGTGGGTTCGCTACGGGGCAATACGTGCATTGGTCGAGATAGCGGCTCTCGGGAGCTCTGAGCTGAGATCTTCTGTTATGCGGTGGATTCGAGATCATGCTGGTGAGTTGCTTGCACAAGACCGGGTGGTTCGCGAGCTTAAAGCAGCTGTGGCGATTGAGCCAAACAGAGCTCCGGCTGACTGGCTCACTCAGGCGATGAGCGTAGTCGAGGCATTCTACGAGCTCGATACCATCAATTGATGGTAAACGACTTTGGGAGCGGCTCGGATACGACTTGCGTGGGCTCTATGGCGCCAATTGAACCGGCCCGCGAGGCTTTCGCCGAGGCGCTGCACGCGCTGAGTGCCGCCGCGTGGAATGCGCGAGACAATGCGCATGTGATTGGAAGAACGCGAGTAGGATCAGCCGTGCTCTCTGCGTCGGGGCGTTTATATGCTGGCTGTAATGTTGAGCATCGCTTTCGATGCCACGATGTGCATGCAGAGGTTAATGCGCTGACGTCGATGGTCACCGGTGGTGATAATACGGTTGTCGCGATGCTTATCGTCGCGGAGCGCGACTTCTTTATGCCGTGTGGCGGATGCCTGGATTGGGTTTTTGAGCTCGGATCCGGAAGCACGCTGATCGGTTTCCAGAGCCAGCGAGAGGCACAGGTGGAGCTTAGGTACGCTCGAGAATTAATGCCGCACTACCCTCGATGATCTCGAGGCAGCACTTTGGCTAACGCTACAAATCACGACGTAGCTCACGACAAATAGCGTCGAGCCGCGAACCTCCGGGTGGATGCGGGGCGGGATTTCGAAACGGGTTGGGCGCGCGACGCTCGGCGTTTCGGGCTTGGTAGACGATCGGCTAGCGAGCAGATCTGTGCGACAGCCGGTGCCTACTGATTGGTCCGATGCGGTAGGTCGACAGTACGCGTCTGCCGCAACTTGGGGGTAGCGACAACGGCGTGGCTCGGCCTGGCCGAGCGGCGGCGGAGAGCTCGAGGTGCCTAGTCCTGCGAGCACGGCTCACGACGCGGCACGCGCGGTCGGTATTAGCGTCGATAGCGGAAGTCGCGACTTTTCAGATGCAACACGCGAGGTTCTACGCCGGTGTTGGTGACCGGAATGGTCGAACACATCTTTGAGGATCCCTGCCGCAAGTGCGCTTGGCACGGTTTACTGGCTTCGATATACTTACTGTCGAGTTCCGCGCGCGCCGAGGCCATTCAGAGATCGCTCAGACTTTCGGCGCGATGATGGGTATTGCTATGCTGATCGCGAAGGCGTGATACGTCATGCGTGTTTCGATGATTGTGCCGATCCTCGCCACGGCCGCCGTGGCCCTCTCAGCACCAGCGAGCGCTCAACTAACTGATGGCGCCAAAGCGCCCGAGTTCACCGCGCTTGCCGCCCTCGGTGGTGATGTACAGACGTTTGATCTCCGGGCTGCACTGGCCAATGGGCCCGTGGTTTTGTACTTCTTCCCAAAGTCGTTCACCAAAGGCTGCACCATCGAGGCGCATGCCTTCTCTGATCATATCGCTGACTTCAAGAAGCTCGGCGCGACGGTGATCGGGGTGAGTGCGGACGACATCGAGACCCAGAAGAAGTTTTCGACCCAGGAGTGCCGGTCGAACTTCCTGGTCGCCAGCGATCCCACCCTGAAGATCGCGGCCGAGTACGATGCGAAGATCAACGACCAGTACGCCAACCGCACCTCGTACGTGATCGCGCCGAGCGGGCAGATCGTCGAGGCGTACACCGACATGGAGCCGCTGCCGCACATCGACAGGGCGCTGGCGGCCCTCAAGAGCCTCCCCGCGCACTAACGCGCATTCGATCCGTCGCCGTCCGCGCCCGTGTGGCAGGACGGCGACGGTGGCAGGCCGTACCGCACGCTCAGCCTCCACTGTGGAGGTCAACCTATGACGGGAGGTAGGTTTATGCGTATTCTTGGTTTGTTTTCGGTCATCGGCGTCGCGCTTGCGGCGCCGTTTCTGCTTTCCACGGCGCAGGCGTCGGCGGCCGCGTGCAAGGACGTGCCGACGATCATCCACAGCGCCGACCTTGCCAATAACACGGCAGACGGTGGTCACGTCAAACAACACGTGCTCGGCGAGACTCCGCCGGTGGGGACGTCGCAGGCCGGCAAGACGCTCTTTGCCGACAAGGCCAAGTACGCCGCGGCATGGCGGCAGTACACCTACTACGGAACGGCTCAGTGCGCCGGCGGCTCAGAAGGGAAGGTCGCCAATCAGACGATGACGCTCGACCAGCTGCATATGGGGCATCTCGACGCGTACTCGTGCACCGCGGCGAATCCGAACGGCACGTGTAGCGCAAAGACGTTGTACATGGCGCACTCGATAACGTACGGCTTCAAGTTCACCGGCGGAAAGTGGATCCTCAATACGTGCTATCCGATACCGGCTACGTGACCTCGCTGTCCTCGGCGCGCATCCACGGGAGGCCGTCGATCCAGCGCAACACCATCCGCTCGTAGTCGAGTCCGAACGCCAGCGCGAGCGCACTATACGTGGTGTGCTCGCGCGCTTTCGGCAGCAGCACTTCGTAGACGGCGAGGCGCTCCGCATGGATGCGGCGATGTTCCGTGCACGCATCGACCAGCGCCTGCGGCGGCACCGCTTCGCCGAAGAAAATGGTGAGCAGCAGCGGGAAGCGGATGATCTCGTCGCCGGGCATCCGCGCGATCCAGGCGTGGAAGGCGGCGCGGCCGGCCTGCGTGATCGTGCAGCGGCGGCTCTCGCGCGGGCCGCTCGCGCCCAGCTCGATCAGGCCA
Organism: Candidatus Sulfotelmatobacter sp.; assembly: GCA_035504415.1. Classification (NCBI taxonomy): domain Bacteria; kingdom Pseudomonadati; phylum Acidobacteriota; class Terriglobia; order Terriglobales; family Candidatus Korobacteraceae; genus Candidatus Sulfotelmatobacter; species Candidatus Sulfotelmatobacter sp. The sequence continues at coordinate 690,128 of DATJRY010000011.1, read as the reverse complement.
CGATCGGCCATCGTCTTGAGCTCCCGGTACACCTGGCTGCGGGTGAGGCTCCAGAAGTGCCCGATCGACTCCTCGAAGGCGGCGTAGAGCTCCCAGCCGGTCTGCGGGCCCCGCAGCAGCAGCCCCAGGAGCGAGGCCGCCGTCGCGTTCAGGTCGCTTGACAGTCCACTTTGCTCGGTAGTAGCCTCGACGTGTCGTTCGGACATTCCACTTAGATACGTGAGGTGCGCGATGAATTCCACCCTGGCGGCCACCTCGGCCGGCTTCGGGCTCGGCCTGGCCTCGCAGAACCACGAGATCGCCGTCGACCGGCTCCCCCTCTCCGGGCGCCTGCCGGACTGGCTGACCGGGACGCTGCTGCGCAACGGGCCGGCGCGTTTCGAGGTGGGCGCCGAGCGCTATCGCCACTGGTTCGACGGCCTGGCGATGATCCACCGATTTGGGATCGCCGACGGTGCGGTCTCGTACCGCAACCGCTTCTTGCGCACGCCGGCGTTCCTCGAGGCCGAGCGCAGCGGCCGCATTGCGAGCAGCGAGTTCGGCACGAACCCGCAACGCTCGTTCTTCGAGCGGCTGCGCACGCTTGGCCAGTCGAGCAACGGCCACAACGCGAACGTAAACATCGTCCCGTTCGCCGGCGACTACCTCGCCCTCACCGAGACGCCGGAGCCGGTGCGCTTCGACGGCACCACGCTCGAGACAAAGGGCGCGCTCGCGTACGACGATCAGGTGCGCGGCCAAGTGACGACGGCGCACACGGTCTACGATCCCGTGCGCCGGGCCACGTTCAACATCGTCATCGAGATGGGCCGCAACGCGACCTACAAGTTCGTGCGCATCGACGACGGCACGCTGCGCCGCACCGTCGTCGCAACCGTCACCACCGATCAGCCCTGCTACCTGCACGCGTTCTCCGCGACCGCGGAGCACCTGATCCTGGTCGAGTATCCGCTGATCGTGCGGCCGCTGGATCTGCTGCTGATGCGCAAGCCGTTCATCGAGAACTACCGTTGGGAGCCCGGCCGCGGGACGCGCATCCACGTCGTGCGCAAGGACGGCGGCGCGCTGGTCGGCACGTTCTCCGCCGAGGCAATGTTCGCGTTCCACCACATCAACGCGTACGACGAGGCCGACGCGATCGTCGTCGACATCGCCGCCTATGACGACGCGACGATCGTCGACGATCTCTCGCTCGACCACCTCTTGCAGCCCGACGGTCCCCACATCAGTCGCGGCGAGTTCCGTCGCTACCGGCTCACACCCGGCCGTGAGACCGCCGACGTCGAGATCCTCGCCGTCGAGACGACGGAGCTGCCGCGCGTCGCGCGCGAGCGCATCGGGCAACCGTATCGCTACGCGTACGGGATCGACTGGCCGGCCGGCGCGTTCGACCACATCGTCAAGGTCGACACGCACACGCGCGACGTCATCAGCTGGACCGCGCCGAACACCTACGTCGGCGAACCGGTCTTCGTCGGCCGCCCCGGCGCGCAGGACGAAGACGACGGCGTGCTGCTGTGCGTCGGGCTCGAGGCCGCCGCCGACCGCTCCGCGCTGCTCGTGCTCGACGCCCGCACACTGACGGAGCTGGCCCGCGCCGAGGTCCCGCAGACCATCCCCTACGGCTTCCACGGCATGTTCCACTAGGCGCGCTGGCGCCGACCAGGCGCCTCTCCCAGCTGACCCGAAAAGTTTTAGCTGACCCGAAAGGTTGTCAATGGAGGCGTAGCGATGCTCGACCCGACGCCGGGACCGCTAGACCTAGCCACCTTCGAGGAGCTACTGGCTCGCTCGGAGACGAAGCTCGAGCTGCTCGAGGGTGAGGTCGTCGCGTTTGCCGGTGGGAGCATCGCGCATGCCGTGCTCACGAGCCGTCTGCACGCTGCGGTCGCCGGGGTGGCCGCGACCGGCTGCCAGGCCTTTACCTCAGACGTGGCGGTCCGCTTGCAAGACGCCCGCACGTATGTCTTTCCCGACGTCTCGTATACGTGCGAGCCGCTCGATCCGCAAGCAACCGCGATCGTCGCGCCGGTGCTCGTGATCGAGGTGATCTCGCCCGACTCGAAGACCCGCGATCGTGTCGAGAAGCTCGACGCGTATCAGAGCATTCCGAGCCTTCAAGAGTACGTGCTGGTCGACTCCCGTCGCGTCTGGACGTGTGTCTATCGTCGCTTCGCCAGCACCTGGACCGAGACGGTGCTCAACTCGCTCGAGGATACGCTCGAGCTACACGCGCCGAGCGTCGCCATACCCCTGGCCACACTCTACGCAGGGACGGCGCGCATCCTCGAAGAGCCCTAGCACGACGGCCGGCCATGTCACACATCCTCACGCCAAGTTGTCTTCGGGGTGGAGGACAACGTACACGTGAGCCAACGACTCAACCCCATGACGGCCGCGCCGGAGGCGATCCAACCGCTGTTCGCGGCCGGTAAGTATCTCACCGAGGGCACACTGGAGCCGGTGCTTCGTACCCTCGTCTACCTGCGCGTCTCGCAGATCAACGCGTGCGCCTTCTGCATCGCGATGCACAACCGCGAGCTGGAGCATCTCGGTGAGTCGGGCGACCGCGTGTGGGGCCTCCCGGCCTGGCGCGAAGCGCCGTGGTACTCGCCGCGCGAGCGCGCGGCCTTGGCCTACGCCGAAACGCTGACGCGCCTGGCCGAGGAAGACGTCGGCGACGAGCTGTTCGCCGAGCTGCGCGCGCAGTTCAGCGAGCGTGAGATCGTCGACCTGACGCTGGCGATCAGCATCATCAACACCTGGAACCGCTTCTCGGTCTCGTTCCGCACGCCGCCCGAGAGCGCGGCGGCCGTGCTGGCGTCGCTGCGCCAGCCGGCGATGGCCGGGGCCGGCCACTAGCGGGGCGGCCGTACTGGGGGGCTGCCAGAGCGCACGGGCGAAGCGGCAGGAATGGCCGTCATCGCAATCGTCGTTCTGGTGCTCCTCGGCGCCGCCGGGTTCGTCTTTCGCCGCACGCGCTCGCACCTGACCACCGGGAAGCGCGCGCCGGACTTCGTCGTCCAGGCCGCGCTCGGCGGTGACGTGCGCACCTTCCGTTTGAGCGACGAGCTGCGCAAAGGCCCGGTCGTGCTCTACTTCTTCCCCAAGTCGTTCACATCGGGTTGCATCGTGGAGGCCAACGCGTTCTCGGCGGCCGCGCCGCAATTCGCCGAGTTCGGCGCGACGATCATCGGGCTGAGCGGCGACGACATCGAGACGCAGAAGAAGTTCTCGACCCAGGAATGCCAATCGACGTTCCTGATCGGCAGCGATCCGGGCCTCGCGGTCGGGAAGCAGTACGACGTCGCGCTGGTCGCCAACGTGCCCAACCGCACCTCGTACGTGATCGCGCAGGACGGCACGATCGTCGAGTCGTTCACCAGCATGTTCCAGCCGCAGGAGCACGTCGCCAAGACGCTGGCCGCAGTGCGCACGCTCGCCCGCCGCTGAAAGAACCGCGCTGGCAGTCGAGCGCTGACAGCGACAACCTTGCGGTTACCGTACGGCACCGTACGGCACATCCCAGCTTTCTCGACTATGATCGGTTTCCTGAAAGGAGACCGGCAGTGAAATACCTGGTCACGTGCCCTTGCGGCCATGCCTTGGATCGTCACGAAGCGGATGGGTGTCTCGGCGATACGCGGTTGCGGCAATGTAGTTGCACGCGCAACCAGGATGCGGCCTTGGACGCGGCCATCCGCGCGGAGCGCAGCGATCCCGACGCCTGGCGCGACGCCGCGGCTTTCGGGGAAGCGTCCTAGCGGTCTGCTGGTGCTTTCGTCGACCGACGGCGCGTATGATGGCCGGGTGGACCTTCGCAATCGTCTGCTGGCGGCGCTGCCGGCGAGCGATTTCGAGGTACTCGCCGCCGACACGCACCGCGTCGAGCTCGAGCTGCACCAGCAGCTGATCGAAGACGACGAGCCGATTCGGGACGTGTACTTCCCGAACGGCGGCCTGTGCTCGCACGTCATCACGATGGCGACCGGCGAGACGGTCGAGGTCGGGCTGGTGGGTATCGACGGTCTCGTGCCGGTGGCCGGGATCTTCGCCTCCGGACGCGCGGTCGGCGACGTCGTCGTGCAGGCGCCGGGACCGGCGCTGCGCATGGACGCCGCGCGCTTTCGCGAGCACTGCCGCACGCTGCCTGCACTGCGCCGCGTCGTCGACGCCTACGTCAACGCCTACATCGGCCTGGCCGGCATGAACGCGGCCTGCAACGCGCGCCATCGCGTCGATCAGCGCCTGGCGCGCTGGCTGTTGCTCTCGCGCGACCGCTCCGGCCGCGACACCTTCCCCTACACGCACGAATATCTCGCGTTCATGTTGGGTGTGCGGCGTGCGACGGTCACCGAGATCGAGCAGCGCCTGCGCGACGACGGCGCGATCGAGTACGCGAAGGGCTGGGTCAAGATCGTCGACCGGCCGAAGGTCGAGGCCGTCGTGTGTCCCTGCTACGGTGCGATGCGCCAGCTGACCGACTCGCTCTACGCGACGGCGGCCGCGGCGAACTAGTTCGCGACCGGCGTCCCCGCGTCCAGATCGATGAGCTGCGCGATCCCGTCGGGCAGCTCTGCCGGCAGCGCGCCGTCGGTGGTGAAGACGATGCACTGCGGCGCCAGCGGCGCGACCAGCAGCGGCAGGCAGCGCGCGAAGCGCTCCGCGTCCCAGAACGCGAACGGATCGTCGAGCAGCAGCGGCAGCGTTTCCAGGCCTTCGCCGACCATGCGCGCCATCGCAAACCGCACCACCAGCGCGACCTGATCCTGCGTCCCGGCCGACAGGCGCGAGATCTCTTGGAACGCGCGCGTCTCGGGCACCCGCACGCGGATGGCCAAGTTCGTCGGATCCAGCCGGACTTCGTTGTACCGCGCGCCGGTGATGGTGGCCAGCACGTCGGCGCTGTACTGCTCGAGCCGGCGCGCGAACGCGCTATGGGCTTCGTCCTTGCGCGCTTCGACGGTGCGGCGCGCCAGCGCGAGCGCCGCCTCGAACGCGGTCAGCCGCGCGATCTCGGCGCGGGTTTGTGCCAACGTCTCGTCGAGCGTGGCGACGTCGCGCACGGCCTCTTCGGCGGCGCGCAGCTCGCCCGCCAGCGAAGCGGCGCGGACGGTCGCGTCGTGCGCGCTCGCTTCGAGCTCCGCGCGCTCGGTCTGGATGCGGCGCAGCGCGCCGGGGTTCTCTTCCGCCGCCGGTTCGACGCCGGCTTGCAGCAGCGCGTCGAGCTCGGTCTGCAGCGCCAGCTCGTCCTCGCCGCCGATCAAGTGCGCCCGGCGCACGGTCAGCATCGCCAAGCTGTTGTCGAGGCCGTCGCGCTCGATGCGGCGCACGCGCCGCCGGTTGGCCTCGGCGCGGCGCTCCTCGCGCGTTCCGGGGTGCTCGCCCAGCAGCGCGGCGGCGAGCGCGTCGAAGCGCGCGCCTTCGGCGCTGGCGGCCTCGCGGGCGACGCGCAGCCGCTCGGCGGCCTTGTGCGCCGCCGCTTCGCGCCCGTGCAGCGCGACATAGCGCTCGCGCCGGCGCACCAGCTCGTCGACGGAGACGAGCCCCAGCGGCGCGAGCGCGCGAGCGATCGTGTCGGCGGCGAGGCGTTCCTCGGCCAGCGCCGCGTCGGCGATCTTCTGGCGCGCGTCGGCGTCGCTGCGCCGCCCCGAGCGGCCGCGCGCGCGCGTCATCGTGCCCAGCGCCAACAGCACGGCGATCACCGCGGCGATGCCGGTGTCGAGCCAGAAGTGCGCGATCGCGAAGCCGACCGCCCCGCACAGCGCGATCGTCGTCGCGACCAGCAGCCCGCCGGCCAGCCCGCGACCGCCGTCGCCGTCGCGCCGCGCCGACGCGGCGTCGTTGAGCGCGGCGACCGCGCGCGCGTGGGCCGACTCGGCCTGCGCCGCGGCGGCACGCAGCGCGGCGACCGCGTCGTCGTCGAGCGTGCCCGCGTCGCCCCGCCGCTCGTCGAGCTCGCCGCGCTCGTCGGTCCGCAGCGCTTCTTCGGCGTGATGGTCCTTGGCGGCGGCGGCGACCCGTTCGGCGCTGCGCCAGCCTTCGTATGCCTCGTCGAGCGCGGCGACGCGTTCGGCCGGGAAGTCGGCGACGTCGTCGTACGCCGCGCGCGTGGCTTGCAGCGCGGCCAGCTCGGCGCGGTACTCGCGCAGCGCCGCCAGCCGCGCGCGCAGGCTCGCGGCGCGCAGCGAGCGTTCGCGGCGCTCCAGTTCGGCGGCGGCGCCGCCGTCGCGATCGCGCTCGGCGCTGGCGGTCGCGATCCGTTCGCGCAGCTCCGCCAGCGCGTCGAGCTGTGCGCGCGCGTCCGCCGCCGCCGCGGCCTGCTTCTCTTCGAGCGCGCGCAGTTTCTTGAGCGGCGCGTTCTTGTGCGCGCGCTCGGTGCCGACGTGCTTGCGCAGCGCGGCGTCCAGCCGCGCCAGCGCGCCGATCGCGGCGTCTTCCTTGGGGCCGCCGTCGAGCGCGCGCGCCAGCACGGTCGAGACCGAGCCGGCCGCGCCGCCGTCGAGCGTCATCGCGGCTTGCCGCGCGCAGGCCGTCTGCACGAACACGTCGAGCGGCACGCCCAGGTGCGCCTCGCCGGGCGAGAGGCCGCGGCCCTCGCCGAGCTGCGCGGCCGCGTCGACGCCGCGCTCGTCGTAGACGTGCACGCCCTTCGCGTCCAGCGCGAAGTCGCGCTGCACTTCCCATACCGCGCCGGCGGCCGTCTCGTAGACCAGCGTCGTCGCGAACGGCGCGCCGCTCCACGGCTCCCAGCGCTCCTTGTCGCCGCGCCGCAGCCCGTACAGCGTCGCGACGATCGCCGCGGCCAAGGTCGATTTGCCCGCCTCGTTGGGGCCGGCGACGACCGTCAGGCCGGGGCCGAAGGTGAACGTGCGATCGACGAGCTTGCCGAAGCCCGCGACCCGCAGCGAGCGCAGCTTCACGGTGCCGGCTCCGCTCCGGCGAACGCCGCCACCACCGCGCGCAACGCGCCGCGCGCCTCGGCGTGCCCCTCGTCGGCCAGCGCCAGCAGATCGGCGATCGCGCGACCGCGCACGGTCGGCTCGCGCGCCAGCGCGGCGTAGTCGGCGGCGACGGTGTCGTCGACGACCTCGAGCGCGCCCAGCCCGTCGGCGAAGCGGTCGGCGATCAGCGCACGGTCGACGCGCGTCTGGGTGGCGACGGTTCCCGTCAGCCGCAGCCGCAGGTAGTCGTTGCGGCCGAACTCGCGCAGCGCGCGTTCGACGGCGTCGAGCACGGCCGGCTCGCTCTCCGCGTCGGCCAAGGCGACGTCGACGTCGGCCAGCCGCGTGCGCGCCAGCGGGACCGCCTCGACGCCGACGACGCCGTGCTCGACCGTGACCACCAGCGCGCCGTGGTTGCCGCGCTCGCCGAACTTGATCGGCTCGGGCGAGCCCGGGTAGGCCAGCCGCGGGCCGTCGGCGTCGCTCTCGACGTAGCCGCCGTGATAGTGCCCGCTCAGCACGCAGGTCGCGCCGGCGGCGCGGATCTCGGCCAGGGTGAACGGCGCGGTGGCGCGTTTGCCGGGCGGGCAGCGGTCCTCGTCGCTGCCGTGCACGAGCGCGAGCCGCACCCCCGGCCGCTCGAAGCGCGCGCCGGCGAACGGGCGACCCGGTTCGGCCGGCGCGTGGCCGAAGCCGTAGAGCGAGATGCCGTCGGTCAGCGCGTACACGGCCCAGGTCGGCTCGGCGAAGACGCGCAGGTTGGCCGGCCGATCGCTGCGGGCGTACAGCGAGCGCGCCGCGTACGGGTCGTGGTTGCCGGGCGCGACGAAGACCGGGCCCCCGAAGCGCGCGATCTGGGCGAAGATGAAGCGTGCCGTCTGGGGGCTGGCCCGCTCGGCTTCGTAGAGGTCGCCCCCGATCGTCAGGGCGTCGGCACAGCGTGCGAGCGCGAGATCGACGATCCGCTCGAAGACGTCGGCGAGTGCCGCCCGCCGGCGCGCGCCGCCACGCAGATCGGTAAAGGCCGTCTCCAGGTGGACGTCGGCGGCGTGGACGATCGTCGTCGCCATTGCATGCCTGTTCGCCGCGACGCTGGCCCGGCGCCCTCCGACCCGAGGGGGCAGGGGAGGCAAATGTGAGCGCAGGCGCCGTGGCATGCCACGTGAAAACGGTCTGCGCGGCAGGCAAGTGAGCCTGCAACCGAGTACCGGCGGCGCGCGACGTCGCCAGGGAGGTTCGATGGCAATCGGATCAACGACGGCGGACGAGCGCAGCAACCTGACCCGCGCCGTCCTGGCCAGCACGATCGGCACCTCGATCGAGTGGTACGACTTCTTCCTCTACGGCACGGTCACGGGTCTGGTCTTCGGCAAGCTCTTCTTTCCCAAGGACGATCCGCTGGTCGGGACGCTCAACGCGTTCGCGATTTACTTCATCGGCTTCATCGCGCGCCCGATCGGCGCCGCGATCTTCGGTCACTACGGCGACCGCATCGGCCGCAAGGCCGCGCTGATCGCGACGCTGCTCTTGATGGGGATCGCGACGTTCTTGGTCGGCTTCGTGCCAGGTTACGCGTCGATCGGCATCTGGGGCGCCATCTTGCTCACCATCCTGCGCTTCGTCCAAGGGATCGGCGTCGGCGGCGAGTGGGGCGGCTCAGTACTGCTCTCGATGGAGTGGGCGAAGACCAACGGCCGCCGCGGCTTCATCGCCAGTTGGCCGCAGTTCGGCGTCCCCGCCGGCCTGTTTCTCTCGAACATCGCGGTGCTCGCGTTCGCCAGCCTGGCCGGCGATCAGTTCACGGATTGGGGCTGGCGCATCCCGTTCTTCTTGAGCATCATCCTGGTCGGCGTCGGCCTGTGGATTCGACTCGGGATCTTCGAGACGCCGACGTTCCAACGCGTCATCTCCGAGAACCGCGTCGAACGCACGCCGGTGCTCGAAGTGCTGCGCCTGCAGTGGCGTGAGGTGATCCTCTCGGCACTCGCGCGCATGGCCGAGCAGGCGCCGTTCTACGTCTTCACGGCGTTCATCTTCACCTACGGCGTGCAGGTGCTGTTGCAGCCGCGCTCGTTCATCCTCGCGGCCGTCACGGTCGCGGCGATCGGCTCGGCGGTATGGATTCCGCTGTTCGGCTCGCTCTCCGATCGCATCGGACGGCGTCGCATGTACATGATCGGAGCCGTCGTGATGGGGATCTTCGGGTTCCTGTACTTCGGCGCGCTCAACAGCGGTATCACGGCGCTGGTCTTTCTGGCAATCTTCCTCAGCTTGGTGCCGCACGACATGCTCTACGGTCCGCAAGCCGCGTTGATCGCCGAAGCGTTCACCCCGCGCTTGCGGTACAGCGGCGCGTCGCTGGGCTATCAGCTGGCGTCGATCATCGCCGGCGGTCCGGCACCGCTGATCGCGACCTGGCTGTTCGCCAAGTACCACAGCTGGTGGCCGATCGCGATCTACATCGCGTTCTGCGCGGTCGTCACGCTCTGCGCAACGCCGTTCTTGCCGGACTACACCGGGAAGGACGTCAGCGAGGAGTACACCACGGTCGGCGCGTCGGCCGCGGGAGCGGTTCCCGCGACCTGACCGCTACGGTGTGGGGGAGGTCGCGAAGCGCTCGCGCAGGCGCGGCTTCTCGACCTTCCCCATCGCGTTGCGCGGCAGCGCGTCGATCGGATAGAGGTGCTTGGGCACCTTGAAGCTGGCCAACCGCTCGCGCAGCGTCGCCAGCACGACCGCCTCGTCGTAGCTCCCGTCGATCTCGACGAACGCAACCGGGATCTCACCGCGCGCCGGGTCGGGCTGCCCGACCACCGCCGCGGCCAGAATGCCCGGCACGCGCAGCAGCTCCGTCTCCACTTCGATCGGGTAGACGTTGAAGCCGCCGCTGATCACCAGCTCCTTGAGCCGGCCGTTGATCGTGTAGCCGCGCTCGGGATCGAACGTCGCCAGGTCGCCGCTCTTGTACCACCGCTTCCCGTCGTCGCTGGCGACGAAGGCAGCCGCGGTCGCCTCGGGGTTGCGCCAGTAGCCGGTGAACACGTTCGGTCCGCTGACCAGAATCTCGCCCGCTTCGCCCGCGGCGACGTCGCGGCCGTCCGGGTCGGCAAGCCGAATCCCGACGTGCGGGAACGGGAAGCCGACCGTCCCCGCGAAGCGCGGGCCTTCGTAGCGGTTGGTCAGCGCGAAGCCGAACTCGGTCGCGCCGTAGCGCTCGAGGATCGACTGCTCGAAGCGCGCCGCGAACTCTTCGTGTACCGGCGCCGGCAGCGCCGCCGAGCCGGAGACGAACAGTCGCACCCGATCGAAGCGCGTACCGGGCGCGGCCTGCTCGAGGATGCGCACGTACATTGTCGGGACGCCGAAGAACATCGTCGCGTCGCCCGCCGCCAGCGTGGCGATGACCGAGGGCGCGTCGAACCGTTCGCGCAGGCGCGCGCGGCCGCCGGCGACGAGCGTGCCGTTGAGCCCGGCGCCCAAACCGTGCACGTGAAAGAGCGGCAGCGTCAGCAGCAGCGAGTCGGCCTGCGTCCAGCGCCACGCTTGCGTGAGCTGGTCGCCGATCGCGCCCAGGTTCCCGTGGCTGAGCGCCGCGCCTTTCGAGCGACCCGTCGTGCCGCTGGTGTAGATGAGGATCGCAACCTCGTCGGCGTGCGGGGTGGGCGGATCGGCCAGCGGTGCGAGCGACGCGTCGTGCGCCCAGCGTTCCACCTCGGCCAGGTCGACGCGCGTGCGGTGCGCGGCGACGAACGGCGCGCTGGCCTCCGAGACGCACACCACGACCGGCTCGGCGTCGGCCAGCACGTGCTCGAGATCGGCCGTCCGATACAGCACGTTGACCGGCACCACGATCGCGCCGGCGCGGAGGCCGCCCAAGTACGCGTAGACGAAGCCGGGCCGGTTCTCGGCGTAGATCGCGACGCGATCGCCTGGTTGCACGCCGGCGGCGCGCAGCTTGGCCGCGACCCGCAGCGACGCTGCGCGCAGCTCGCCGTAGCTCACGTCGTCGAGCGCCGGCGCGTCCGGCCGGGCGGCGGCGTGGCGGTCGAGCGCGTCGAGGATGGAGCGGGTCATCGGGGAGCGGCTTCGCCGCCGAGCGCGGCGCTCCTCAGACGCCCAGCCGGTCGGCCAGCTCGCCCAGGTCGCGCACGCTCAGATCGACGCCGTCGGCGGCCGTCTTGTCGCCCGGCCGCACCGGACCGTACTCGTCGGGCCGGTGCACGAACGCGGTGCGCAAACCGTACGACTTGGCGGCGAGCAGGTCGCTGTTGTGCGCGGCGACCAGCATGACGCGCTCCGGCGTCGTGGCCAGCAGCTCGACCGCGCCCAGGTACGTTTCGCGATCGGGCTTGTAGTGGCGAAACAGCTCGGCCGAGAAGATCGTGTCCATCGGCAGCGGTGCGCTCTTGGCGAGATCGAGCAGCAGCCGCACGTTGCCGTTCGAGAGCGTGCCGAGGATGAAGCCGGTTCGCAAGCGCGTCAGGCCCGCGACCGTGTCGGACCACGGCCGCAAGTGATGCCAGCGCTGCACGCACCACGCGCGCGCGTCCTCGTCGAGCGGGATGCGGAAGCGCTCGCACAGCGCGTCGAGCGAGCGGCGGTGCAGCGTGTCCAGCGGCATCCACGGCAGCCGACCGTTGCGCACGGCGTCCATCGACGGCACGTACTCGCCGCGCCAGGCGTCGACAAGCGCCGGCCAGTCCGCATCGACGTCGTGCTCGGCACCGAACGCGCACAGGTCGGCGATCAGGCTGCCGCGCCAATCGACCAGCGTGCCGAAGACGTCGAAGACCAGCGCGTCGAGCGCGGCGGCGTTCACGGTCACGCGCTCAGGTACCGTTGGAACCAGGCCAACAGGCGCGTCCAGGCGTCGGCCGCCGCCGTCGCGACGTAGCGTTCGCGCGTGTCGTCGAAGAACGCGTGGCCGGCCTCGTCGTAAATCTTCAGGTCGTGCGGCACGTTCAGGCGCGCGAACATCGCGGTGACGTCGGCGGGTTTGATCGACGTGTCGCGCGCGCCGAAGCTGCCCATCAGCGGCGTCGTGACGTTCTTGGTGAAGTCGAACGTGCTCGCGGTCGTCGGCGCGTCGGACGCGGTGCCCGGCCGCACGCTGCCGTAGAACATCGACGCGGCGGCGAAGTTGGTGCGGCCGATGATCTCTTTGAGCGTGATGCTGCCGCCCATGCAGAAGCCCATGATCCCGATCTTGCCGCCGGGTATCAGCTGCGCGATGTCGTCGCGCGCGGCCAGCACGTCGGTCTCGACGAAGCCCTGCGCGTTCATCTTCTGCGCGATCGCGGCGAACTGCGTGTAGTCGGTCGCCCCGCTGCCGTCGGGCGGGTTCAAGCGGCCGAACAGCGCCGGCGCGATCGCGACGTAGCCCGCCTTGGCGAGGCGGCGCACGACGTCGCGCAGCTGCGTGTCGACGCCCCAGATCTGCTGGATGACGACGACGCCGGGCGTCGTGCGCGTGAGCGCGCGCGGGTGCGCGACGTAGGCGGGGATCGGTCCGCCGACCGGCGGCGTGATCTGTTGGTCCGCTTGGCGGATCGCCGGATCGTCGGGGGCGACGATCGGCGGGTGCGGCTTGCCGAAGTCGGCGGTCTGCGCGGCGGCGGCGCCGGCGTTGGCGACCCAGAACGCCGCGCCGGTGGCGAACGTCGCGAAGCCGCGCCGCGAGACGTCCGCGGAGGTCGAGTTGATCGGATCGGTCAGATCGTCGCGCATGCCGGACACCTCGTTGCCACGCCGCTCGGGCGGGCGCGCTTCGCGGAGGACGACCGTGGCACCCGCGGAAGGGGCGGCCATGAATCGACCGGGTTTCTTGGCCGGCCTCGCCGCCGTCGGCGTCGCGGGGGCAGCGCCCGCCGGCGCGGCCGACAGCTACGCCCAGAGCGTCGACGATCTGGTCGCGGCCAACCGCATCTTGGCGCAATTGAACGTCGTCGACGGCTTCGGTCACGTCAGCGTGCGCGATCCGCGCGATCCTTCGCACTATTTGCTCGCGCGCAGCATGGCGCCGGCGCTGGTGACGGCGGCCGACATCCAGCTCTACGACCTGCGCAGCGTCCCGCTCGACCCGAACGCGCGGCCGAGCTACCTCGAGCGCTTCATCCACGGCGCGATCTACGCCGCGCGGCCCGACGTCGTCTCGGTCGTGCACAGTCACACCGAGTCGGTGATTCCGTTCGCCGACACCGGCGTCACGCTGCGCCCGATGTTCCACATGGCTTCGTTCTTGGGCGGTGGCGCGCCGATCTTCGACATCCGCAGCGCCGGCGGCGACGGCACCGACATGCTGATCTCAAACCAGACGTTGGGCGACGCGCTGGCGCGCACGCTGGGGAGCGCCGACGTCGCGCTGATGCGCGGCCACGGCATGGTCGCGGTCGGGACGTCGATCCCCGAAGCGGTGTTCCGCGCCTATTACACCGGCGAGGACGCGCGGCTCGAAGCCGAAGCGTTGCGCTTGGGGACGCCGACCTATCTCTCGCCGGCCGAAGCGGCGCACGCGACGCGCACCAACACCGCGCTGGTCGGTCGCGCTTGGGCGCTCTGGAAGCGCGCCGCGATGGGGTCGTAGCTCAGCACTCGATCACGCCGACGGCCAGGCCCCCAAGCGAGGTCTCCTTGTACTTGGTCTGCATGTCCAGGCCGGTGCGGTACATGACGTCGATGACGTTGTCGAGCGAGACGCGGTGCTCTTCGTCGTCTTCGCTCATCGCCATGCGCGCGGCGTGGATGGCGCGCACCGCGCCGACGGCGTTGCGCTCGATGCACGGGATCTGCACCAAGCCGCCGATCGGATCGCACGTCATCCCGAGGCTGTGTTCCATCCCGATCTCGGCGGCGTACTCGATCTGCGCGTTCGTTCCACCGAGCGCCGCGACGAGTGCACCGGCCGCCATCGAACAGGCCACGCCGACTTCGCCCTGACAGCCGACTTCGGCCCCGGAGATCGACGCGTTGCGCTTGTAGAGCCCGCCGATCGCGGTCGCGGTCAGGAAGTAGCGGAACAGCGCGTCGGGCGGCGGCTGCAGGTGATTCGTCAGATGATGCGCGACGGCCGGGATGATGCCGGCCGCACCGTTGGTCGGCGCGGTCACCACGCGGCCACCGGCGGCGTTCTCCTCGTTGACCGCCATCGCGACGACGTTGACCTCGTCCAGGCGCGCCAACGGATCGTCGCTGCCGGCGAGCAGCTTGCGGTTGAGGCGCGGCGCGCGCCGCCGCACGTTGAGGCCGCCCGGCAAGATGCCTTCGGTCACCAGGCCGCGCTCGATGCAGGTCTGCATCGCGATCCACACCCGGGTGACGTAGGCACGGATCGCCGACTGCTCGCGCAGCGCGCTCTCGTTGGCCAGCACGACGTCCCAGATCGGCAGGTTCTCGCGCTCGCAGATCGCCAGCAGCTCCGACGCCGACGCGTACGGGTACGGCACGGCGGCGTGCACGGTCGTCGCGGTCGCCTCGCCGGCATCGGTCTCGACGAAGCCGCCGCCGACCGAATAGTACGTCTCGGCGTCGAGCACGCGCTCGTCGGCGTCGTAGGCGGCGAAACGCAGTGCGTTGGCGTGGCGCGGCATCGTCTCGCGCGGGTGCCAACGCACGTCGTGCGCGTCGTCGAACGACAGCGTGTGCGTGCCGTTCAGCCGCATCGTCCGCTCGGTGCGAATCGCGGCGACGCGCGCCTCGGCCTCGGCCGGATCGGTCGTATCGGGCCGCAACCCTTCCAGCCCCAGCAAGACCGCGCGATCGGTGCCGTGGCCGAGCCCCGTCAGTGCCAGCGAGCCGTACAGGTCGACGACGATGCGCGCGGTTGCTTCGAGGTGTGTGCCCGCCGCGAGCCGCTCGGCGAAGATCGCCGCCGCTCGCATCGGGCCGACGGTGTGCGAGCTCGAGGGACCCAAACCGATTTTGAACAGATCGAACAGGCTGACCACGCGACCAGCCAGGTTCGGCCATGCGCGGAGGCCCGCCTGTTGATGATTTGGCGAACGGGCCGGGCGCTCGGCCTGCGAACGCGTGATGCATGTGGCCGTTCGTTCGCATCGTCCTGGCGTCGCTGGTCGTACTCTGCGGTGCGGTTGCCGTACGCGCGGCGGATGCGCCGGTACGTCCGGCGGTGCTCGTCGTCGCGACCTTCGAGTTCGGCGATCCACGCGATGCCGGCAGCCGCGGCGAAGCGCGAGCGTGGGTCGCGCGCGATCACCTCACCCACACGATCGTGGTGCCGGGGCTGATCCGGCCGCTGTATTGCGATGCGGGCGGAACGGAGTGTCTGCTCATCACCGGGATCGGCAAGACCAACGCGGCCGCGTCGATGGTCGTCGCCGGCGCCTCGTCCGCGCTCGACCTGCGCCGCAGCTACGTCGTCTTGGCGGGGATCGCCGGGACGTCGCCCTGGCAGGCGAGTCTCGGCTCGGCCGCGTGGGCGCGCTACGTCGTCGACGGCGACGTCTCGAACGAGATCGACCCGCGCGAGCCGGGTGCGCCGCTCGGCTATGCGCGCTCGCGCTTCGGTTGCGACGGCGTGGCCTGGTGCGCGAAGCCGTGGCGCACGAACACCGAAGTGTTCGCGATCGATCCGCGGCTCGCGCGCTGGGCTTATGCGATCTCGCGCCGGGCCGTCCTCGCCGACGCGCCGTCGATCCGCGCATATCGGAAACATTACGCGTACGCGACGTACGGTGCACGGCCGCCGGCCGTCGACGCGTGCGACGTGGTCGGCGGCGACGTGTACTTCGCCGGCGCGATCAGCTCGCAGTTGGCGACCTGGTGGATGCGGCAGTGGACCGCCGGCCGCGGCCGCTACTGCATGACCTCGATGGAGGACAGCGGCTTCATGACCGGCGTCGCGCGGCTGGTCGCGATGGGACGGCTCGCGCCGGCGCACGCGCTCGACCTGCGCGCGGCATCCGACTACGACCAGCAGTATCCCGGCAGCACCGCGCAGGCGGCGCTGGCGTCGATCGACCACACCGGCGGCTTCGCGCTCGCCCTCGACAACGCGTACCGCGCCGGCGAGCCCGTCATACGTGCCCTGCGCGCCGGCACTGCTCCGCCCTGAACGACGCGTTACTGGAAGTTGCGGGAGCGGACGTCCTTCACGGTGTCGGTGGCGGGATCGAAGGACCAGCAGCGTTTCATGATCAGGTCCAGGCAGCCGTCCTCCTTTTGCAGCGTGCCCTCGACGATCAGACAGCTGGCGCCGCGGACGGCGCGGCGGTGGCGCTCGTAGACGTCGGGTCGCACGATCACGTTGATCAGGCCGAACTCGTCCTCGAGGGTCAGGAAGACGAAGCCCTTGGCGGTGCCGGGGCGCTGGCGCGTGATGACCATTCCGCCGACCTTGCAGACCAGGTTCTTGGGCATCGCGGCGAGCCGGTGGATCGGCAGCACGCCGTGCGCGTCGAGCTGCGCGCGGAAGTGCGCCATCGGCTGCACCGGGCTGACGCCGGTGGAACGCAGATCGAGTTGGGTCGTCTCGACCGGCGAGAGCGCGCGCAGCTTGGGGTGCGGTTCGTTCTCGATCTCCATCGCGCGGCCCAGCTCGCCGCGCGCTTCGCGTTCGTCCACGGCGCGCAGCGCCCACATCGCCTCGCGCCGCGTCGGGTGCCAGCAGGCGAAGGCGCCGGCGGCGGCCAGGTTCTCGATCGCCTCGCGGCCCAGCTTCGTGCGGCGCGCGAAATCGATCAGGTCGGCGAACGGGCCGTCGGCCAGCGCGCGTTCGACGCGCACCTGCTGCATCTCGCCGAAGCCGCGCACGAGGTGGTAGCCTAGCCGCAGCGCGCCGCGCGCGTCGACGTGGCTCCACCATTCGCTGGCGTTGACCGCGATCGGCTCGACGACGACGCCGTGGCGGCGCGCATCGTTGACCAGCACTTCGGTCGAGTAGAAGCCCATCGGCTGAACGTTGAGGATCGCGGCGCAAAAGATCGCCGGCTCGTGGCACTTCAGGAAGGCCGACGCGTACGCCAAGAGCGCGAACGAGGCCGCGTGCGACTCGGGGAAGCCGTAGTCGGCGAAGCCCTCGAGCATCGCGAAGAGTTGCTCGCCGTTCTCGCGCGGGATGCCGTTGGCGGTCATCCCGCTCACCAGCGTCTCTTTGATCGCGGCCATCTTCTCGCGCGAGCGTTTGTGGCCCATCGCCCGCCGCAGCTCGTCGGCCTTGCCGGCGGAGAGGCCGGCCGTCTCCATCGCGATGCGCATCCCTTGCTCTTGAAAGAGCGGGACGCCCCAGGTCTTTTCGAGGATCGGCTTGAGCGAGGGGTGCGGATACGAGATGAGCGACGGGTCTTTGCGCCGCGCCAGGAACGGATGGATCATCCCGCCTTGGATCGGGCCGGGCCGGATGATCGCGACTTGCATGACCAGATCGTAGAAGCAGGTCGGCTTCAGCCGCGGCAGCATCGACATCTGCGCGCGCGACTCGACCTGGAAGACGCCGATCGAATCGGCGCGTTGCAGCATCTCGTAGGTCGGCACGTCGTCGGCCGGGATACCGTACAGCGTCAGCTGCTCGCGCTCGGGATAGCAGCGGTGGTACAGCGAGAAGGCCTCGCGCAGCAGCGAGAGCATCCCCAGCCCCAGCAGGTCGATCTTGATGAGGCCGAGGTCGTTGAGGTCGTCCTTGTCCCATTGCACGACGGTGCGATCGCGCATCGACGCCCACTCGACCGGCGCGACGTCGATGAGCGGCGAGCGCGTGATGACCATGCCGCCGCTGTGGATCCCGACGTGGCGCGGAAAGCCGTCGAGCCGGCGGCAGAGCGTGAGCAGCAGCGCGCCCAGCGGTCCGCTCACCGGGCCGCGCAACGGACCGTCGGGATCGATCCGCAGGTCGGCGCCGTGGAACGACGGCGCGAGCGGCGTGCGCGAAGGCACGGCGTTCGAGCCGGCGTCGAAGTCGCGTCGCTGCGCGACCGAGGCGGGGAGCGGGGGCGGGGTGGCGTCGTCGTGGCTGCCGAGGGCGCCGGAGAGCGACTCACGCGCATCGTACTCGCGCACGACCGCGTCGACTTGCCCGAGCGTGAGCCCGAGCGCCTTGCCCACGTCGCGAATCGCCGAGCGCGTGCGGTAGGTGATGACCTCGGCGACCATCGCCGCGTGCTCGCGGTCGTAGCGATCGTAGACGTACTGGATCACCGCTTCGCGGTCTTGGTGCGCGAAGTCGATGTCGATGTCGGGAACCTCGCCACGCTCCTTGCTCAAGAAGCGTTCGAAGAGCATCCCGTGCTCGACCGGATCGATGGCGGTGATCTCGAGCGCGTAGCAGACGATCGAGTTGGCCGCCGAGCCGCGCCCTTGCGCGAGGACGTTGCGCTCCTTGGCCGCGCGCACGATGTCCCACACGACCAGGAAGTAGCCGGCCAAGTCCATCTCCGCGATCAGCTTGAGCTCGGCCTCGACCTTGTCGAGGACGGCGCCGGGGAGCGGCGAGCCGTAGCGCCGCGCGGCACCGTCGTACACCAGCGCGCGCAGATACGAGTGCGGCGTCGCGTGCGTGGCCGGAAGCGGGAAGAGCGGAAACTCGCCGTCGAGCCGCAGCAGGCGAAACGTGCAGCGTTCGGCGATCGCGAGCGTCGCGCTGACGGCACCGGGAAACTCGGCGAACAGGCGCGCCATCTGGGCCGGCGACTTGAGGTAGTGCTCGTGGTTGGGCCGCAGCAGCGTGCCGGCCGCCTCGAGCGTCGTCCCGTATTTGACGCACGCGAGCACGTCGGCGAGAAAGCCGTCGTCGCGCGAGACGTAGGCGACGCCGTTGGTCGCCACCGCCGGGATGCCCAGCCGCGTGCCCAGCGCGACCAGCGCGCGCACCAGCGCCGGATCTTCCGGTCGCATGTGATGCTGCAGCTCGAGGTGGAAGCGCCCGGGAAACAGGTCGCGCAGCTGCGCGCCGAGCGCCAGCGCCGCATCGTCGTCGCGGCGCAGCAACGCCTTCTCGACGAGCCCGTTGCAGCCGCCGGAGAGCGCGATCAGCCCGTCGGTGTGGCCGTCGAGATCGTCGAGCCGCAGCCGTGCGTCGCGCTTGCGGCCGCGCAGTTGGGCGGTCGAGATCAGCCGGGTCAGGTTCGCGTAGCCGCGCTTGTCCTCGGCCAGCAGCACCAGCCGGGGGCTGTCGGTCGGGACCTCCTTGGCCGGCCGCGCCGGCCGTCCGGCCCGCACCGGCGGGGCGCCGGGTGTCTCGAGCGTCAGCTCGGCCCCGCAGATCGCGGCCAACCGCCGCTCCGCCGCGCGCCGGTTGAACCGGACCGCGCCGTACAGCCCGTCCCGGTCGGTCAGCGCCAGCCCCGCCAGGCCGAGCTGGAGCCCGGCGTCGACCAGCTCCTCGGGGTGCGATCCGCCCTCGAGGAAGCTGAAGTTCGACCAGCAGTGGAGCTCGGCGTAGGCAGACGTAGCCATGGGCGGACCCCGAGACTACGCGAACATATGTTCGATTCCTGTCTTGCTGTTCGGGCTCGTCGTCCCACGTGGTGTGCGTACCGGACCTCTGACGAAACCCGGGTTGCCGGGCCCCGGTAGTTCCGGGCATGCGACGCTCCGTTCTTCCTATCGCCCTGGCGGCGACCGCGGTCGCGGGTGCGGGGGTGGCGTTCGCCCTCGCGCGGCGAAGCATCGCCATACGCGCTTTCCGCGAAGAGTTCGAGGCTGCGCCGATCGTGTCGATCGAACTGTTCGGGGCCGTGCGCGTGGTCGCGGGCGACGTCGAGCACGTGCACGTGTGGGCCCGCATCGTCGGCCACAAGGACACGGTGGACGCCTATCGGCTCGAGCACGAGCGCGACGGCGAGACGCTGCGCATCCATGCGCCGGCGATCGGGAAGGGTCGCGGTTTGACGGGGATCGCGATGCGGGTGGTCGTTCCGCGCGGGACGCGAGTGCGCGCGCACGCCGTGGCCGGTGCCGTCGCGGCGCGCGGGCTCGACGACCTCGAGATCGAGAACCGTCTAGGACCGGTCGCGGTGCGCGACGTCGGCGGCACGGTGCACGTGCAGACCGGCGCCGGCCCGATCGCGATCGCGCTGACGAAGAACCGTACCATTCGCAGCGTCGACGTCACGACGACCGCCGGGCCGATCGCGCTGGCCGTCCCGCGCTCGTTCGCCGCGAACTACGAGATCGACGCGCACATGGGGCCGGTCCACGCGCCCGCGTCGGTCGCCGGCGGCGTGCCGGTACGCATCCGCTCCGGCGCGGGCCCGATCGCGATCGCGGTGCGCTGATCGTCTACGATCCGCTCGTCGTCGCGGCGACCTGGGCGGAGACGAGCGTGTCGGAGCCGGACAGCCGGTCGTCCTCGGCGTCGTACTCGAACAGCTCCGCGTAGCGGCCCCACTCGACCGCGGTCTGGAACTGGCGCTGTGCTTCGTCGGCCGGATAGTACTCGTCGAGCAGATCGAGGAAGAAGTCGCCGCGCATCGTGCGGTTCTCTTTTTCCATCAGCGTCTTGGCGATGGTGGCGACGATCGGCGCGTGGGCGAGCACCTGGTGGCGGAAGAGGTCCTTCGAGCGCAGGATGGTGGTGGTCGCGAAGTCACGGCCGATGTCGGTCAGCCGCACGTCGCCTTCGTGCACGGTGGCGAAATCGAGCATCACCGCCGCGTCGAGAATCGCCAGCAGATCGTCGACCGGGAGCGCGAGCCGATCCGCGATGCGCGCGATCTCGTGCTCGCCCTCACCGGCCTCGACCAGAAGCTCGAGCAGACCGCTGATCGTGCCGACCCGCACGTGCGGCAGCGGCCGCGCATACGGCGAACGCGGCGGCGCGGGCGTCTCTTCGGCCTGCGCCGGCTGCCAGGCACGGGTCATGTCGAGCGACGGGTTCGTCATCACCTCGTACAGCCGGTCGACCAGCTCCTTGAAGCGCGGGCGGGTGCGGTTGTGCGGCCGCGGGATGTCGACGGTCACCTCGCCGCGCACGCGCCCGGGGTTGGCGCCGAGCACGACGACCCGGTCGGCCAGGAAGACCGCCTCTTCGATGTTGTGGGTAACGATCAGGATCGCTTGGGCCGGAAACGTCCCCGCGTTCCAGAGATCGTCGATCTCGCCGCGTAGGTTCTCGGCCGTCAGCACGTCGAGCGCGCTGAACGGCTCGTCGAGGAACAGCACCTTCGGCTCCACCACCAGCGCGCGCGCGAAGCCGACGCGCTGTTTCATTCCGCCCGAGAGCTCGCGCGGATACGCGCTCTCGAAACCGTCCAGACCGACCAGGTCGATCGCCCGCAGCGCGCGCTTGGTGCGCTCGGTGCGCCCGGTGCCGCGCGCTTCGAGCCCGAGCTCGACGTTCTCGATCACCGTCAGCCACGGTAAGAGGGCGAAGCTCTGGAACACCATCCCGACGTCGGGATTCGGCCCGCGCAGCGGCTGCGCGCCGTTGCGCACCTCGCCGGTGCTGGGCGGGATCAGCCCCGCCATGATACGGAGCAGCGTGCTCTTGCCGCTGCCGCTGCGGCCGAGCAGCGCGACGACCTCGCCGCGATGCACGGTGACGTCGACGGCGTCGAGGACGGTGAACTCGCCCTTGCCTTCCGGCAGTGGGAACCGCTTGAAGACGTCCTCGACGGTGATCAGCGCTTCGGTGCTCACAGGTGATACCTCGTTTCCGCCAAGTGGTAGAGGCGGCGCCAGAAGACGCGGTTGATGCCGACCACGTAGAGGCTCATGATGCTCACGCCCAGCGTGATGCGCGGCCAGTCGCCCTTCGTCGTCGCTTCCGCGATGTACGCGCCCAGACCGGTCGCGGTGAGCGTCGTCGAGCCCCATGAGACGACCTCGGAGACGATGCTGGCGTTCCAGGCGCCGCCGCTGGCGGTGATGCCGCCGGTCACCCACGACGAGAAGATCGCCGGGATGATGAGCCGCCGCCAGCGCTGCCAGCCGCGCAAGCCGACGTCGGCCGCCATCTCGCGCAGCTCGGTCGGGATACTGGTCGCACCGGCGATCGTGTTGAAGAGAATATACCACTGCGCGCCCAGCGCCATCAGCACGATGCTGCCCAGGTTGATGGGGACGTGCAGCGTGATGAAGGCCAGCGTCGCGAACGGGAAGATGAAGTTGGCCGGAAACGACGCCAGGAACATCGCGATCGGCTGCGCGCGCCGCGTCAACGTCGGCGAGAGCCCGATGACGACGCCGATCGGCGTCCACACCAGTGTCGCGAACACGAGCAAGATGACGACGCGCCCGAGCGTCGCCAGCCCGAGGAACAGCACGTGCCCGATCTCGTGGACGCCGACGGCGCCGATGATCTCGCTGCCCTTCCACACGACCAGCCCCAGCACGATCAGCAGCACCGTGACGTCGAAGACGCGATCGGCCATCCGCGACTCGCGCGGGATCCCCACCCGAGGGCGGACGGTCGAGAGCGCGGCGAGGCCGCGCGAGAGCCCGTCACCGACCGGTTGCGTCACGCGGCCCAGCGCGTGCGGGACGCGCGAGCGGCGCAGCAGATCGTACACCCAGGAGTGCGGCGACTCGGACGACGCGCTCTGCTCGAGGCGGAACTTGTCGGTCCAGGCGACCAGCGGACGCCAGAACAGCTGATCGATGAGCACGATCGTGATCGCCATCGTCAGCACCGCCCAACCCAGCGCGGGCATGTCGCGCGCGGTCACCGCCGCGGCGACGTACGATCCGATCCCCGGCAGTGTGTAGTTGTGGTTGAGGACGGTGATCGCTTCGCTGGCGGCCAGGAAGAACCAGCCGCCGCCGAAGCTCATCATCGCGTTCCACACCAGGCCGATCGCGCCGGCCGGCACTTCGAGCCGGATGAAGCGCTCCCACGGCGAGAGCCCGTACGCCGCCGTCGCTTCCAGCAAGTCCTGCGGCAGCGTGCGCAGCGACTGGTAGAACGAGAAGGTCATGTTCCAGACTTGGCTGGTGAAGATCGCGAAGATCGCGGCGGCTTCGAGGCCGAGCAGGCTGCCGCGGAAGAGCGCGATGAAGCCGGTGATCGTGATCGAGAGGAAGCCCAGCACCGGCACCGACTGCAAGATGTCGAGCAGCGGAATCAGCACGCGCTCCGCATAGCGGTTGCGCGCCGCGGCGTAGCCGTAGACGAAGGTGAACGCGAACGACGCCGCCAGCGCGATGAACATGCGCAGCGTCGAGCGCGCCGCGTAGCCGGGCAGCATGTGCGGGTCCAAGCTGACCGACGGCACGACCTGCGGCGGCACGAACGCGACGAACGACTCCGAGCCGATGCGCGCGACGACGCCGAGCAGCACCAGCGCGCCGAGGATGACGGCCGCGTCGGTGAGTCCATAGCGCACGCGCCGTAACGAGCCCGGCCCGGGCAGTACCCTCTGCACGGGCCACGCTTTCCGAGGAGCGATTGCTCCCTCCTCGGGTTAACCTTCCCTTATGGTTGGCGGCGCGCGGCTAGTCGGCCAGCACCGGCGCGATCGCGCCGAAACGCCCGGCTTGGTAGTCGGTGAAGGCTTGCTGGATCTCGTCGACGCTGTTCATCACGAACGGGCCGTAGCGCACCATCGGTTCGCCGATCGGCCGCGCGCACAGCAGCAGCACCTGCAGCGTCGCATCGTCCGCGTTCTCGATCCCGATCGTCGCGCCGTCGTCGGCGAACACCGCGTAGTCGCCGCGGCGCACCTCGCGCGTCCCGATCTTGCCGACGCCGGCGACGACGTAGATCGTCGCCGTCCAGCCGGCCGGAACCGCCTGATCGATACGCGTCCCCGGCTGCAAGCGCGCGTCGACGTAGCTCCACGGCGTCACCGTGTGCACCGGTCCCTGTACGCCGAACGCCTCGCCGCTGACGACGTGCGCCTCGACGCCCGCGACCGGCCGCACCACCGGGATCTCGGCGGCGGTCACGTCCTTGTAGCGCGGCGCGAGCTGCTTGTCGGCGCGCGAGAGATTGACCCAGATCTGGAAGCCGTGTCGCCGGCCGCCGCTGCGCTGGAACTCCTCGGTCGGCATCTCGGAGTGGACCAGGCCGCTGCCGCCGACCATGTACTGCGCGTCGCCCGGCCGCAAGATCCCGTGGTTGCCGTGCGAGTCGCGGTGCTCCATCTCGCCTTCGAGCAGATAGGTGATGACCTCGAAGCCCTTGTGCGGGTGGTCGGGCGCGCCGGCGGCCGTCCCGGGCGCGTGCTCCATCGGTCCCATCTCGTCGATCAGCAAGAACGGGTCGACCTGTTCGATCCCGCGGGTCGGGACCGGCCGGCGGACCAGGAAGCCCCCGCCCTCGAGGGTCTCGATCGAGGGGATCACGCGGGCCAGCGAGCGCGCCGGGGACGACGTCTGTACGGACATGGCCCTCCCTACAACCCGCCCGCGGTTTCAGGGGGTGCCGGGTCAGTCCGCAAAAATTGCTTGCAGGGCGCCGAGCGTCGCGCGGCGCGTCCGGGGCGAGAGGTCGCCGAGGCGTCTGATCAACCGAACTTTGTCGAGCGCGCGAAGCTGATCGAGCAAAATGAGTCCGCGCGCCTTCTCAAACGTGATTGGGACGCGGAACGGCGCCGGCCGTCCGTGCGTCGTCATCGGTGCGACGATGACGGTGCGTACATACTCGTGCATCTCGGGCGGTGACACGATCACGCAAGGCCGTGTCTTACGGATCTCGGAGCCGACCGTCGGATCGAGCGCGGCGAGCCATATCTCCCCGCGTTTCACCAAATCAGATCCGCGTCGTCGGCGTTCGCGAATTCGGGCCAAACGAGAGCGTCGTCGCCGCTCTCCGCGAGCGCGCGGCTCGACTCGGCCCATCCTGCGCGCGGATGCTGACGAGGTTTGCGGATGACCAATGCGTCGTCTTCCACGTCGATCTCTACTTCACGCTCAAAGCCGAGCTGAGCAAGGATCGGCTTTGGGATGATGATCCCGTGGGAGTTCCCGAGTCGCTGGAGGGAGGCGCGCATGTTATAACAATGATATTACGTCCGGCGGCCCGCGGTCAAGGAGACTCAGCGGACGTGCACGAGTATCGCACATGGTCTCCGCACCCCCGCTGATCGGGCTCGACCGCGTCACCGTTCGTCTCGATGGGCGGCCGGTGCTGCACGAGATCAGCTGGGAGCTGCGGTCGGGCGAGCAGTGGGCGATCGTCGGCGGCAACGGGGCGGGGAAGAGCACGCTGCTGGCGGTGATTCGCGGTGACCGCTGGCCCGAGCGCGACGGCGGTCGCCGCACCTACGCGCTCGCGGGCGCGCCGCAGCACGTCGGCACCGCGGCGCGGCAGATCGGCGCGGTCTCGCCCGAGCAGCAAGAACGCTACGCGCGGCTGGCGCTCGAGATCAGCGGCCGCGAGCTGATCGCCAGCGGGTTGCGCGATACGACCTACGTGCAAGGCGCGCTGGCCGACGACGAGGCGACGGCGGTCGACGCGCTGATCGAGCGGTTCGGGCTGCGCGCGCTGGCGGCCGCGTCGATCCGCACGCTCTCGTTCGGGCAGCTGCGCATGCTGCTCGTCGCGCGTGCGCTGGTGCGCGAGCCGCGCGTGCTCGTCCTGGACGAGTTCGCCAACGGCCTGGACCGGCGTGCGCGCCACGCGCTGCTCGATTTTCTCGATCAGGTCGCGGAGCGCACGCAGGTGATCGCGTCCGCGCACCGCGCCGAAGACCTCCCGGCCGCAACGACCAACTACGTGCGGTTGGCGGGTGGCCGGATCGTCGAGAGCGGCGGCGGGCGGCCGCCCGCGCACCACCGTTTCGCACACGCCGCTCCGTTCGCGCCCGCGACGACGCCGCGGCCCGCGGCCGGCGTGCCCGGCGAACCGCTGGTCGTGATCCGCAACGCCGACGTCTACCGCGAGGAGACGCTCGTGCTGCGCGCGGTCGATTGGTCGATCGCGCGCGGCGAGCACACCGCCGTCTACGGCGCCAACGGCTCGGGCAAGAGCACCTTCGCCGAGCTGGTGGCGGGAACGCTCCCGGCCGCCTACGGCGCCGAGATCGAACGCTTCGGCGCGCGCGGCCCGTTCGACGTGCGCGAGCTGCGCCGCCGCATCGCCCACGTCTCCGACGCGCTGCAGATCGCGTACGACGCGAACCCGACCGTCGAACGCGCGATCGCGTCGGGCTTCACCGCGAGCATCGGCACGGTCGAGTCGCCCAGCGACGAGCAGCGCGCGGCGGTCGCGGCGATCGTGCATCGCCTCGGCCTCGAGCCGCTGTGCGGCCAGCGCTTTCGCACGCTGTCGTTCGGCGAGCGCCGCAAGGTGCTGTTGGCGCGCGGCCTGGTCGCCGGGCCTGAGCTGCTGATCCTCGACGAGGTGTGGAGCGGGCTGGACGCGCCGTTCCGTGCCGCGCTCGCGCCGCTGCTCGACGAGCTGGCCGCGCGCGGCACGACGCTGCTCGCGATCTCGCACCACGTCGGCGACGTCCCCGCGCTGGTGCACCGCACCTTCGTCGTCGACGACGGTCAGGTCCGCGAGGTGCCGGTCAGCTCACCGTAGCGGGTCGCCCAGAGCGCTGCGGAACAGCTCCGTATCCGCGTACTCGGTGATCGCGACCACCGCGCCCTCGCGGAACTCGAACACCCAGCAGTACGTGTTCGCGTACGGCGCACCGTCACGCGTCACGTTCTCGCCGTAGCCTTCGACGGCGACCAGATCGCCGTCGGCGATGAAGCGGCGTGCGTGTGTGCGCAGCGGCGGTGCGAGCCGGCGCCGCAGCGGCGCGATCAGCTCGGCGAGGATCGCGGCCTTGCCGCGGTAGGTCTTCGACCACGGCGTCGAGCCGCCGATCGTCCAACACGCGTCGTCGGCGAGCGCGTCGAGAAACGGCTGGCCGTTGCCCTTGGCGGTCTCGGCATAGACGTACTCGAGATGAGCGCGATTGGACGGAAAGCGTCCCGATGTCGTCATGGCAGAGCATCCTTTCGTGCGAGCGCGCGAGCACCGGCGAGGTAGACGGCGACGAAGTCGCGCACCTCGGCGTCCATCGCGTCGGCGCTCGCGCTGCGCGCCGCCAGCTCGGCGCTGCCGAAGTAGAGCGCGCGCGCGAGCGTGTCGGCGCGTCGCGCGAGCGCGTCGTCGACGCGCAGCGCGCCGGCGAGCAGCCCGAGCAGGGTTTCGTCGAGGTCGGCGAACAGTTGCGCCGCGGTCGCGTCCTTGGCGGAGAACAGCTCGGCGGCATGCGGCGAAGAGCGCACGAGCGTGAAGACGACGCGATGTTTCGCGACGATCGCATTCGCCAGCCGCGCGTCGAGCGGCTCGTCGCTGGTCAGTGCGTGTTCGACCGTCTCGCGTAAGAGGCGCGTCAGCCGTGCGCAGACCGCGACGTAGAGTTCGTCTTTGTTCTTGAAGTAGCTGTACAGCGTGGGTTTGGCGACCGCGGCCCCGCGCGCGACCGCTTCCATGGTGACGCCGCGGAAGCCGTCGCGCTTGAAGAGCTCCTCGGCCGCCCGTAGGACCCGGCGATAGCGGCTGGTCTCCGCCTCGGCCACCTCGCTCATGAACGAATTATACGAAGATCGTTCAATTCGTCAAGTGGCGACACTTGTGGGTACGCCTGCGGTGTGCCGGCCCGACGCGTGCTGCTTGCGATCAATCCCCGGGCCCGGCGGGGTCCCGCTGCCGCCGACGCCTTGCGCGCGGCGCTCGTGGCGCGCGGCCACGTCGTCGTCGACGTCCCCCTCGATCGCCCCGACGCTCTCGCGCAGGCGGTGCGCGCACGGCGCGAGGAGGTCGACGTCGCGGTCGTCGGCGGCGGCGACGGAACCTTGCTGCACGCGTTGCCGCCGCTGATCGAGGCGGGGCTGCCGGTCGCGATCGTGCCGCTGGGCACGTTCAACGAGCTGGCGCGCACACTGGGCGTGCCGAGCGATCCCGAGCAGGTGGCGGCGCTGGTCGACGAGGGCGTCGCGCTGCCGCTCGACGTCGGCCGGGTCGGCGAGACGTACTATCTCAACGAAGCGTCGGTGGGGCTCTCGACCCGCGTCGCGGAGTTGCAGACCGCGCCGCTCAAACGCGCGCTCGGGCTGCTGGCGATCCCGGTCGCGACGGCGCGCGCGCTGCGCTGGTGGCGACCCATGCAGCTGGAGATCGAAGACGACCGGGGGCACCGCCGAACCGTGCGCGTCGTGCAGCTGACGATCGCCAACAGCTACCGCTTCGGCGGCGTGGTGGAGAATCCGGAGGCGAGCCTCGAAGACGGCCAACTGTGGCTGTACGCGCTCGACGTGCGAGGGTGGTGGGACGCGCTGCGGATCGTGCTGGCGGTCGCGCTGCGGCGCTTCCAGCATGCGCCGCGCGTCGAGACGCTGCGCGGCACGCGCTTCACGGTCCGGTCGGTGCACGGCCACCGGCATCGCGTCTACGCCGACAGCGAGCAGGTCGCGCGGCTGCCGGCCGAGTTTCGGGTCGTGCCGCGGGCGTTGACGGTGCTGGTGCCGCCCGACCGGGTCGCGACGATCCGGTGAAGTCGCCGTTTCTGCCCGACGCGTACGCGCCGCGGGTGACCTTCCTCGCGCCCGCCGACCTGTTCGCGCGCGGTTACCGCGGCGCGATCGTCGACCTCGACAACACGCTGGTCGGGTACCACACGCGCACGCTGGCCGACGAGGACGCGGCTTGGGTGCGCGCGGTCGCGGCGGCCGGAATCCGCATCGTCGTGGTGACCAACAACGGCACGCCGTGGGCCGCGCAGGTCGCGCGCGAGATGGGCGTTCCGTGCGTGGCACGCGCGCGCAAACCG
This sequence comes from Candidatus Sulfotelmatobacter sp., assembly GCA_035504415.1. NCBI lineage: Bacteria > Pseudomonadati > Acidobacteriota > Terriglobia > Terriglobales > Candidatus Korobacteraceae > Candidatus Sulfotelmatobacter > Candidatus Sulfotelmatobacter sp. The sequence goes on along the minus strand of DATJRY010000011.1, from coordinate 661,525 downwards.
TTGCCGTACGGCTTTCGCCGCGCGCTCGACCTGCTCGCGCTCGAGCGCCGCCACGTCGTCGTGATCGGTGACCAGCTCTTCACCGACGTGCTCGGCGCGCGCTGGGCGGGCCTCGACGTGATCCTGGTCGATCCGCTGGTGCGGCGCGATCCCTGGAACACGCGCCCGCTGCGTTGGCTCGAGCGCGCGCTGCTGCGCAAGGTACCGCGGGTGTGAGCGCGCGCCTCGACGACGCGCGCGCGGCGCTGGCGGCGATCGCCGCGCGCGAAGCGGCCGATCCGGCGATCGCCCCCGGCAGCCGTACCTGGTGGCACCTGGGCGAGAGCGTCGCGCCACGCGCCGTCGTCCTGATGCACGGCTTCACCAACGCACCGTCGCAGTACGCGCTGCTCGGCCGCGAGCTCGCGCAGCGCGGCGACGCGCTGATCGTGCCGCGCTTCCCGTATCACGGCTACGCCGACCGGATGTCGGAAGCGATCGCGGCGCTGCGCGCCGCGGATTGGCAGCGCACGGCGCTGGAGGCGGTCACGATCGCCGCGCGCTGCGGCGAGCGGGTCATCGTGCTGGGCATCTCGGTCGCGGGAACGCTGGCCGCGTGGCTCGCGACGCACGTCGCCGTCGACCACGCCATCGCGATCGCGCCGTTCTGCGGCATCCGCGAGCTGCCCGGCCGCGCCAACGACGCCTTCGGCGCCGCGTTGCGCGCGTTGCCGAACCGCTTCTTGTGGTGGGACCCGCGGGCGAAGGTGAACCAGCCGCCGCCGCACGGTTACCCGCGGTTCTCGACGCACGCGCTCGGCAACTCGCTGCAGCTCACCGGCCAGATCGCGAACGACGCCGCCGCGCCTCACGCGCGCCGGCTGACGGTGGTCCAGAACCGCAGCGAGCCGATCGTCAACAACGCCTACGCCTGGCGCCGGCTGGCGGTCGCGCGCGCGTGCGGCGTCGACGTCGCCCGCGTCTGGATCTCGCTCCACGATACCCACGACGTCATCGAACCCGAGATCCCGCAGGCCAGCCCGGCGACGATCTATCCGGTGCTGCTCGACCTGATCGCCGCCGACGTGCGGGTAGAGGGCACTTCGCTCGCCGGCGGGTAGCTGGCGGGATGCGCTATCGGAATCTGGGGCGCTGGGGCGTCAAGGTCTCGGCCGTCGGACTCGGTTCGTGGCTCACCTACGGCGGCAGCGTCGAAGAGGACGCCGCGCGGGCCTGCATCCTGCGCGCGTACGAGCTGGGCGTACGGTTCTTCGACACCGCCGACGTCTACGCGCGCGGTCGCGCCGAAGAAGTCGTCGGGCGCGCGATCCGCGAGCTGCCGCGCGATCAGCTCGTCCTGGCGACCAAGGTCTTCTTTCCGATCGGCGAGGGACCCAACGACCGCGGCCTCTCGCGCAAGCACGTGCGCGCACAGATCGACGGGTCGCTGCGGCGGCTGGGCGTCGAGTACGTCGATCTCTACCAGTGTCATCGCTACGACACCGGCACGCCGCTCGAAGAGACGGTCCAGATGATGGACGACCTGGTGCGCGCCGGCAAGATCCTGTACTGGGGCGTGAGCGAGTGGAACGCCGACCAGATCGCGGGCGCGGTCAACCTCGCGCGGGCGCACGGCTGGGCCGAACCGGTCTCGAACCAGCCGCAGTACAGCGCGCTGTGGCGCCGCGTCGAGCCGCGCGTGTTTCCGGTCTGCCGGCAGTACGGGTTGGGCAACGTCGTCTGGTCGCCGCTGGCGATGGGGATCCTGACCGGCAAGTACACCGATGCCGCGCACCCGCCGGCCGGCACGCGCGCCGCCGGCAACGCCGCCGGCATGATGGAAGACTACTTCACCCAGCCGGTGCTCGACGCGGTGCAGCGGCTGCGCCCGCTGGCCGATGCCGCCCACTGCACGCTGGCGCAGCTCGCGCTGGCATGGTGCTTGCGTACGCCGGCCGTCTCGTCGGTCATCGTCGGCGCGACGCGTCCCGAGCAGGTCGACGACAACGTCGCCGCCGCCGACCTCGACGTCGATCCCGAGCTCTTCCGGCAGATGGACGACATCCTCGCGCCCGTCGCCCCGTTCGAGCAATACACCTCGTAGCTGCTTCGGCGCGTCAACCCGGAGCGGGATGCGCCTCGCCCGCCGCGGGCACCGCCGCCGTGTGCGCGGGCGCCCGGTGTTGCAGGGCTGAAACCAGCAACTGCAACGCGCCGGTTCCCAGCAAACCGATCAGCGCGACGATGACGGGACTCCAGTTGGCGAACGAAAGCGGCGCTTTGACGTCGATCGAGCGCATCGCGTTCACGACCGTCGAGCGATCGAAGATGCGCCCGTGACGATCGGTGCGGAAGACGACGCCGTGCACGTTGAGCACTTGGTCGCCGCCCTGGTTCGCTTGCAGTATCCAGGCGAACGTCACCACGTCGTTGGGCAGCGGCTGCGTCTCGTCCAGCACCGGCGTGACCCCAAAACCGGGCGTCGAGACGTGCATCTTCAGCCATAGCCGGTCGCCGGGGTGACCGTCGAAGAACCCGTCGGTCGGGCGGACGTCGACGGTCAGCCAGATCGTACCGCTGAGCGGCATCTGGTCGGCGTTCTCGTAATCGACGCGGAGATGACTTTGCGCGAGCCGGTCGATGCGTGGCAACGCGCTGAACTTGTCATACACGACGAGCCGGTCGTACATGGCGTCGCTCTGGACACGGTAGCCGTAGAACCAGAACAGGGCGCCACTCGCCGCCGCGAGGCCGAGCACGACCAGCACCGTCGCCCCCGCGCGCTGGGCACGCAGCACGGGCGGCAGCCGCACCGTGACGATCAAGATGACGAATCCGGTAACCAGGCAAACGCTGGCGAATGCCAGCACGACGTTCGTGAGCATCGGTTCCACCCTCCGGCGCTCAGTATCGCTCGCCGCAGTTACAGGGCGGTTACCGAGTTCGCCGGCTAGTCGTCCTCGCCGGTGGTGCTCTGCGGCACCAGCGTGCCCAGGAACGCGCCCAGGATGTCTTGCGGCGCGTTGTTCTGCGGGCCGCCGATCACGCTCCAATCGAAGTACTTGTTGACGTCGCTGCGCCGCAGCGTCGCCTCCAGTGTTTCGAGCGCCTCGTCGCTGGTGATCATCCAGAGCAGCACGACCGCGTCCACTTCGCGCGCGCGCTCCATGACGTGGTAGCGGTACGCCCAGATGACGCCCTCGTCGTCTTCGACGAACGCTTCGTTGAGCTGGGCGACGCGGTTCTGCAAGAAAGCGACCGCGTCGTCTTCCGAGAGGCTATACCAGGCCGGCTTCGGGATGAAGGTCGTCAGGTAAAACTGCGGCGGAGCGTCGTCATCGTCATCGTCATCGAGGTCGAGCGCATCGGGGTCCAGGGGCTCCATCCGTACTCCTGTACCCCTTCGGCTCCGGGCGTCCTGGTCGCGATCAGTCGTAGACGCCGCGCAGCGTCCATTCGCCGCCTTCGCGCGCGATGCGCAGCAACGCGCCATCGTCCAGGCAGACGTCGTACTCGTCGCGTCCCAGCGGCGTGCCCGAACCGAGCGCCGGTCCCCACCAGCGTTCTTGGACGCGCCACGGTCCGGCGTGCTCGACCACTTCGTGCGGCGGCGTACCGACGAAGCGCGGTGCGCCGTCGAGGACGCGCACGGCCAGCGGTCGTGGTGCGACCACGCGCAGCTGCAGCGCCGCGCTGGCCGGCAGCGGCGGGGGCTCGGCGCGCGGACCGCGTGTCGTCAACGGCTCGAGCGTGAACGGTTCGAGCACGAAGCGCCGTTCGATGCGCGGCCCGTCGACGACGCGCGCGCGGCGCGCTTTGCCTTCGCCGAGCGCCGCGTCGAGCCGGGCCAGGACGACGCCGACCGCGTCCGGATCGGGATCACCGGCCGCGAACAACGAGAGCGGAACGCCGCCGCTCGCCAACTCTTCCGCCGCCAGCCGCAGTCCGACGACCGGCGATTCGAGCGTGACGCCTTCTAGCCGCGCGCGCAGCAGCTCGAAGAGCGTGGCCGGCACCGCCGTCGGCTGCGCGACCCGCACGCTCAGCTCGCGGCTCGAGCCGTTCTCGCATTCCAGCAGCAGCGCCAGCCGGCCGGCGCGGCGGCCGGCCGCGCACAGGTCGTCGACGACCTGACCGACCAGCGCGCGCAGCGCGAAGAGCACCTGTTCCTCGCTGCTGGCCTCGCCTTCGCCGTACAGGGTGCGGTCGATCCGCAGCGCGCGCGGCCGCGGCCGCAGCGGCTCGGGATCGCGGCCCCGCGCGCGCTCGTGCCAGGTCGCCGACGCGGCGCCGAAGCGGCGCACGAACGGGCCGTGCGGGAGCGCGGCCAGCTCGCCCAGCGTGGTGACGCCCAGCAGGCGCAGCCGCTCGGCGACGGCCGGATCGAGTGCCAGCAGCCCCAGCGGCAGCGGTGCCACGAACGCGGCCGGATCGCCGTCGCAGACGGCACCGTCGCCGGCGTGCACGGCGGCGTGGGCGACGAACCGGTTGGGGCCGCAGCCGACCCGCAGCGGCAAGTCGAAGCCGGCCAGCGCCGCGCGCACCGCCCCCAGCCACGCCGCCGGACCGCCGGCGATCCCGTGCATCTCCAGGAACGCGCACCCCAGCCCCGCGTCCTCGACGATCGGCGAGGCGGCGTCGAGCGCCTCGAGGACCGCTGCCCAGGTGCGCGCCTCGGCGGCCAGGTCGGCGAACAGGGTGCGCGCGTCGTGGGCGACGGCCTGGGCCTGGAGCGTCGTCATCCCGGCCCGCACGCCCAGCTCGGCCGCGGCCAAGGTGCAGTCGATGACCCGGCCGCGCTCGGCCTTGTCGGCCAGCACCAGCGGGGTGGTCAGGTCGGCCTCCCGGGCGGCTACGGCGAGACGGAAGGCGGGGATCCAAACGGCGACGACGGACATCGGGGCGCTCAGAATAGCGAACACACGTTCGGTCCGTCAAGGCCTGAACCGTGCGGCTTTGGGGGAACGTTTCCCGGACATGCTCGCTCTGCTGCTGGCTTTTGCGATTCCCACCTACGGGCCGATCCCCCAGCCCCGCACGACCTTCGCGGGGCTCAAGGTGCCGACGGCCGACGGCGAAGCGGTGATCGCCAACTCCGGCTCGACCAACACCGGCGGCTACGTCATCCGCGTCTACGCCGACGGGACCGTCAGCGTCGACCAGGGCGTCCCGATCCGCAAGACGATCTCCAAGCAGCTGGTGACGAAGTTCTTCGACGACCTGCACGCCGCCGGTCCGCTCGACGCGCTTCCGACCGCGGCGTGCATGAAGAGCGCGTCGTTCGGTTCTTCGACGCGCGTGGGTTATCACGCGCAGCTCTCGCCGGATCTCTCCTGTCCGAGCACGTCGAGTATCGGCCGCGCGCTCACGATCGACGTCAACGCGATCGTCAACGCCGCCGGCGTCTCGATGCTCCCCCGCAGTCGCTCCTTCCAGTTGCAACCGCAGTAGCCGGGCCGAGGGCACGACGCGGTGCAATGTTGCGCGTTAGGTCTTTATTCCGCGGCGCCTTTATGCCGTTATGTGGCGCAGTGCGTGCTGGACGAACAGGATGGCAGCGATCACCAGGACGACTGCTGCCAGCAGCAACACCTTAGACGCATTCACCAGAAATAGGCCTGCGCCGTACTGCGCCCCACAGGGACACGTTTTCACTGGCGCCAGAAACGCGAGTAGCCCAATGGGAAACCAGCATAGCGCGATGAGGGCGTGCCACACCGTATAGCGCGCAGCATAGACTTGGTTCAAGCACGACGGACAGGCGGGTCCGATTCGGTATGTCCCGCCTGCGGCGATTGGATGCGCAGCGGTAAGTGGAGGCGAGGGTGGGGGCGGGGGTAACGGCTGCCGACGGAGTCCCACGATTGCGCGCTGCGAGCGTGCGGAGCAGATGACGCAAGGCGCTCCCGCGGCTTTGGCCACGCCGCATGTCGGACACGTCGACATCCTTTACAATCTCCCGTACAAAACGAGGGAGGTAGACTTTCCGGCAAGCGATAAAGGACCTGCCCGCTCGTTCCTCCGTACGCATTTGGAGATTCGATCATGCCTCGTCCCATTTTGGGTGTGACGGGTACGCAGACTCCGCCTCTCGGCGTGGGGGCGTCGCCTGCGACGGGCGTCGTCGCGACCGCGGATCTCCGCGCTCGACTACGCACTGCGCGTAGCTCGACCTACATGCAGGTCATCGCGAGCGCCCTCGATGCGGGTGGCTACGTGGACGATCGCTCGCGCGTAGCCGCGCTAATGCAAGCGCTCGAAAAAGAGTTTCCTGAGCTCGCACTGGCGAGTTTTCCGCGGGGAATCGTGGCCCGGTGCTATCTCGGCGAACCCTACGAGGTCCATACGCTGGACCTCGTGCTGGGGCAGATTATTACGCACTACAAGCGCGGTCAGGGATTGCCGGACGGTCTGGAGCGCGCTCGTTCGCTCGCGCTTCACCCCGACTACGCATTCGTCGAGGTCTACGCCGATGAGTTACGTCCCGTGCGTGCGGATGGAGCGGTAACCGTGGTCAACGCAGGAAGTTCAGAAGGATTATAGTCGTGCCGGATATGGTCGAAGTTGCCGCGCTGAGCGGCCTGGTCAATGCGGTCAGCAATCTCGGAAAAAAGGTCGACGTCGTCAACGCGAACGTTCATGCTGTGCACACGCAGGCGACGGAGACGCGGAACGAGCTCGAAGCGCTCATCGCGGAGTTTCGCGAGTTCGTCGCCGTGGATGCGCGGGCTAAGTCGGTCGCACTCGCCGAAACACGCCTCATCAAGACAAGGCAAGAGATCGAGAAGGAGTTCGGAGCCTACGACGAGATTCGTCGAAGAGCGACGGGCATTTTACGGACGGTTGATTCCGGAATCGTCCGCGAGGAGACGATTCGGACGGCGACCGAGGAGATGATGCTCGGAGCTGCGCGCTATTGGCTGGCTCCTGCGCTCGTCGCTCTCGCCGCCTGGATCGCCGATAACCGTGATCTCGCCGAGCGCGCGCTCGCCGAAGCGATTCGACGCGATGATTACAAGACGTCACTCTTCTTTGCGTTGATCAGCCGTCGAGCCGGAAAGTTCGAAGCCGCCGCGGCGTGGCTCGATCGCTACTTCCGTCTGCAAGATCCATATGCGCTCGATCGCGAGGTCATCGTGCTGCTCGACGCGATCGCCTTGGGTGTCTTCGGACGCGAATCGCGCATGACGCTGTTGAGTGGGATTCGCGGATGGCTCGACGAGGTCGCCTCCAAGGAGGAATTCGTCGCGAAGGAACGCTCGCGCTGGCGATCGGCCTTCGGCAATGCCCAAGGCGCAGTAGATCCGGCGGACTATCCGACCCTCTCATCACATTCGCCGACGTGGTCGGCGCTCGCGAGCTCGCTCGCAGCAGCGCGCGGCCACGGCGAGATCCTTATCTTCTTGGGCAACGTACTCGACGGAGAGATTGTCATACCGCCCTCGCTCAACGATCGCGTCGACGATATACTCGACCATCTCGTCACCGACTTCGACGACGAAGAGCTGTCGCTTCGCCGGACTGAACGACAGCTGGAGCTAATTATCGAACATGATGGTGATCGTGCACGCGCGGACGCGACGTTCGTGGTCGAGGCGGAGGGCTTCGACGAGAAAGCAACGTTCGTTTCGGTTTTGACGAGCGCCAGTCTGAACGTCTCAGGAACGGGCCTGACCCTGGCGACGCAGCGGATCGCGTTGAGCCTTTCGCGGAACTGGGTCATCGAAGGCTATGACGAGCACGTCGCCTCCGTGCGCAGTAGCCGTCCACAGAAGTATTCTCTCACCGTCGACGGTCCGGGTTGCTCGTGGAGCGGAACGTTCCGGGACGCGCAAGACGAAGATCAGGCCGTCGAGGGATACCAGGAGTATATGACCGAGCAGGAAGCGGTACACGTCCGTAAGCTCTGGCGGAATTGGAAAACGTGGATCTGGGGTGCCGCCGCCGTCCTGCTGGTCCTCTGGAGCTTCCGAGGCCTGGGATCGGTCGGCATCCTCTTCGCGCTCGTCGTGGCCGGTGTGCAAGCCTACACCGTATTCGCTCTGCGTCGGAAGGAGCGGAACCTCCACGCGGCTTTCGAGAGCGCCCGGGAGGCGGGGGTTGGCGTCATTCGTCGCTCGATGGCCGAATGGCAAGATTACGGCCGTCACTGGGAGCAGTCTGACGGAATCGCTACGCTCGTCCGCCAGCGTATTGACGTGCTCTCACCAGAAGAGTTCTTCGGCGGCGCAACCCGCGAGCGGATCGCGTCGTAGCGTAAAGGATCGACAGGATGAACGAGAACGGACTCCTCAATCGCGGCGAAGGCGGCGCGGTGTCAAACACGACTGGTAGCCGAGCAGCTGCGCATCCATCTCATGCAACGCCAAGCGAGGCTGATCAGCGCCTCGCCACGGTCTTCCCGGTTTGGGATTTGCTTCCGAAAACGACGCTGCTCAACCGACGCAAGCGCCGCGTCGAGTGAGCCTGCCCTCGACGCCACAGCGCTACGACCAGTGGGTTGCGCTTTTCGAGGCGTTCAAGACACCGGAGCACGACGAGGAGGTTCGCCGGGCTTCGCTTGAAGGTATTTATCCCACCGTTTCTGGTGTCGTCCAACGCACGACTGATCGGCTTTTGGAAGCCGTCCGCCATCGCCTCAAGATCATTCATGATGGACTGAGTGCAGAGCTGCGTGGCGGTGCGACGGCCGTCGACGTCGAGCGCGCGCTGGCTGGCGTACGAACCAAGCTCCTTCCAATCGCCCGTCTCGCGATCTGCCAAACGTTTCCCGCAGCCGTGCGTGAGCATCTTCGCGACACCCTGAACGCGTTTACGAAGGACTTGCACGAAAGCATCGAGCGCAACGCTCGCCAGCAAAGTGGCATCGACGGCATCTTACTGTCTGCGGTCAAACGCGTTCAACTCGAGGTGCCATGGGCGGAAGCACTCACGCGTGCCGAGCGCGTCCCTCTCCCCGACGGTCCGGTGCGCCGTCGTATCTTGCTCTGAGGACTTCGGCTTGTCAGACGCTGCCGCGACAAAAGAAACCCTGCTGCGCTATTTGAAGGCGCGAATTCCGTTCGTTTCGCTTCGAACGCACGAACGCCGTCGCGCGGTCGACATCCTTCGCGCGCTGGCGCCCGAGCTCGGCGGCGTGCCTGTGTTGGTGCACTCACTTTCCGCGGGCGTGCGTGACGTGACGACGAACCAGAAGGTGAGTGAGGAACGATCGATTGGCGGCGTGCTCGAGTATGCAAGCCAGTCGATGCTTCAGCGGCAAAACCTCACATTCGTCCTTACCGACGGCTCGGATATCGAGGACGATGGACCGCTTACCAGGCAGTTCATCGATCTTGTCACGCTGGCGACCGACCGCGGCGGATCGGTTGTGGTCATCACCGCGAAGCCGACTTGGGCGCCGTTGCAGCGCATGGGAATGACGATCGTCCTGGATCCGCCAACTGAAGACGAGCTCGTCCTACTGCTGAAAGAACAGGTCGACAGCTATCGTGGGCAGATGCCGATCGAATGGGACCAGTCGGACGTACGAACAGCTGCTTCGATGCTTGTCGGGATTACCGCTATTGAAGCCGAAAACGTCATCGCTACGCTGCTCGCCAAGGGTTCGGTTCTCAAGAGCGATCTGATCGAGATCGCCCACGCCAAGGATAGAATTTTCTCCGACATTAGTGGGATCGAGAAGATTCCGGTGCGCGATCGGGATCTATCGGTCGGAGGACTTGGCGGCTTGCGCGCCTGGCTCGATCGCGAACGTCCGCTGCTGACGGCGCCCGAACTGCGAGAACGTGGGATGAGGCCGCCCCGCGGCGTCTTGCTAGTCGGCGTCCCAGGCTGTGGCAAATCACTCTCAGCGAAGGCGATTGCGGCCCAGTGGAACCTCCCTCTATATCGCTTGGACTTTGCGACGATCCATGGCATGTATCTCGGCCAGTCGGAAAGCCGCCTCAAGGAAGCTCTCGCGACGGCAGATCACGTCGCACCGTGCGTGCTTTGGATCGACGAGATCGAAAAAGGGCTCGCCGGCGGCAGTGACGGCGGCACGTCGACACGCGTGATCGGCCAATTCCTCTTTTGGCTGCAAGAGTCGTCGGCGCGCGTATTCGTTGTCGCGACCGCCAACGACGTATCCGGCCTACCGCCGGAGTTACTGCGTCGTGGTCGCTTCGATGAGCTTTTCTTCGTCGATCTTCCCACCGAGTCGGAACGCGCCGAAATCATCACGCTGTATGCGCGTAAGTATCTCAAGCGTGACGTAGAGCAAGCGATTTTGCAAGAACTCATCGCGCTGTCCGATGGGTTTGCGGGCGCCGACTTGGAGTCAGCAGTGAAGGAAGTCGGGAAGGACGCCATCCTCAAAGGCGAGTCGGCTGTGACCCCTGAGTCGTGGCGACGAAGCTTCACGAACCTGGTCCCCTTGAGCAAAACGAGCCCAGAGCGTATCGCTGCCATTCGTGCCTGGGGACGCGAGCGCGCTGTTCCTGCTTCCGGACAACCGACCGTTGCGCCGAGCGAGTCGAAGGCACGGCGCGCGGTCTTGACCTAAGTTCAACGCACCGCGTACAGCTCGGAGGGCCAGGCTTCGATCTCGCGGTCGCGCAGGTCGACGAACGTCGGGCGGGACTCGAACAGATCGCAGCGCACCAGCGCGTCGCCCGTCGGGGCGGCGCGTTTGTGTTTGCGGACCGTCGCGCGCACGTCGTAGCCGGCCAGCTCGCCGCAATGGCCGGCGGGGCCGTTCCAGCGCACGCGTTCGATCGTCGTCGCGACGCGCACGGCGGCGAACGCGCACAGCTCCGCGGACGCTTCGTCGCCGAGCGCGACCAGCAGCGCGTTGGCCCGGTGCGCGAGGCTGGCCAGCCGCGTCCAGGTGGCCGCGCCGGTGCCGCGGCCGCTGGGCAGCGCCGGCAGCACGACGACGCTGAACGCCCCCGAGCGCACGACGACGTCGGCGGCGCGGGCCGCTTCGAGCGGGGTCGGCGCTTCGACCAGCAGCAGGCGTTCGAGCTGGACCCCGGCGGCGACCAAGGCCGGCGGGAACAGCTCGATTCCGATCAGGGCGCCCAGGCCCCGGCGGGTCGCGGCCGCTAGTAGCCGCGCCGCCAGGGCGCTGCGACCGGAGCTCGGTGCGCCTTCGAGCGTTCCGATCGTCCCGCGTGGGAAGCCACCCCCCAGCACCCGATCCAGAGGGGCCCAGCCCGTCTGCACGACTTCGTCGTCGCCGCGAGCAAGCGCGGCGGCCGTCGTCTCGCGATGACGATGGTCGAAACGCTCACGCAACGCCGCGAAGGCGGGGTCGACGGGCATGGGGGCTCATGATAATCGAACATATGTTCGATTTCAAGCCTCCAGCCGGACCGCGACGGCGGCGGCCAAGAAGAGCACGAAGGCGTCGCGGTGCTTGGCGCCCATCTCGTAGGCGTCGAAGGCGTCGTCGATCAGGAAGAAGGCGCCGAACAGCCCCAGCGAGAGGGCGAAGCCGTTCTCGGCTCGCTCGCGATCGCCGCTCGCCCCGCGCGCCAGCGCCACGGCCGCCAGCGTTTCCACGGCGGCGCAGCCGGTCAGCAGCCCCAGCACCAGCTCGCGGGGCGGGTGCAGCGGGGCCAACAGGTCCGCGATCATCGGGTAGTTCTTGGAGGCCACCGGACGCAGCTGCGGCGCGAGGTCCGCTTCGACCAGCACGTCGGCCAGGTTCTGGATCGCGGCCAGCCCCTGCCAGGTGGCCAGGATGGTCAGCACCATCCGGGAGACGGAGCGCATGGCTTCCTTCTTCGCCCAGGAAGGGACTCGGGTCCGGTGTGCGGATGATGCTCCTACCCGTGACCGCTCTCCCCACGATCTCCGCGGCGTCGATCGCCGTCGCTCCGCTGCGCTTCGCCGACCGGACCCTCCCCAACGGGTTGCGGGCCATCCTGGTCCCCGACCGCCGCGTCCCCGCCGTCGCGATCAACGTCGCCTACCGGGTCGGCGGCAAGGACGACCCGCCGGGCCGCTCGGGCTTCGCGCACCTCTTCGAGCACCTGATGTTCAAGGGGACCTCGGACACCGCGCCCGAGACGATCGACCGGCTGACCGAGGACGTGGGCGGCTACAACAACGCCTTCACCACCGAGGACATCACCAACTACTACGAAGTGGTGCCCTCGAACCACCTCGAGCGGCTGCTGTGGGCCGAAGCCGACCGGCTGGGCTCGCTGAACGTCAACGCGGACAACTTCGCGACCGAACGCGACGTCGTGATCGGCGAGTACGATCAGCGCATCCTGGCCGAGCCGTACGGGATGCTCGACGAGCTGGTCAACCGCGAAGCGTACACCGTCCACCCGTACCGGCGCGGCGTGATCGGCAGCCCCGAGGAGCTCAACGCGGCCGCGCTGGCCGACGTCGTCGCTTTTCACGCCACCTACTACCGGCCCGACAACGCGGTGCTGGTCGTCGCCGGCGATCTCGACGTCGAGGAGACGTGGGGCTGGATCGAGCGCTGGTTCGGCCCGATCACCGCGCCCAGCACGCCGATCCCGCGCGTGCAGGTCGTCGAGCCGGTGCAGACGGCGGAACGCGTCTACACTTATCGCGCGCCCAACGTGCCGCTGCCGGCGGTCGAAGAAGCGTATCACATCCCCGCGGCCGCGCATCCCGACGCCGCCGCGCTCGACGTGCTCGAAGCCGTGCTCTCCGCCGGCCGTTCCTCGCGCCTGTATCAGTCGCTGATCTATCGCCGCTCGCTGGCGACCAGCGCGTACGCCGGCGCCGACCTGCGCCAACAGCCGGGACTGTTCGGCGTGCGGGTGACCTGCGCGCGCGGCGTCGCGTTGGACGACGCGCGGGCGGCGCTGGGCGCCGAGCTCGACCGCGTGCGCGAAGAGCCGCCGGACGCCGACGAGCTGGCGCGCGTCGGGACGCAGATCGCGAGCTCGCTGGTGCGGCAGCGACAGACGAACAGCGGCGTCGCGTTGGCGCTGATTCGCGCGACGCTCGAGCGCGGCGATCCGGCGCTGGTCAACCACGATCTCGAACGCTATCTCGCGGTGAGCCCGGACGACGTGCTGCGCGTGGCGCGCACGTATCTGCGCCCGGAAAACCGCACCATCATCGAGTATCTGCCGGCGTGAGCGAAGCACGTTCGACGATGCCCTCCGCCGGGCCGCCGCGCGAGGGCACGATGCCCAGCGCCGTCGAGCGCGTGCTCGACAACGGCTTGCGCGTCGTCGCGTTCGAGCAGCGCAATCTGCCACTGATCGCGGCGCAGCTCGTCGTGCGCGGCGGCGGCGCGGCCACCGAGCACGAGCACGAAGCGGGATTGGCGGCGCTGACGGCCGCGCTGCTCACGCAAGGGACGACCGCGCACGACGCGACCGAGGTGGCGGCGGCGGCCGACGCGTTGGGCGCGCGGGTCGAAGCCTCGTCGGGATACGATGCGTCGCTGGCCAGCGCCAGCGCGACGACGCCGGCGTTTCCGCAGGCCTTCGCGCTGCTCGACGAGATCGTGCGCCGGCCGGCCTTCGCGCAGCGCGAGGTCGATCGCGTGCGCACCAAGTCGATCTCCGATCTGACGCTGACCTACGCCAACCCCAGCGCCCTGGCGCGGCTGGTCGCGCAGCGCGTCGCGTACGGCGGCGCGCCCTACGGTCACCCGGTGGCGGGGACGGCGGCGACGCTGGCGGCGCTCGAACGCGAACGGGTCGTGTGGTTCCATCAGCGCGCCTACCGTCCCGACGGCGCGATCCTGATCTTGGGCGGCGACCTGCGCGTCGACGACGCGTTCGCGCTGGCCGAGCGCGAGCTGGGCGATTGGCGCGCGCCGGACGTGCCGCTCGAATCGATGCCCGGGAGCACCATTCCGCCGCCGCGCGCGCAGGTCGTCGTCGTCGACAAGCCCGACGCGGGGCGCACCGCGATCGTCACCGGCCGCATCGCGATCGCGCGCGCATCCGACGAGTACGACGCCGGCGTCGTCGCGACGTCGGTCCTCTCCGGCTACAGCGGCCGGCTCAATCAAGAGATCCGGGTCAAGCGCGGGCTCTCGTACGGGGCCGGCGCGTCGCTCGGCGCGCGCCGGATGCCGGGACTGTTCAGCGCGATGACGCTGGTCGATCACACGCGGGCGGCCGAGGCGACCGGCGTGATGTTGGCCGCGATCCGCTCGCTGGTCGACGCGCCCGCGAGCGACGAGGATCTGCTGAGCCGCAAGGCGACCGTCACCGGCGGGTTCTTCCGCTCGGTCGAGACCGTCGACGGCGTGACCAGCGCGCTGGCCGAGCACGTGCTCTACGAAGTGCCGGTCGAAGAGCTGCAGGTCTTCGCGCGCAACGTCGAGGCGGTCGACGCCGCCGCGGTCCGCGCGTTCGCCCGGCGCCGGCTGGTCGACGACGAGCTGATCGTCCTGGTCGGCGACGCCGACAAGTTCGTCGGCGAGCTCGACCCGGCGTTCGGCCCGGTGCGCGTCATCCCGTTCCCCGAACTGGATCTGGGCTCGCCGACACTCGGCGCCTGACCGAGAGGGAGCGGCCCCTCGTCGCGTAAGAACTGCCTCCTATGAAACACGTAGGTGGTCGTTTGTCCGCGCTCGCCGCGTTGCTCGTTGGGTTGGGCGCCTTCGTCGGCGGCGGCGCCGTGGCACGCGCCGCGGACCCGCCGCTGTTGCTGCGCGATCCCTCGCTGAGCGCGACGCAGATCGCGTTCGCGTACGGCGGCGCGATCTGGGTCGTCCCGCGCGCGGGCGGCGAGGCGCGCCGGCTGGTGACAGGGATGGATTTGGAATCGGGTCCGATCTTCTCGCCCGACGGCTCGCAGATCGCGTTCAGCGGCAACTACGACGGCAACGTCGACGTCTACGTCGTCTCGGCCAGTGGCGGCGAGCCGCGCCGGCTGACGTACCATCCCGGTGCCGACGTCGCGGTCGGGTGGACGCGCGACGGTTCGCGCGTGCTGTTCCGTTCCGCGCGGTACAGCTATTCGGATCCCGATCAGCTCTACACGGTCCCCGTGAGCGGCGGGTTCGCGAGCGAGCTGCCGCTGACGATGGCCGAGCGCGGCTCGTACTCGCCGGACGGCTCGCACCTCGCCTACGTGCCGAACTTTCAGTGGGAGCCGTTCTGGCAAGGCTATCGCGGCGGCCAGAACACGACCGTCCTGATCGCCGACCTGGCCGACTCGAGCGTCGTCCACGTGCCTAATGCCGGCTCGAACGACAACGATCCGATGTGGATCGGCGACCGCGTGTACTTCATCTCCGACCGCGACGGCCCGACCGGATTGTACTCCTACGACGTGCGCTCGCACGGCGTCAGCCGCGTCGTCCCCGGCGCCGGCTTCGACATCATCAGCGCGTCGGCCGGTCCTGACGGCATCGTCTACTCGCAATTCGACTCGCTGCACGTCTACACGCCCTCGACCGGGCGTACGCAGACGATCCACGTCACGCTCAGCGGCGACCTGCCGCAGCTGCGTCCGCACTGGGTGCACGTCGGCACGCAGATCGTCAACGCCGACATCTCGCCGAGCGGCGAGCGCGCGGTGTTCGAAGCGCACGGCGAGATCTTCACCGTGCCGGCCGAGCACGGCGACGTGCGCGACCTCTCGAACAGTCCGAATACCGAGGAGCGCGAGCCGGCCTGGTCGCCCGACGGCAGCCGCGTCGCGTACTTCTCCGACGCGTCGGGCGAGTACAAGCTCTGCACGCGCGACCAGCGCGCGCTCGAAAAGCCCAGCTGCCACGTGCTGAGCGACCACCCGACGTATTACTACAGCCCCGTCTGGTCGCCGGACTCGCGCAAGATCGCGTTCTCCGACAAGCGGCTGAACCTGTGGTACCTCGACCTCGATCACCCCGGCGCGCCCGTGCACGTCGCCAGCGATCCGTACGAGAACTTCGGTCCGACGGACTTCAGCCCGTCGTGGTCGCCCGACAGCCGCTGGCTGGCGTACAGCATCGGCCTGAAGAACTGGCTGCACGCGATCGACGCCTACTCGCTCGAGACGCACACCGCGCACCGCTTGACCGACGGGATGAGCGACGCGCGCTACCCGGTCTTCGACAAGAGCGGCCAGTACCTGTACTTCGCCGCCAGCACCAACACCGGGCTGACCTCGGCCGGTCTCGACATGGAGGCCGACGAGCGGCCCGTCAGCAGCAGCATCTACGCGATCGTGCTCAAGCGCGACGGCACGGCGCCGATTCCGCTGCAGACGGCGGACGAGAAGGTCGCGCCCTCGCCGGCGCCCGCCGCGCCGGCCGCGGCCAAGCACGAGGCGGGGCCGCCGCGCGTCACCATCGACGTCGCCGGGCTCTTGCAGCGCATCGTCGCGCTGCCGATCGACGACAGCAACTTCGTCGGGCTGGCGGCCGGCAAGGCCGGGCAGCTGTTCCTCATCGACGGCCCGCTCACCCAAGTCGATCCGAAGCAGCCGACGTACGAGGTCTCGCGCTTCGACGTCGCCACCCAGAAGGTGACGGCGCTGGCCTCGAACGTCGTCAACGCCGCGTTCTCGGCCGACGGCACGAAGATGCTCGTGCAGCTCTCCAATCGCAACTGGTACATCGGCGGCACCGCCGACACGCTCAAGCCGGGCGTCCCGCTGGCGGTCAGCGCGATGGAGCTGAAGGTCGATCCGCGTGCCGAGTGGACGCAGATGTACCACGAGGTGTGGCGGATCGAGCGCGAGTTCTTCTACGATCCGCACTACCACGGCCTCGACCTGGCGGCCGCGCAGCGGCGCTTCGAGCCGTATCTGGCCGGCGTGAGCGCGCGCGACGATCTGACCTACCTGTTCGAGGAGATGCTGAGCTATCTCTCGGTCGGGCACATGTTCGTGCGCGGCGGCGCGCAGCCGTTGACCACCCACATCAACGTCGGCATGCTCGGCGCGGACTACGCGATCGAGAACGGGCACTACCGCTTCACCAAGATCTACGACGGTGAGAACTGGAACCCGCTGCTGCACGCGCCGCTCACGCAGCCGGGCTCCGACGTGCACACCGGCGATTACCTGTTCGCGGTCAACGGCCGCGAGGTGCGCCCCGACGAAGACGTCTACAGCTACTTCGAGGAGACGGCCGGGAAGCAGACGACGATTCGCGTGGGCCCGAATGCCGACGGCACCGGGACGCGCGAGGTCACCGTCGTTCCGGTCGCGAGCGAAGCGGGACTGCGCAACTTGGCGTGGATCGAGCACAACCGCGAGCTCGTCGACAAGCTCAGCGGCGGAAAGCTGGCCTACGTCTACATGCCGGATACCGGCTACGGCGGGTTCACCAACTTCAACCGCTACTTCTTCTCGCAGGTCGGCAAGCAGGGCGTCGTGCTCGACGAGCGCTTCAACCACGGCGGCCAAGTCGCGGACTACGTCATCGACGTGCTCTCGCGCAAGCCGATGGCGATCACCGTCCCGCGCGGCGGTCAGGTCAGCATCGATCCGCCGCTGGCCATCTACGGACCGAAGGTCATGGTGATCAACCAGTTCGCGGGTTCGGGCGGCGACGCGATGCCGTGGTACTTCCGCAAGGCGGGTCTCGGCCCGCTGGTCGGCGTGCGCACCTGGGGCGGCCTGGTCGGGATCGGCGGCTACCCGGTGCTGATGGACGGCGGCACGGTCACCGCGCCGCGCATCGCGATCGGCGGCCTGCACGGCCACTGGGAGGTGGAAGGCCACGGCATCTCGCCCGACGTCGAGGTCTTCCAGGACCCCAAGCTCGTGCGCGACGGCCACGATCCGCAGCTCGAAGCGGCGGTGGCCAAGGCGCTCGAACTCTTGCGCGAGCACCCGGTGCCGGAGTTCAAGGCGCCGCCGTACCCCAACCACCACCCGGTGCTGCCGCCCGGCTGAGGCAGGAGGGCTCCATTCACGGTCATATGAACGCAGCTTGAACGCCGAGGTGCAAGGGGGCGCCGTGCGCCGCTACGGTCTGGCGAGGCGACTGCACGCGCACGTCACGGCGCAGGTGGCGGACGTCGGCAAGCGCTACCCGATCTACCTCGTGCGCGCGCCGAGTCTGCGCTTGGGCACGCGGCTCGTGCGCGATCCGCTGGTCGAGCTGCAGACGCACGTCGATCCGACCGACGATCAGCCGACCTTGGCCAACGTCGGCGATGGGATCTTGCGGCGCTGCGTGCTGGTCTTCGACTATCCGGACCAGATCGTCGATCTGCGGCCCGGCGGCGACGACGCGACGGTCGTCGTCCACGACCGCTCCGGCATCGTGCTCGGCACGGCGGGCCGCGCGCTCGTCGCCGGCCAGGTGCTGGGCGGGACGCCGGCGGGAAACGCCGGCGTCGCCTCGGGCACCCGTATCCTCGCCGTCGACGGCCGCGCCGTCACCGCCGCCGACCTCGTGCGCGTGCGGTCGATCCTGCGCGGCGTGCCGGGCACGCGCGTGTCGCTCCGCCTGGGCGACGGCACGACGCGCGCGTTCACGCTGCGGCGCTACCTCTAGGGCCGCAGCACCAGCTTGCCGGTCGTCGCGCGCGATTCGAGATCGCGATGCGCGCGCGACGCGTCGGCCAGCGGATACGAGCCGCCGATGCGCACGTCGAGCTTACCGGCGATGACGTGGTCGAACAGATCCTTCGCGCGTGCGACCCGCTCGTCGCGGTGGCGGATGAAATCGACCAGCGTCGGGCGGGTGAAGAAGATCGATCCCGCCGCCGAAAGACGCTGCGGTTCGAGCGCCGGCATCGGCCCGCTGGCGTTGCCGAAGTTGACCAGCATCCCGCGCGGGCGGAGCACCCGCAGGCTGCGCTCCCAGGTTTCCTTGCCGACCGAGTCGTACGCGACGTCGACGGCGTGCTCGCCGACGAGCCGTTCCGTCGCCTCGGCGAAGTCCTCGTCCGCGTAGACGATGACGTGGTGCGCGCCGGCCTGCCGGGCCAGCTCCGCCTTGGCATCGGTGCCGACCAAGCCGATCACGGTCGCGCCGCGCGCTTTCGCCAGCTGCACCAGCAGCAGCCCGACGCCGCCGGCGGCGGCGTGCACGAGCGCGACGTGGCCGGAGCGCAGCGGAAAGACGTCGGAGACCAGATAGTGCGCCGTCATTCCCTGCAGCATCAGCGCGCAGGCGACCTCGTCGCTCACGCCTTCAGGCGTCGCCACGACCTCGGCGGCGTTGACGGCGTTGTACTCGGCGTAGCCGCCGCCGGCCACGTTGGTGTACGCGACGCGGTCGCCGGCGTGGAGATCGATGACGCCCTCGCCGACCGCTTCGACGACGCCCGCGCCTTCGCGGCCCAACGTCACCGGCAGCTGCGTCGGGTACAGCCCGGTGCGAAAGTAGACGTCGATGTAGTTGATGCCCGCCGTGGTTTGGCGGATCAGGACCTGCCCCGGGCCGGCCGTCGGCGTCGGGACGTCGGTGAGTTGGAGAACCTCGGGACCGCCGGTGCGGTCGATGCGAATCGCGTGCACGCTGCCTTGGACCGCCGCGATCGGGACGCGGTTCCAGTCAGGAACGGACGGGTGCGGCGCCGCTGATCAGGCGCGTCTTCGACCAGCGCTCGTAGGGCTGGATGTGCCGGAAGATCGAGAACCAGCCGAAGACCATGAACAGGCTGATCGTCATCCCCACGTACCGGCTGAACGCGGCGCCCAGGCCGATGCGCACGTGCCGCTCGGGGCCGGTCACGCGCAGGTCGGAGACCATCATCCCGAAGGTCTGGCCGACGAGCCCGACCAGGATGACGGCGTAGACGAACATCACGATCAACTCCGGCCCCTGGACGGGAGCGAACGTGTACACATGCGCGTGTTGTTGCGCCGCGACGTTCGCCACTTGATGGACGGCCGTCTTGACCGCGGCGGGAACGTCGGAATCGGTGTCGAGATCCTTGAGGTTCGGGGCATAGGTTCGGCCCGACTTGACGGTTTGGATGACGTTGCCGGCGGCCGGCACGAGAATCTGGATGAGGACGACGTCGATCGTCAACGCCCACACGCGCCGCCAGAAGCCGGCGTAGACGGTCTGGCGCTGCTCGAGCTCGACCGGTCGCTGCGCGTTCTGCGCGAAACGCTGCGCCCAGCGCTGGTAGAGCGGATCGCGCGCGAAGCGGTGCAGCGCGGCGATGCGGTTGGTGGCGTAGGGATTCGAGCCGCTCCACTCGCCCATGCGCAGCGAGGGCTCCGCCGAGATCTCACGCAGCTGCTCGGCGAACGCGCCCAGGTCGATCTTGCGGCCGATGTGGCCGAACGACGAGACCGCGATCGCACGCACCGCCGAGTCCAGCGAGCTGCAGCAGAGCAGCCCCACGCGGTCGGCGGTATACTCGATGCGGCGCAGCCACGCGCCGAAGGCGACCGAGACGATGGCGTTCTCGCGTCCGTTGGCGCTCAGCAGCGAGGTGTAGCGGGTGTGGCCGGACGCGATGTGGCCCAGCTCGCGCCCGATCAAGAAGCGCAGCTCGTCGTCGGCGAAATGGTCGACGTACTGCGCCGAGATCACGATCGCGTACGGCTCGCCGATCCCGACCGCGACGCACGGCACGAACGGGTCGTCGCGGATGAACACGTGCGGCACCGGCATCCGCAGCATCCGTGCGCACTCCTCGACGATGGCGTGAACGTGCGCGAACTGCCCGGCATGGACACGCACGCCGCCGCCCAGCAGCCGGCCGCGCGCGAAGGCGACGTAGATCATCGCCAGGACGAGCAGCAGGGCCAGCTCCTGCCAGGTGATCTGGTGTTGGAAGAGCCAGCCCAGGATGACGATCGTGACCGGCAGCGACGCGAGCGTCCAGAAGAACGTCGACCACTCGCCGGGGACTCGCAGCGATTCCGGCCCGGTGAAGGGCGGGGTCTGCGTCACGCGTCTTCCTCCTACTTGAGCATGAAGCCGGTTGACCTAGCTTGGCGATCGTAGGTGAATTTTCCGTCCCGCACCCGGTAGAAGTAGACGTTCGGCGTCAGCGCGTCGCCGTAGGGACCGAAGGTGTAGCTCCCGACCATCGTCGCGTACGGGCCGCCGGTCTGCAGCGCGCGCAGGAGGGCCAGCCGGTTCGACGCGCTGTACCGCTGCGCCGCGGCTTCGATCAGCTGGACGCCGGCGTAACCGAACGCCGCGACCGGGGTGAGCGGGCCGATGTTCTGCTGATAGTTGCGCACGTCTTCTTGGGTGCTCGGTGCCAGCGCCAGATACGGCATGCTGGTCGAGACGATCAGCCCTTCCGCTTCTTTCGCGTACGTCGAGGTCGTGATCGGATCGAAGTAGCCCTGGCTGGCCATGAACTTGCCGGTGTAGCCCTTGGCGATCAGCGCCGGCATGATCGGCCCCATGTCCTCGACGTTGCCGCACATCACCACGCAGTCGGGCTGGTGCGCGAGGATGGTGTTGGCGGCGTCGGCGTAGTCCGGCTTGTCGAACGAGAACTTGGTGCCGACCACGTTCATCTTGAGCGCGCTGGCGCGGCGGATGAAGCCGGCCGCCACGGCCAGGCCGTAGTCGCCGTCCTGCGCGACGACGTGCGGCGCCTTGTAGCCGACTTGCGTGAGCGCGTAGTCGGCCAAGTAGGAGCCTTCGGTCGCGTCCTTGGTGGGGAGCCGGAAGACGTTGCGGTAGCCCTGCTCGGTGATCGAGTCGTCGGTCACCGTCGGCACGATCAGCGGGCAGTTGGCGGTCGCGTACACGCGCAGCGCGTTGTAGGTCGGTGAGACGCCCAGGTGCCCGATGACCGCGATCGTGTCGGGGTTGCCGGTCGCGAAGCCGGCCTGCACGATCGCGTCGGCGGCGGTATCGTGATCGTCGAAGACGTCGATGAGCACGGCCGGCGCGAACGAGCTGCGAAAGCGGTTGAGCTCGTCGGCCGCGCCTTCGGCGCCGCGTGCGAGCTGTTTGCCCAGTGCCGCCGCGTCACCGGAGGTCGGACAGACGACCGCGACGCGAACGCTGGCCGTGTAGAGCTGCACCTGCGCGATCTGCGTTGCGCCGGCGGCGCCGCCCAGGCCGGACAAGAACGTCGAGCGGATCATCGAGTGACGTACGAGGCGAGCGTCGTTGCCAGGAAGGCCACAGAAAACGCCATGTTGGTGAGGAAGACGCGATCGTTGAGCACGAACACGTCTTTCGCGAGTGCGATCAGCCGTTCTTCGTAGAACGTGACCGCCGCCGCCAGCGCGACGCCTGCGTAGTACAGCCACCCGGCCTGCGCGAGATAGCCCGCGCCCAGCAGCGCGATCGTCATCGCGACGTGCAGCACGACCGGCCAGATGCGCGCGTTGCGCGTGCCGAAGCGCACCGGAAACGATCGGACGCCCAGCTCGACGTCCCAATCGACGTCCATCAGCGCGTAGAGGATGTCGAAGCCGGCGACCCACACCGTGACCGCGACGAACAGCAGCAGCGCGGGCGCGGTGATCGTGCCGGCGACCGCGACGTACGCGCCCAGCGGCGCGCACGCGTCGACCGCGCCCAGGACGAAGTGCACCGCCCAGGTGAAGCGCTTGCACAGCGGGTACGCGATCACGCCGACCGCGGCGATCGGCAGCAACTTGACGCACAGCGGGTTGAGCATCACGGCGCTCAGGATCAGCAGCGCGATGCCGACGACGATCGCCCACAGCATCACCGCGGCCGGCAGCTTCCCGCTCGCGACCGCGCGTTTGGCGGTCCGCGGGACCTGCTTGTCGAGGTCGCGGTCGAAGTAGCGGTTCGCCGCCATCGCGGCGGTGCGCGCGCCGACGACCGCCAGCGTGATCCACCACAGCTGCCACCAGCTGGGCAGCCCGCGCGCGGCCATCACCGCGCCGACGTACGCGAACGGCAGCGCGAAGAGCGTGTGCTCGACGCGGATGTCGCGCAAAAACAACTGGACGTACTTCACTCTTTGACTCGCTGGGTGCGCGGGGGGACGTCGTCGGGCGACGCGGGAGGTTCGGCGAGCAGGCGCGCCAGGCGCGCGGGGCCTTGGCCCGACCAGAGGTCGGGCGTCGCGCGGCGCGCGAGATCGTCCAGGCCGTACTCGGCCCAGCGCCGCGCGACCAGCTCGCGCGTCGCCGCGTCGCTGCGAATCTCCGGCGGCCAGTCGCGCGCGTAGCCTTCGTCGCCGCGCTTGCGCGTCGCGTCGATGCCGAGCTTCGTTCCTTGGGCCAGCTCGTACGAGCCGGCATGATCGAGATCGTCGACCGGCCCCGGCATCGTCACCAGGTCGCGGGCCGGATCGACGTTGTTGAACGCGTTCCAGACCACGCCGCGCACGTCGTGCACGTCGACGTCGTGATCGACCACGACGATGCAGCGGGTCAGCATCATCATGTGCCCGAGTCCCCAGAGCGCGTTCATCACCTTCTTGGCCTGGCCCGGATACGACTTGCGCACCGCCACGATGACCAAGTTGTGGAAGCCGCCCTCGACCGGCAGGTTGTAGTCGACGATCTCGGGGACGACCATCTGCAGCAGCGGTAGGAAGATGCGTTCGGTGGCCTTCCCGAGCCAGGCGTCTTCCATCGGCGGCTTGCCGACCACCGTCGCGCCCCAAATCGCGTCGCGCCGGTGGGTGATCGCGCTGACGTGCAGCGTCGGGTACAGATCGGCGTGGCTGTAGACCCCGGTGTGATCGCCGAACGGGCCTTCGACCCGCAGGTCTTCGTTGTCGACCCAGCCTTCGATGACGAAGTCGGCGTCGGCCGGCACGTCGAGATCGACGGTCAGCGCTTTGGTCAAGCGAATCGGCGCGCCGCGCAAGTAGCCCGCGAACGCCAGCTCGTCGACGATCGGCGGCAGCGGCGCGGTCGCGGCGTAGGTCAGCGCCGGATCGCCGCCGACCGCGATCGCGACCGGGATGCGCCGCCCCCACTTGTCCGCGTGCGCGCGTCCCTGCTTGTGGCGCTGCCAGTGCATCCCAGCCGTCGTCGCGTCGTAGATCTGCACGCGATACATGCCGACGTTCGGCCGCCGCGTCTGCGGGTCGACGGTGAACACGAGCGGCAGCGTGATGAACGGTCCGCCGTCGAGCGGCCAGGTGGTGAGCGCCGGCAGCGCGCGCAGGTCGGGCGGGTCGAGCACGACCTGCTGCACCGGCGCTTGCGCGACGTGCTTCGGCTTCGCGCTCAATCCCGCGTGCGCGAGCGCCGCGAGCCGGCCCAGCTTGCCGCCCAGCGAGTCGGGCATGCCCAGATCGATCGTGCGGCGCAGCCGCTGCTCGACCTCGCGCAGCGTCGTCGCACCCAGCGCCATCGCCGTGCGCCGCTCGGTCCCGAACTGGTTGGTGAGCACCGGGAAGCGCGAACCGCGCACGTTGCGGAACAGCAGCGCCGGGCCGCCGGCCTTGACGACCCGGTCGGTGATCTCGGCGATCTCCAGCCGCGGGTCGACCTCGACGTCGACGGTGGCGAGCTGACCGGCGTCGCGCAGGGCTCGCGTGAACGCCGCCAGCGATTCGAAGGGCATCCGTCGAAGCTTGGACGCGGCATGGCACAGTTCATCGCGCTCTTGCGCCGCGACTACGACCGTTTCCGCGAAGAGGACTTCGCGCCTTGGCTCGAGCCGGAGGCCGAGCGAGCGCGCGAGCTCCACGCGCAGGGCATCTCCCGCCAGATCTGGAGCCGCAAGGACGTCCCCGGCGCGGCGATGATCCTGGAGGCCGACTCGGTGGACGCGTGCCACGCCGCGATCGGCACGCTGCCGCTCATCCAGAAGGGGATGCTGATCCTCGAGGCCCTGGTCCCGGTCGGTCCCTACCGCGGCTTCGCCCCGCGGGGCTAAGCGGGCAATACCAGCAGTACCGAGGCTTCGGGGTGGCCGGCGCGGGCCAGGAAGCTCTCGGCGGTCGGGTTGCCGGCGGCCCACCAGCCGGCCGGGAAGGGCACCGTCGCGGCGACGATCGCGTCGTCGCGCCGCAGGCGCACGTGCTGGCTCTCGACCGGGCCGTCGATCCCGGTACCGAGTGCGACCGCGTGTCCGTGCAGCGGGTGCAGCGCGCCGGCGCCATCGACCACCGCGACGTGCATTTGCGCGGCGCCCGCGCCGGCGTAGGTGATCTCCTCGCCGGCCGGGTCGATGGCGATCAGCAGCATCGCCGCGGCGAGGTCGTCGTCGCGGTGCTCGTGGGCGTGCTTGCGCACGATCGTGTCGAGCGCGACCAGCGTGGTGCCGAGCGCTTTGCGCGAGGTCAGCAGCGCGTGCGCGCCGGTGCGCAACAGGTCGGCGACGACGATCGGGTCTTGGCCGGCCAGGACGGCCGCCAGCGCGCCGATCGTCGCGCCGTCCGCCGCGCGCCACGTGTGTGCGAAGGTCGGCCCGTACTTGCGGCCGTGACTGGCGTGCGAGGCGACGTCGACGCGCATCACGGTACTCCGGCCGGCTGCGCGCAGTGCGCCAGCGCCAACTCGCGCAACGTGCCCTTGGCGACCTTGTTGGTGGCCGTCATCGGCAACGCGTCGAGCACCAGCAGATGCTCGGGCCACTTGTACTTCGCGATCCCGCGCGCGTCGAGGAACGCGGCGACGTCCGTCGGCACGAGCGCCGCGTCGGGGTGCAGCTCGACGATCAGACAGGCTTTTTCGCCGAGCCGCGCGTCGGGGACCGCGACGACGGCGCAGCGCCGGATCGCCGGATGGTCGCTCAGCGCGCTCTCCAGCTCGACGACGCCGATCTTGAAGCCGCCGCGGTTGACGATGTCCTTGGCGCGCCCGTCGAAGCGCACGACTCCGTCTGCGTCGCGCGAGGCCAGATCGCCGGTGCGCAGCCAGCCGTCGGCGGTCACCGCCGACGCGGTCTTGTCGGCGGCGCGGTAGTAGCCGCGGAACAGATCGGCGCGCCGGTACCACAGCTCACCGGTCTCGCCCGCGGCCGCTTCGCTGCCGTCCTCGCGTGCGATGCGCACCTGCGCGTGCGCGATCGGCAGCCCGATCGCGCCGGGCACCGCGAGCGGATCGCGGCCGTAGGTGGTGATCCCGCCGCCCAGCTCGCTCATCCCCCAGTGCACGGTGACGTCGGCGCCGAACGCCGCGCGCAATTTGCCGACCAGCTCGGCGCCGACGGCGGCGCCGGCGGTGCGGATCTCGCGCACCTGCACGCGCGGCGCATCGGACGCGGCGGCGAGCAGGTCGACCAGCTGCGCCGGCACGGCCCACGCGCGCGTCGCACCTTCGTTCGCGGCCAAGGCGAGAAACGCGCGGGCCTCGAAACGGCGCAGCGCGAGCAGCGTCGCGCCGGCGAGCAGCGCCAGGTGCAGTCCGAGCAGACCGAACAGGTGCGTGTAGCCGCTGCCGACGATCATCACCTCGCCGGGCTGCGTGCCGGTCTCCTCGCGGAACGCCTGCGCGTTCGAGAGCAGCCCGTCGTGCGCGTGCATGCAGAGTTTGGGCGCCGGCGACTCGGTGCCGCTGGTCGGCACCAGCGCGAACGGCGCGTCGGGATCGATGCGCGCGGGTCGTGCGCGCGCCGGGCCGACGCGGCCGTCGATCGCGAACGCCGCCGTGTCGTAGTCGACCTGCACGAGCGCGAGCAACGCCGGCAGCTCGCCGCGCCGCGCGGCCAGCGTGCTCGCGCTCTCGCCGGCGAGCACGCACGCGACGGCGTCGGTCGCCGCCAGCAGCTGCACCAGCTCGGCGGCGCGATAGGGCGCGTGCAGCGGCAGCGTCACCGCGCCCAGGTCCGCCAGCGCGAGGTGGGCGATCGCGTAGGCGGCGCTGTTCTGCAGGTGGACGCCGACGACGTCGCCGGCGCCGATGCCGCCGGCGGCCAGCGCGTCCGCCAACGCGACGACGCGCTCGGCGACGTCGCGCCAGGTCAGCCGCAGCGGTCCGTCGACGTAGGCCAGGCCGCCGGGAACGCTTGCCGCCGTCGCCGCCAGCGCGGCGCGTGACGTCAGGCCGCGCAGGGCCGCGCGGTCACCGGCGGGTTCGAACAGGTAGTCGCTGCGGTCCACACGCGGTGCTTCGCCGCCGAGGCCGCCGAGGCGTGCCGCGCGAAGGCCCGACCGGTGACACAACGCCCGACGACCGGCTCGCGCCTGGACGGGCTGCTGGGCTATCACCTGCGCCGGGCCCAGCTGCGGGCCTTCGCCGCCTTCGCCCGCGAGGTCGACGGCCTGAGCCCGATGCTGTTCGGCGTCTTGGCGACGATCGAGGCGCAGCCCGGGATCGGCCAGGGCGAGATCGCCGACGCGCTGGGCGCCGACCGCTCGACGATGGTGCGGCTGGTCGACCAGCTCGAACGCCGCGGGTTAGTCCGTCGCGAGTCGCGTCCGGACGACCGCCGCACGGTCATTCCGACGCTGACGCCCGACGGGCGCGCCGCGCTGGCGGCGGCCACGCCGCAGGTGTTGGCCAGCGAAGAGCTGTTCGCCGCCGACCTCTCGCCCGAGGAGCGCCGCGTGCTCGCGGCGCTCCTGCAGCGCATCTCCGCCGGATAGCGGCTAGTGGTTCGGCGGCGGTGCGAGGTCGTGCCGCATCAGCACGACGTCGCGTTTGCTGCCGTCGTTGCGTGGGATGGCGGCGGCTTTGACGCCGATCTCGGTGAAGCCGGCGATGCGGTAGAGCGCGCGCGCGACGTCGTTGTCGGGGAACACCGCGAGCCGCAGCGCCGTCTTGCCGTTCGCGCGCGCCCACGCCAGCGCTGCTTCGAGCAGCGCGCGTCCGATGCCCTGACCGCGATGGCTGGCCGCGACGACCATCCCCAGCTCCGGCTCGTCGGCGTCGACGCCGAAGACGGTCAGGTCGCCCACGCACGTGCCGGTGTCCTCGGCGATCCACCCGACGCTGCGCCGCGTCAGCAGCGCATCGCGCTGCGCGCGCACGCGCGCGGCGACGTCGAACGGCCACTCGGTCGCGATCCAGCGGCCTTCACGCGCGACCTCGCCCTGCAGCGCGACCACGGCGTCGACGTCGCGCTCGCCCTTGGGGCGAATCTGCACGCCGGCCCTCATCGGCTCACTCGATACCGAGCTTGGCCAGATACGACGGCAAGACGTCTTGCGGCGAGCCGTCGGTGCCGACGGCCAGCCCGTGCCACACGTAGCGCACGACGCCGCTCGCGTCGAGCAAGAAGTCGGTCGGGATCTCGTACTTCATCCCCGCTTGCAGCTGCATGACCGGCGCGATCGTCGCGTCGAGCTCGTCGATCGGATAGATCGCGACCGGAAACGGCAGCGCGTCTTTGGCGATCGCGGCTCGCGCGGCGCCGGGTTCGTCGAGCACGTCGACGCCGAGGAACCGCACGCGTTCGCCGAAGCGCGCGTAGTCGGCCCGCACGAACGGCATCGCCAACTGGCACGGACCGCACCACGAGGCGAACAGGAACACGTAGGTCGGCTCGCCGCGCAGGCTGGCCAGCGAGAGCGGTTGGCCGCCGTCGACGAGCAGCGTGATCGCCGGCGCGGGCTTGCCGACCGCGTCGGCGAGATCGAAGATCGTGGACGGGTGGCGCGCGACGCCGAGGAGCACCAGACCGAGCGCGCACGCCAGGAACGGGCGGAACATGAAGAGAGCCCGTCCTGCGACGAGCTCTCCCGGGATTCCCCTGTCTGCGCCGTTTATTCCGACGGGCGCGGGCGCGGCCGGCGGCGGCGGCGTTCGCCCTCGCCGCTCTCACGGTCGGGACGCGGCGCATCGCCGCGCGGCGCGCCGTTGCGCGCGCCGGCGGGAGCGGGTTCGCCCTCGCGCTCGGCGCGCGGCGCCGGAGCGCCGTTGGAGCCGCCGGTTTCGCCGGTCAGCAGCGCCTTGCGGCTCAGGTTGATGCGGCCTTGCGAGTCGATCTCGATCACCTTGACCATGATCTGGTCACCGATCTTGACGACGTCCTCGACGCGCTCGACGCGCTGCGGCGCGAGCTGCGAGATGTGCACCAGGCCTTCCTTGCCGGGCAGAATCGCGACGAACGCACCGAAGTTCATCAGTCGCGTCACGGTGCCCAGGTAGGTTTCGCCGGCCTTCACTTCCTTGGTGAGCGCCTCGACCATCTGCTTGGCCTTCTCGGCGCCCGCCGCGTTCGCGCCGGCGATGAAGACGCGACCATCGTTCTCGATGTCGATCTTCACGCCGGTGTCGGCGACGATCTTGTTGATGACCTTGCCGCCGGGGCCGATCACGTCCTTGATCTTGTCGGGGTTGATGTTGACCACGATCATGCGCGGCGCGAACTCGGAGAGCTCCTTGCGCGGCTCGGCGATCGTGTCTTTCAACTTGCCGATGATGAACAAGCGCGACTTCTTGGCCTCGGCCAGCGCCTTGCGCATGATCTCGAGCGTGATACCCGCGACCTTGATGTCCATCTGGATCGCAGTGATGCCGTCGGTCGTGCCGGCGACCTTGAAGTCCATCTCGCCCAGCGCGTCCTCGAGCCCCTGGATGTCGGTGAGGATCGCGTAGTCCTTGCCCTTCATGATCAGGCCCATCGCGACGCCCGCGACGTGGCCCTTGATCGGCACGCCCGCATCGAGCAGCGCCAGCGTCGAGCCGCACACCGAGGCCATCGACGAGGAGCCGTTGGACTCGAGCACTTCGCTGATCAGGCGCAGCGTGTAGGGGAACTCGTCCTCGGGCGGCAGCACCGGAACCAGCGCGCGCTCGGCGAGCATGCCGTGACCGATCTCGCGGCGGCCCGGCGAACGCATCGGACGCGTCTCACCGACCGAGTACGGCGGGAAGTTGTAGTAGTGCATGTAGCGCTTGTTGGGGATCGCGAGGATCCCGTCCAGGCGCTGCTCGTCGCTGATCGAGCCCAGCGTCGCGGCGGTGAAGACCTGCGTCTGACCGCGGGTGAACACGCCGGAGCCGTGCACGCGCGGAACGTAGTGCGTCTTGCACCAAATGGGGCGGATCTCGTCGGGCTTGCGGCCGTCGGGGCGGATCTTCTCGTCCACCACCATCGTGCGCAGCTCGTCCTCTTCCATCGCCTTGACGATCTTCTCGAAGTCCTTGTTCTTGGGATCTTCGATCAGCGACTTGACGACGGGGTCCGCCTTCTTCTCGAGCTTCGCCAGCGCGGCTTCGCGCGAGAGGTCGTCGAAGGCGGCGTTGCGCTCTTGCTTGTCGACGACGCGCATCGCCTTGGCGACTTCCTTCTGGAAGTTCTTGCGCATCCACTTGTCGAGCCGCTCGTCGGTCGCGAGCAGCGGGTACTCGCGCTTCGCCTTGCCGGCCTTCTTCGCGAGCTCGTCGATCGCTTTGACGATCTTCTTGATCTCGCCGTGCGCGAACTCGACCGCGCCGAGGAGGTCGTCCTCGCTGATCTCCTTCGCGCCGCCTTCGACCATCATGATGTCGTTGGCGGTGCCGGCGACGACGACTTCCATCCCGCCGGTCTCGTACTGCTCGAGCGTCGGGTTGGTGATGTACTTGCCGTTCTCGTCGCGGCCCACGCGCACGCAGGCGACGTTCTTCTGGAACGGGATGTCGCTGACCGCGAGCGCCGCGCCGGCGGCGATGACCGCGACCGTGTCGCTGTCGAGCTGCGGATCGGTCGAGAGGACGGTCGCGATGATCTGGACGTCATTGCGGAAGCCGTCGGGGAAGAGCGGGCGGATCGGGCGATCGATCTGACGCGCGCTGAGCACGGCGTGCTCCGAGGGACGGCCCTCACGCTTGATGTAGCCGCCCGGGATCTTGCCGGCTGCGTACATCTTCTCTTCGTAGTCGCAGGTGAGGGGGAAGAAATCGATCCCTTCCCGGGGCTTCTCTGACGCCGTCGCGGCGCAGAGGACGACGATTTGATCGCCGTAGCGGACGAGGGCGGAGCCGTTGGCTTGCTTGGCAAGCTCCCCAGTCTCGATGACCAGGCTGCGGCCTCCGATCTCGAGCGAGACGGATTCTGGCACGGGTTCTCCTAAATTTTGCTTCTGTTTTTCGCTTACTTTTCTACTCGTAAACGTGCCCCGCTTCGCCGCGCCCGCAAAACCGGCCTCCGCTCAGCGGGCGGGCACGCGAAAACGAAACGCCGGCGCGTCGTGGACGCACCGGCGTTCTGAGTGAAGCGAGGGGTCGGTTAGCGGCGCAGACCGAGGTCGGCGATGAGCTTGCGGTAGCGCTCGAGGTCCTTGTGCTGCAGGTACGCCAGCAGACGGCGGCGCTGGCCGACCTGCATGAGCAGGCCGCGGCGGCTGTGATGGTCCTTCTTGTGGACCTTGAGATGCTCGGTCAGCTGGTTGATCGACGAGGTCAGGATCGCGATCTGCACGTCGGCCGATCCGGTGTCGTTCGGGCCGCGGCCATACTTGGTGGCCAGCTCGGCCTTGATTTCTTTGGAGACGGGCACGGGAAAACTTGAGCTCCTTTCGACTCGCGCGTCTGCAGGCTCCGTGGGCCCGCGACGGCGACCGACGGATCATACCAGACCCGGCCACCTGCCGCAACGACCGGCAAGACGTGCCCCCGCCGGCGCGGAACGGGGCGGGCGTGAGCGACGACTTCGTGGCGGTGGCGCGCGTGACCGACCTTGCGCCCGGGACCGGGAAAGCAGTGTGGGTCGGGGCGCGCGAGATCGCGCTGTTCAACTCCGGCGGCCGGTACTACGCCTTGGACAACACCTGTCCGCATCAGGGCGGCCCGTTGGCCGAGGGGTGGATCGAGGGCGAGCAGGTGACCTGTCCCTGGCACGCCTGGACGTTTCGGCTCACCGACGGCGGGATGACGCTGGGCGAGTACGCCCGCGTCGCCGCCTACGAGGTCAAGGTCGAGGGCGAGGACGTTCTGGTCAGCCGCACGCCGCGGCCGTCCTGACCGCCTCGGCCGCTCGCGCGCCCCACGGCACCGTCAGCCGCAGCGTCACCGACGAGGGCGGTCCCGCGCGATCGATCGAGGTCAGGTAGTAGCGGTCGGTCAGGTTGTCGACGCCCAGCGCGAGCGAGGTGCCGCTCTTGAACTGATACGTGATTCGCTCGCCGACCAGGAACGCGGTGCCGATCGGCTGCTGCTGCAAGCTGTCGGCGAAGGTCGGACCGCTGTACGAGAGCTCGACCGCGGCCGTCACCGGTCCGGTCGTGCGCTCCACGTCGACCGCGGCGGCTTCGTCGGGGATGTAGGCGAGCCGCTTGCCGATCTGGATCGGCGTCCCTTGGGTGACGCGATCGTGGTTGAGCGCGCCGAACAGACGCACGTCGGCGCACGGACCGCCGCGCCGGTAGTCACCGGTGAACGTGTTGGTCGCGGTCTCGCCGAAGTTCGAACGCATCTGCACCGTCGGTGAGATCGTGCTGAAGCCCAGCGCGTCGTGCACGATCGTGCCGGTGTAGTCGACCGCCAAATGCGAACCGGGCGAGGCGACGTCGAACCCGACCTGTGCGGAGCGGCTGCGCTCGGGCGCCAGATCGGGGTTGTTCTCGTAGAGCGTGGTGCCGATGCGGTAGCTGCGGATCAGCTCGTTGAGGAACGGCGCCCGCAAGCCGGTGCCGTACGCCGCGCGCATCGTCGTCGCCGGCGAGAGGTCGTACTTGGTGTCGAGCCGCGGCGAGATCGCGTTGGCATCGCGCGGTCCGAGCGCGTCGGTGTGCACGGCGTCGTAGCGCGCGCCGAGCACCGCGCCGAAGCGGCCCTCGAACGTGCGCTGCAGCGCGAAGCCGTCGAGGCCTTGCGTCCCGGCGATGTTGCTCTGCGTGACGCCCGCGCCGGAGACCTGATCGTTCCAGCCGCTCACCAGGTGCCGCTCGGCGATCAGCGAGTACGCGCCGCCGGGAACGGGATCGTCCCAGCGCGCGCGCACGCCGGCGTCCGAGGTCGGCACGTACTGCGTGTAGAGCAGCGCGCCCGGATGCGTCGTCGTGTTGTCGGCCAAGTTCGTCAGCTTCGTCTCGCGCGCGAACGCGGTCAGCGCGAAGGTCTGGATCGTGCCGGTCGTCCAGGTCGCGGCCAGCTGGTCCAGGCTGCGCGAGAAGCCGTCGTTGGGTTGACCGTCCTGCTGCGCGTCGGTGCCGACGATGGCGTCGAACGCCAGCGAGTTGCCGGGATCGCTGTGCAGCAGGCGCACGTGCGCGGTGTCCGCGGTCGAGACGCCGGGCCGGTCGATCGATTCTTCGAGGTTGGTCGGCACGACCCCGAAGCTCAGGCGCGTCGACGAAAGCGTGATCGCGCTCGCCCAACTGCCGAAGGCTTGAGTCGAGGACATCACCGCCGTGCCGTGATCTTCGCCGCCGTAGCTGCCCTCGACGACGCCGCCGTCTTGCAGCGAGGGTTGCGTGGTCGTCAGCGAGAGCACGCCGCCGATCGCGCCCGAGCCGTACAGGGCGGAGCCCGGACCGCGCAACAGCTCGCCGCGCGCGATGCTCAGCGGCGCGTACAGATTCCAGTCGACTTGACCGCCGAAACCGTCTTGCGCGGGGATGCCGTCGACGAACAGCGCGCCGCGATCCTGGCCCGCGCCTTCGAACGAGAGCCGCAGCTGCCCGTAGTTGGTGAACGGTGCGTCGCCGCGACTGCGATCGAAGCCCGGCAGCGTGCGCAGCGCGGCGTCGAGCGAGGTCGCGGTCGAGGCCTGCAGCGCGCTCGCGCTGACGACCGACGTCGCTTGCGGCGCTTTGTGCAGCGACTCCGGGCTGCCGGTGACGACCGTGACGTTCCCGATCGACGCGGGCGGCGTCGGGCTGGGGCTCGGACTCGGACTCGGGCCGGCGGTGGCGACGAGCGTGGCGGTCAGCAAGGCGCCGATGAGCGGCATGGCGTTCCTCCCACCCGGCGGGTGGCTGGTAGCCTACGCCAATGCGTCGCGCAGGTCCCCTAACGTGCGCGAGCCGGATGCGAACACGGCGATGCGCAACGCGGTGAGCAGCTCGTCGATCAGCTCGACGACGGCCGCATCGGAGGTCTCGGCGGCTCGCAAGAACGGCAGCGCCAGGCCGACCAGATCGGCGCCGAGCGCGATCGCCTTGGCGACGTGCACGCCATTGCGCACGCCGCCGCTGGCAACCAGCGGGACGCCGGGCAACGCCGCGCGGATCGCGGCCGTCGCGGCCGGCGTCGGGTAGCCCCAGTCGCCGAACGCTTCGGCGATTCGTTCGCGCGACGCGTCGTCGGCGCGTCGTCCCTCGACGAGCGCCCACGAGGTCCCGCCGGCGCCGGCGACGTCGATCGCGGCGACGCCGCACTGCACCAGCCGGGCGGCGGTCGACGGCGCGATGCCCGACCCGACGCTCTTGGCGATGACCGGCACCTCGAGCCGCGCGCACAGCGTCGCGATCGCCGGTTCGAGATTGCGGAAGTTCGTGTCGCCGCCGGGCTGGATCGCTTCTTGCAGAGGGTTGAGATGCAGGTACAAGCCGTTGGCGCCGAGCGTGTCGACCAGCCGGCGCGCGTCGTCGACGGTGACGCCGTAGTTGAACTGTACCGCGCCCAGGTTGGCGAACAGCGCCGCTTTCGGCGCCACCGGCCGCACGTCGAACGTCGCGCGCAGGCGATCGTCCTCGAGCATCGCGCGTCCGCTGCCCAGGCCCAGCGCGATTCCGGCCGCTTCGGCGGCGCGCGCCAAGCGGCGGTTGATCTCGGCGGCGCGGCCGGTGCCGCCGGTCATCGAGGAGATCAGCAGCGGCGCGCGCAGCGGCAGGCCCAGGAAGCTGGTCGCGAGCTCGACGTCCGCCAGCGCCAGCTCGGGCAGCGCCTCGTGGCGCAGGCGCACCCCGTCCCAGCCCGCGTCCAGCCGCGAGGCGACGTCGTCGTGGAGACAGACGTCGAGGTGGCGGGTCTTGCGCGCTTCCGTCGATTCGGCCATCCGCGCCAGGCCTCCGCGCCGCGAGTGGCGATCACCTCCCCGATGGATGCCGCGTCGACGCCCGCCTACGATGGGACGCTGGGAACCGCCGGCGGCCGCGCCTTCGGGGCCGCCCTGGCCGCGCTGGCCGCCGGCCGGGACCTCGACGTGCCCGGCTTGGCCGCCGCGGCCGAGATCGACCCCGACCTGCTGGCGGCGGTCGTCGCCGGCGAAGCGCGTCTGGCGGTGCCGGCCCTGGCCCGTCTGGCCCGGGCGCTCCGGCTGCGCGCGATCGCCTTCCTCCAACAGACCGACCTGTTGGGGCTGGCGACCTACGCCGGCGGGCTGGACCCGCTGTACTTCCTGCCCGACGGCCAGATCCGGTACGACGCGCGCATTTACATGCGCGAGATCAACCCGCGCCACGCCGTCCCCGAGTACGACATGACCAAGCGTAATCCGGTCCTGGCCGGCCTGGCCGGCGACCCCGTTCTCGACCCGCTCGGCAAGCTGGAGCTGGAGCTGGCCTACCTCTTGCGCGCCGCGGTCCAGCAGACCGGCGGCACCCTCTGAGGGCTGGGGCTCGCCAGAGAGGCGGGCTGGGCGCCTGGTGAGAACGCCCCGTCCCCATGGACATCGAAGGGAAACGGATCGCGGCCTTGGTTGGTGACGGCTTCGAGGAATCGGAGCTGGTCGAGCCGCGCCGCGCGCTCGAGGAAGCCGGCGCGGTCGTCACCATCGTCGGCGTCGACGATCGCTCGTTGCAGAAGATCCGCGGCAAGCGCGGCCTGGACGAAGGGCAGAGCGTGAAGGCCGAAGAGCTGGTCGCGGACGTCACCGCGGACGACTTCGATGCGATCCTGATCCCGGGTGGTCAGTCGCCGGATCACATCCGCACCAACAAGGACGTGCAGCGCTTCGTGCGCGAGTTCGACCAGGCGAAGAAGCCGATGTTCGTCATCTGCCACGGACCGCAGGTACTCATCTCGGCCCAACTGGTACGCGGACGCACCCTGACCGGCTTCGCCGCGATCGCCGACGACATCCGCAACGCGGGCGGTCTGTACCGCGATCAGCCGGTCGTGCTCGACGGCAACTGGGTGACCTCGCGCAATCCGGGCGACCTGGTGCTGTTCAACCGCGCCATCGTCGAGAAGCTCGCCGCGCAAAACCAACCGGTCTGACCGGCTTCGGCTGCGCCGAAGCGTTCGCGGTCCTCGCTGCGCTGCGTTCCGCTGCGCTACGCTACTGAGGTGAGCCGCGGGTTGGGGCGCTCGGGGCGCCCCACCTTGTGGCACTCGCGCCAGCCCGCGCCGAGGTCGAGCGCGACGATGTCGGCGGTGAAGTCGAACTCGCCCGCGCGCTTGAAGAACGCGCTGCCGACGGCGTAGGCGTCGACCGGGACGCGCGCCGCCTCGAACGCGTGGATGCGCGGAACGTCGAAGCCGCCGCTCACGACGATCTTGACGTGGCCGAAGCCTTCCGCGTCGAGCGCGCTGCGCACGTTGTGGACCAGCCGCGCGTTGACGCCGGTCGGGTTGAACGTCCCCATCTGCGGGATGACGCTGGCGTCGACGAGCGTCCCCGAGGTGTCGAGCCGCACGCCCCACAGCCGCGTCCCCAGCGCGCGCGCGACCGCCAGCGACGTGCGCACGCAGTCGTTGTCGAAGTCGACCAGCGAGATCACGTTGACGGCCGGATCGATGTACTGCGCGAACTTGCGCGTCGCCAGCACCGTGTCGCCGGCGTAGGCGGCGATCAGCGCGTGCGGGACCGTCCCCATCCCGCGCGAGCCCCACCACTCGGCGTTGGCGTCGGTCGAGACGCCCAGCGCGCCGGAGATGTACGCCGCGTAGCCGTCGCCGGTCTGCACGAGGTGGTGGTCGAAACGCGCGGGGAAGAACAGCACGTCCTTGCCGGCCGCCGCGTCGACGATCGCGCGCGCGTTGCTCGCGATGCGCGTGCGGCGCGCCAGCACGCCGAGATACTCGGTCTCCAGGTGCGCGAAGAGCGCGTAGTCGCCCTCGATCGTCATCACGGTCTCGTACGGACCGATCGCGTCGCCGTCGTAGAGCGCGCGGACCGTCAGCGCGTTCCAGCCCTCGTCCCACCCGCCGTCCGCGGTGCGGCGCCCGCTGCACAGGCGCAAGATCGCCAGCGCTTCGTCGATCCCGCACAGCACGGCCTCGTTGCGCTGGAAGACCTGCATGCGCACGCGCGGATGATAGTCGTCTCGCTCGAGGATCTCGCGCGCCCGGTTGAAGTAGACGTCGGAGTAGTACCCCTCCCGCATCTTCTCGACCGGAAGGTTGAAGATCGAGGCGTCGAGGCGGTGGCGCTCCGTGCCGGGCATGGGGACGCCCTACGCGGGGCCGGACCGAAGTCCTCGCTCGTGGAAGCTCGCCGTCCGCCATGGCCACGCTGACCAACGCCGATATCGCGCGGCTCTTGCGCGAGATCCGAACCCTGATGGAGTTCGCGGGCGAGCCGTTCTTCAAGTTCATGGCCTACGAGCGGGCGGCCGAGACGCTGGAGAACGCCCCGCCGCTGGGCGCGAGCGTCGACGTGGAGGCGCTGACGGCGCTGCCGGGCGTGGGCAAGACCATCGCCGGCCGGATCGCGACCATGGTCGCGACCGGCACCGACCCGTACCTCGAGGAGCTGCGCGGACGCTACCCGGCCACGCTGCTGGAGGTGCTGACCGTCCCCGGGATCGGGATGAAGACCGCCCAGCAGCTGTTCGAACGGCTGGGAGTGGCCTCGCTGGCCGACCTGGACGCCGCGCTGCGCGACGGCGCGATCGCGACCATGCCGCGGCTGGGCGCGAAGTCGATC
This sequence comes from Candidatus Sulfotelmatobacter sp., assembly GCA_035504415.1. Taxonomy (NCBI): domain Bacteria; kingdom Pseudomonadati; phylum Acidobacteriota; class Terriglobia; order Terriglobales; family Candidatus Korobacteraceae; genus Candidatus Sulfotelmatobacter; species Candidatus Sulfotelmatobacter sp. Next base: position 624,114 of record DATJRY010000011.1, on the reverse strand, counting down.
GAGAACATCCGGCGCGGCGTGCTGGCGGCCAAGGGCCGGGCGCGCCGCACGCCGCTGGGCGTCGCGCTCCCGCTGGCGCACGAGATCATCACGTACTTGCAGCGCATGAGCGACGCCGCCGACTTGACCCCGGCCGGCAGCGTGCGCCGCCAAGAGCCGACCGTCGGCGACATCGACATCATCTGCACCTCGGCCAACGCCGAGACGGTGATCGCCGCCTTCACGGCCTGGGAGCGGGCGGCGTCGGTGCTGGCCGAAGGCCCGACCAAGGCCAGCATCTGGCTCGAAGGCGGACTGCAGATCGACCTGCGCGTGCTGCCGGCGCATCTCTACGGCAACCTCTTGCAGCACTTCACCGGCTCGCGCGAGCACAACATTCAGTTCCGCGAGCTAGCGGTGCGCAAGAACCTGCGGGTGAGCGAGAACGGAATCGTCGACCTGACCGACGGCCGCACCATCACCTCGCGTCACGAAGAGGACGTCTACGCGGCGGTCGGGCTGCCGTACATTCCACCCGAGCTGCGCTTGGGCGTCGGCGAGATCGAGGCCGCCCGCAACGGAACGCTGCCCGAACTGGTCGCGCTGAGCGACCTGCGCGGCGACTTCCACATGCACTCGACCTGGTCCGACGGCCGCGACGCGCTCGACACGATGATCGCCGCCGCCGCCGCGCGCGGCTACGCGTACCACGCCATCAGCGATCACTCGTGGGGCCGGGGCGCGATCGGTCTGAGCCCCGAGAAGCTGCGCGAGCAACGCGCGCAGGTGCGCGCGATCGGCGAGCGCTACGGCGTGCACACGCTGTGCGCGGCCGAAGTCGACATCCGCGCCGACGGCAGCTTGGACTTCGAGGACGCGGTCCTGGCCGAGCTGGACCTGGTGGTCGCTTCGGTCCACTCGGCGATGCAGCAGTCGCGCGAGACGATGACCGCCCGCCTGATCCGCGCCTGCGAGAACCCCTACGTCACCGTGATCGGGCACCCGACCGGCCGCAACGTGGAGACGTTCCCCGGGTACGACTTCGACCACGATGCGGTCTTCGCGGCTGCGGCGCGGACCGGGACGGCGCTCGAGATCGACGGCCAGCCCAAACGGCTGGACCTCCCCAATCCGCTCGCGCGCCACGCGCGTCAATTCGGCGTGACGTTTGCCTGCGACTCGGACGCGCACGGCGTCGCCGACCTGGCCAACGTGTCCTTCGCGGTCGGTCAGGCGCGCCGCGCCTGGATCGGCCCGGCCGAGGTGCTCAACGCCCGGCCGCTCGAGGAAGTCTTGGCCTTCGTGCAGGCGAAGCGCTCGCGGAGAGCTTGATGGCGAAACGACCGCCGGTCCCCGCGGACGAAGAGCGGCGACTGGCCGCCCTCCACGAGTACGAGCTCCTCGACAGCCCGCCCGAGGCGGTTTTCGACGCGCTCACGCGGGTGGCGCAGGAGACCTGCGGGGCGCCGGTCGCGCAGATCAACCTGATCGACCACGCGCGCCAATGGACCAAGTCGTGGGCCGGCATCGAGAGCCCCGAGGTGCCGCGCGACCTCTCGTTCTGCGCCCACACCGTGGCCGGCGCGGGGCTGCTCGAAGTCGCCGACACGCACGAGGACGCGCGCTTCGTCGACCATCCGTTCGTGACCGGCGGCCCGGAGGTGCGCTTCTACGCCGGCGTGCCGCTGCGTTCGTCGGACGGCCACGCGATCGGTGCGCTGTGCGTCGCCGACGTCAAGCCGCGCACGCTCGAGCCGCACCAGCGGGCGGCGCTCGAAGCGATCGCCGCGGCCGTCGTCCAGGAGTTCGAAGCCCGGCGCACGCTGCTGCGGCTGTTCGACTCCTCGCACACCGAGCTGTACCACGTCGACTTGGGCTCGCGGCACGTCGTCTTCGCCAGCGAGGCCGCGCGCCGCAACCTGGGGTACTCGCTCGACGAGTTGCACGCGCTCCCGCTCGCGCAGCTGTTGCCCGCGCTCGAAGCCGACGGGGAGCTCGACGCGCGTCTGCGCGAGCTGCACGCGGCGCCCGACCGCCGCCTGACGATGCGCACGACCGCGCGGCGCAAGGACGGCAGCACCTATCCGATCGAGCTGCGGCTCGAGCTGATGCACGCCCGCGGTCACGAGTTCGCGATGGCGGTCGCGACCGACTTGACCGAGCGCGAGCAGGCTCAAGAGCGCATCAACCTGCTCTCGACCGCGATCGAGGCGGCGCACGATCCGATCCTGATCACCAAACCGTCGGCCGATCCCGACCAGAGCTCGACGGTCGTCTACGCCAACGAAGCGTTTCTGCGCCAAATGGGCTATCCGGCCGATCGCGTGCTGGGGCGCCGCGTCGACACCTTCTTCGGCGCGCGCACCGACATGGTCAGCATCGACGCCGCCCGTCACGAGCTGCTGAACGGACGGCCGGTGCGGATCGAGTTCATCTCGTACCGCGCCGACGGCTCGACCTGGCATGCCGAGGCCAGCGTGCGACCGTTGCCCGACGAGGACGGCCGCACGGCGTACTTCGTCATGGTGCTGCGCGACGTGACCGAGCAGGTGCTGCGCGGCGTGCAGCTGGCCATGCAGAACGAACGGTTGACCGCGATCACCTCGATCGCGCGCACGCTGTTCGCCTCGCTCGAGCCGACGCTGCTGGTCGAGGCGCTGCTCGGCGGCGTTCGTCAGCTGGTCGACGGCCGCGCGACGCTCTACGTTCCCGGCACGCGCGGCGGCTTCGTCGCTACCAGCGATTTGGCGCCCGATCACGACACCGCGACCGGCGACCCGTTCGTATCGCTGGCCTCGCGCACCGACGTGGCGGTGCTCGACGAGGCCGAGCAGCGGGTGGCGGTGCGCATCGTCGGCTCGGGCGGCGGCACGGCCTACGTGCTCGACGTCCAGCGGCAGACGCGTTTCACCACGGCCGACGTCTTCGCGCTAGGTCTGCTCGGTCAATACTTCGGCGTGGCCGCGCGCAACGTCGAGCTGTACCAAGAGCTGGCCGCGCGCCGCGACGCCGTGGTCGAGCTCAACCAGGTCAAGAACGATCTGATCGCGATGCTGGCGCACGACTTCAAGGGCCCGCTGACGACGATCGTCGGCTTCGCCGACGTATTGGCCGACGACGACCGCTTCGACGCCGAGTCGCGGCAGTATCTGGGCATGATCTCCTCGAGCGCGATGCGCTTGGCGGCGCTGGCGACCGACACGCTCGCGCTCTCACGGCTCGAGCAGAATGAGCTCGCGCTGACCCTGGACGAAGTCGACTTCGGCGCGATCGTGCGCGAGGTGGTGCGCGTGCTGGGCGTCACCCGGCCGATCGAGCTGCGCGTGCAAGGCGATCGGCTGTCGGTCTACGGCGACGCCAGCCGCTTGCGCCAAGTCATCGAGAATCTGATCGGCAACGCGATCAAGTATTCGCCCGGGGGCGAGCCCGTCGAGGTGACGGTGCGCGCGCGCAACAAGCACGTCGAGCTGGCCGTGCGCGATCGCGGCATCGGGATTCCGGAGAACGAGCGCGCCAAGCTGTTCGGGCGTTTCGCGCGCGCCAGCAACGCGCGCGCGCTCGGCATCGCGGGGACCGGCTTCGGTCTGTACCTGACCAAGACGATCGTCGACATGCACGGCGGCTCGATCGAGGTCGAGTCGGCCGAAGGGCAGGGCGCGACCTTCCGCGTCGCGATCCCCACGCGCGCGGTCACGCGCGCGGCACCCTCGCTGCGCCTGGCGCTGCTCGACACCGACGGCGACGCGCGCTCGTACATCGCGCACACGCTGCGCGACGACGGCGCGGCCGTCACCGTCGCGACCAGCGGCGAAGAGCTGCTGCGCGTCCTGGCCGAAGGCCGTTTCGACGCCGCGGTGGTCGACGGCGATCGCCTCGAGCTCCAGCCGGGCGTCTTTCTCCGCCGCGCGGGCGCGCGCGTACCGCTGATCTGGCTCGGACTGCGTTTCCCCGCCGAACGCGGCGGCTGGTCGGCGTTCTTGACCAAGCCGTTCTTGATGAAGGATCTCTACGGCGCGGTGCGCACCTCGCTCGACGGCACCTCGCACGCGACCTCGGCCTGACGTCAGCTCGGCGCCGGCGAAGCGGACGCGGCCGGCGCCGGGCTGGGCGCGGCAGCCGCGAGCGCGTCGGCGCGCTGCTGTTCGAGCCACTCGACGGTCGACTCGTCGTAGTGCCACGAATACAGACAGCCGTTGGGATCGAAGACGATGGTGGTCGGCAGGACGCCCTTGGGCGTCAGCGCGTCGAGGAAGCCGCCATTTTCGTCCATCGCGATGCGATAGGGGATGGCGAAGCGCTTGCGCCAGGCGCGCACGGTGTCGTCGCGCTCCTGGACGTCGACCGCCAGCACGACCGTGTCCGGATGCGCGTTCGCGAAGGTGACGAAGGCGGGCTGTTCCTCGACGCACGCCGGGCACCAGGTCGCGAAGAAAGTGGCCACCACGACGGAGCCGCGGTGATCGGCCAAGTGGAAGTCGGGACCGTCGAGCACCCGAATCCGCCAGTTCGTCGGCACCCCGAGCTTGAGCGAGGGTGGGCGATTCGAACCGTCGTTGGGCAAGATGACCGCGACCAGGCCGGTCAGGAACTCCGCGCGACCGAGCATGGGCGGAAATTAGCCACTTCGCCGTTCCCTCGCCTGCTGGCGTACGCGGCGGCAATTTGGTATACCACGAAATAGGAGAGCACCGATGGACGAGCGCAGACCGCCCGAGCGGGCGGAAGAGGGCGAGAACGTCGTCGGCCGCCCGGCCGTCGAACGGCCGACCACGGCGTTTCACGCGCCGACCGAGACGGCGGCCGAGGAGCGCGAGCCGTTCAACGCGGAGGAAGCGCTGCGCGAGGGCGGCAGTTTTGACGGGCTCGGCCCCGATGGCAGCGCCGAGCGCGAGGAGTAGCGGTTGGATACGATCGACCTGATCGGCGGGAACGTCCCGCTCGGCCGAGCCGCCCGGCTCGGCCGGCCCGGCGACGAGCCGCAGCGGCGCAAGAAGCGGCGTGAGGGTCGCGGGCGCCCGGTCGATCCGGCCGCGCTGGCCGAGGTCCGCGCGCTGCTCGGCGACGAGCCGCGCCGGCGCGACCTGCTGATCGAGCACCTGCACAAGATCCAGGACCGCTACCACGCGCTCTCGAGCGCGCATCTGACCGCGCTGGCCGACGAGATGCGGCTGGCGCCGGCCGAAGTCTACGAGGTCGCGACCTTCTATCACCACTTCGACGTGGTCGCCGACGGCGCGGCCGCGCCGCCCGTGATCACGGTGCGCGTGTGCGACGGGCTCTCGTGCGAGCTGGCCGGCGCGCGGCAGCTGCTCGGATTGTTGCGCAACGGCGGTTATGGCGAGGGCGTGCGGGTCATCACCGCGCCGTGCGTCGGTCGCTGCGAGGTCGCGCCGGTCGCGCTGGTGCAGCAGAACGCGCTCGGAGGCGCCACCGTCGCCGACGTCGACGCCGCGCTCGAGGCGAAGGCGTACGACCCGGTCGTGCCCCCCTACACGACCTACGAGCAGTACGTCGCCGCGGGCGGTTATCGGACGCTGGTCGCCTGTCACGACGGGCGCCGCACGCCCGAGGACGCGATCGCGACGATGGAGCACTCCGGGCTGCGCGGTTTGGGCGGCGCCGGCTTCCCGTCGGGGCGCAAGTGGAAGATCGTGCGTGCCGAGCCGGCACCCAAGCTGATGGCGGTCAACATCGACGAAGGCGAGCCCGGCACGTTCAAGGACCGCTGGTATCTCGAGCGCGACCCGCACCGCTTTCTCGAAGGGATGCTGATCGCGGCGTGGGCCGTCGGGATCGACGCGATCTACGTGTACCTGCGCGACGAGTACGCGCACGTGCGCCGCATCCTGACCGACGAGATCGCCGCGCTGCAGGCGCGCGCGTCGTTCCCGATCCCCGCGATTCACCTGCGGCGCGGCGCGGGCGCGTACATCTGCGGCGAAGAGTCGGCGATGATCGAGTCGATCGAGGGCAAGCGCGGGATGCCGCGCTTGCGGCCGCCGTTCGTCGCGCAAGTCGGGCTGTTCGGGCGGCCGACGCTCGAGCACAACATGGAGACGCTGTTCTGGGTGCGCGACATCCTCGAGAAAGGCGGTGACTGGTTCGCCGGGCACGGCCGGCACGAGCGTAAAGGGTTGCGCTCGTTCTCGGTCAGCGGCCGCGTCGCCAAGCCCGGCGTGCACTTGGCGCCGGCCGGCATCACCATGCAGGAGCTGCTCGACGAGTACGCCGGCGGCATGCTGCCCGGTCACACGTTCTACGGCTACTTCCCCGGCGGCGCGTCGGGCGGTATCCTGCCGGCCGCCATGGCCGACATCCCGCTCGACTTCGACACCCTCAACACGTACGGGTGCTTCATCGGCTCGGCCGCGATCATCGTGCTCTCGGACCAGGACACGGCGAAGGACGCCGCGCTCAACATGCTGCGCTTCTTCCACGACGAGTCGTGCGGGCAGTGCACGCCGTGCCGCGTCGGCACCGCCAAGGCGGTCGCGTTGATGGAGCGCGCCGATTGGGACGAGACGTTGCTGCGCGACCTCTCGGCGGTGATGATCGACGCCTCGATCTGCGGCTTGGGCCAGGCGGCGCCGAATCCGTTCCTCTCGGTGTTCAAGTACTTCCCCCACGAGGTGTCCTAGCGTGGCCATCACCCCGCAACAGATCGACCAGGCGCGCAACGCCGCGATGAACGGGGAGGTCGCGGCGACCAACGGCGCGCCGGACGTCAGCTTCACGCTCAACGGCGCGCCGATCGTCGCGCGCGCCGACGAGACGATCCTGCAAGCCGCCGACCGTCACGGCGTGTCGATACCACGCCTGTGCTACAAGGACGGGTACCGGCCCGACGGCAACTGCCGCGTCTGCATGGTCGAGATCGAGGGCGAGCGCGTCCTCGCGCCCTCGTGCTGCCGTCGCCCCAGCGAGGGGATGAAGGTGCAGAGCACCAGCGAGCGCGCCGTGCGCTCGCAGAAGATGGTCACCGAGCTGCTGCTGACCGATCAGCCGGCCGCGACCTCGCCCTACAAGCGCGACTCCGAGCTCGACCACTGGGCCGCGCTGCTCGGCGCGAGCGCCGGCCGCTATCCGCAGCGCGCGCAGTGGCAACCCGACCTTTCGCATCCGGCGATGGCGGTGCACCTCGACGCCTGCATCCAGTGCGGCCGCTGCGTGCGCGCGTGCCGCGAGGAACAAGTCAACGACGTCATCGGCTGGGGCGGCCGTGGTGAGCACGCCAAGATCGTGTTCGATTTCGACGACCCGATGGGCGGCAGCTCGTGCGTCGCGTGCGGCGAGTGCGTGCAAGCCTGTCCGACCGGTGCGCTGGCGCCCGCCAACGGCGCCTACAACGTCGTTCCCGACGCGCAGGTCGATTCGGCGTGCCCGTACTGCGGCGTCGGCTGTTTGCTGACGTACAACGTCAAGGACGGGAAGATCATCTCGGTCGAGGGCCGCGACGGTCCCTCGAACGCGAGCCGCTTGTGCGTCAAGGGCCGCTTCGGCTTCGACTACGTCAACAACCCCAAACGGCTCACCGTGCCGCTGATCCGGCGCGCCGACGCGCCGAAGAGCGCCGACCTGGTCGATCCCGACGACATGATGACGCTCTTCCGCGAAGCGAGCTGGGAGGAGGCCCTCGACCGCGCCGGCTTACCGCTGCGCGCGATTCGCGACGAGCACGGGCCCGGCGCGCTGGCGGGTTTCGGCTCGGCCAAGGGTTCGAACGAAGAAGCGTACTTGTTCCAGAAGCTGGTCCGGGTCGGCTTCGGCACCAACAACGTCGACCATTGCACGCGCTTGTGCCACGCCTCGTCGGTGGCCGCGCTGTTGGAGGACGTCGGTTCGGGCGCGGTCTCGAATCAGGTCGAGGACGTCGCGCTGGCGGAAGTCGCGATCGTCATCGGCGCCAATCCGACCGTCAACCATCCGGTCGCGGCGACCTTCATGAAGAACGCGGCCAAGCACGGCACCAAGCTGATCCTGATGGACCCGCGCCGCAGCGACCTGGCGCGCCACGCGACCTACTTCCTGCAGTTCAACGGCGACACCGACGTCGCGCTGCTCAACTCGATCATGCACGTCATCGTCGAGGAGGGGCTGGTCGACGAGCGCTTCATCCGCGAGCGCACCGAGAACTACGAAGCGCTGGTCGAGAACGTCGCCGACTACGCGCCCGAGAAGACCGCCGCGATCACCGGCATCGACGCCCGAACCGTGCGCGAGGTCGCGCGCCTGTACGCGACGGCGAAGGGGGCGATGATCTTCTGGGGGATGGGGATCTCGCAGCACGTCCACGGCACCGACAACGCGCGCTGCCTCATCTCGCTGGCGCTCATGACCGGCCAGATCGGCCGGCCGGGTACCGGGCTGCACCCGCTGCGCGGGCAGAACAACGTGCAAGGCGCCTCTGACGTCGGGCTGATCCCGATGATGTTCCCGGACTATCAGCGCGTCGACAATCCCGACGCGCGGGCGAAGTTCGAAGCGTTGTGGGGAACGCCGCTCGATCCGAAGGCCGGGTTGACCGTCACCGAGATCATGGACGCGGTCCATCACGGCACGATCCGCGGGATGTACATCATGGGCGAGAACCCGGCCATGTCGGACCCCAACGTGCAGCACGCGCGCGAAGCGATGGCGATGCTCGAGCACCTGGTGGTGCAGGACATCTTCTTCACCGAGACGGCCAGCTACGCCGACGTCATCCTGCCCGCCTCGGCGTTTCCCGAGAAGACCGGGACGTTCACCAACACCGATCGCCGCGTGCAGCTCGGCCGCAAGGCGATCGATCCGCCCGGCCGGGCGCGCCAGGACCTCGAGCTGATCCAGGAGATCGCGCGCCGCCTCGGGCTGAACTGGCAGTACCCCGACGCGCGCGCGGTGTTCGAGGAGATTCGCGCGGCGACGCCGAGCATGGCCGGCATCACCTGGGAACGGCTCGACGCCGAAGGCTCGCTGACGTATCCGCTCGAGCACGAAGGCGATCCCGGCGAGCCGGTGATCTTCACCGAGCAGTTCCCGCGCAAGGGCGGTCGCGGCTTGTTCTATCCGGCCGCCTTCACGCACGCCGACGAGCTGCCCGACAACGCGTACCCGTTCATCTTCACCACCGGCCGGCAGCTCGAGCACTGGCACACCGGCTCGATGACGCGCAACGCCAGCGTGCTCGACGCGCTCGAGCCCGAACCGGTCGTCAGCATCCATCCCGACGACCTGGCCGCGCTCGGCGTCGAACCCGGCGGCTTGATCACGCTCTCCTCGCGACGCGGCTCGCTGACCGCGCACGGGCGCGCCGATTTCGGCATGCAGCGCGGCGTGCTGTTCATGCCCTTCGCCTACAACGAGGCGGCGGCGAACCTGCTGACCAACGACGCCATCGACCCGTTCGGCAAGATCCCCGAGTTCAAGTTCTGCGCCGTCCAGCTCAGCAAGGGCGAACGCATCCCCGCTCGCATCTGAGCGACACAAGAGAAGAGGCCCGTGCAGTGCACGGGCCTCTCGTGTCATCAGACCGCCGTCATTGGAACAGTTTGGCGGCGTTGATGCAGGTCAGGACCACGCCCCACAGGAGCGGGATACCGACGAAGGCCCAGGCCAGGAACAGGGCCACGGCGTTCGAGGACGATGGAGGCGTGTTCGTGTTCATCGTTCTCCCTCCTCAGGCCACGGCTTCGGCAGCGCCGGCCGGCACGTAGAAGCGATCAGCCACCGGCCGGATCAGCAGGTTGCAGATCAAGCCGAGCACGAGCAGGATCGCCATGACGTACATCGTCACGCCGTAGGCGTCATTCTTGGCCACGCCGTGGTCCAGCTCGAACTGGCGGATGTAGTTGATCAGCACCGGACCGGCGACGCCGGCCGCCGACCACGCCGTCAACAGGACGCCGTGGATCGCGCCGACCTCGACCGTTCCGAACAGGTCGCGCAGGTAGGCCGGTACCGTCGCGAAGCCGCCGCCGTAGAACGTGAGGACGATGCAGTACGCCAAGACGAACAGCACGACGGCGTGAGTTTGTCCGAGCGTCGGCGTGAGCGCGTACAAGATCGCGCCGACGACGAAGAAGATCACGTACGTGCCCTTGCGCCCGATGAAGTCCGACATCGAGGCCCAGAAGATGCGGCCGCCCATGTTGAAGAGCGAGAGCAGGCCGACGAAGCCGGCCGCCGCCGCGGCGGTGACGCCCAGGACGTCTTGCGCCATCAGCGAGGCTTGGCCGAGCACCCCGATGCCGGCGGTGACGTTGAAGAACAGCACCAGCCAGAGCAGGTAGAACTGCGGCGTGCGCAGCGCCTGCGCTCGCACCACTTGGCGGGTGGTGATCATCTTGCCCGACTCGTCGGTCGGGCTCCAGCCGGCAGGGCGCCAGCCGGGAGGCGGGACGCGCACGATCTGCGAGCCGACCATCATCCAGATCAGATACAGCACGCCGAGCACGACGAACGTCGGCGCGACGCCGACCGAGGTCGGGCCGCCGAAATGCTTCATCAGCAGGACCGAGAGCGGCGATGCGATCAGCGCCGCACCCCCGAAGCCCATGATCGCCGTCCCGGTCGCCAGGCCCGGGCGATCGGGGAACCACTTGATCAGCGTCGAGACGGGCGAGATGTAGCCGATGCCCAAGCCCCAGCCGCCGATCACGCCGTATCCGAGATAGACCAGCCACAGCTGGTGGACCTGAACGCCGATCGCCGAAACGAAGAAACCGGCGGCGAAGGCGATCGCGGCCCAGAACATCGCCATGCGCGGGCCGACGCGCTCCATCCAGCGGCCCCAGACCGCCGATGAGATGCCGAGCACGGCGATGGCGACGCTGAAGATCCAGCCCAATGCGGGGATCGACCAGTCACCCGGGGCCGGTGCGGTGATGCCGATCGCCTGGCTCAGCGGCTTGTTGAAGACGCTGAACGCGTACACTTCACCGATACACAGGTGGATACACAGCGCCGCGGGGGGCACGAGCCAGCGGTTGAAGCCCGGGCCGGCGACAGAACGGGAGCGGTCGAGGAAGTTGGTAGCCAAGTCCTCTCCTCCGCGTCGTGGAACGACGCAAGCGACAAATGTCCCCTTGGTCGTACGGGTGACGGGCGCTTCTACCCTGCGAGCGGTCGGGTGCAGGTATTTTCCGGATATCGGCTCAGTCGCGGACGACGTCGGCGTCGAAGCCGCGCTCGCGGATCGCCGCCAGCACCCCGGCCAGATCTTCGGCCCGCTCCAGCTCGACGGTGAGGTCCAGCTCGGCGACTTTCGCCGGGACCGTCCCCAGCACGCGGTGGTGCGCGACGTCCAGGACGTTGACCCGCGCCTGGGCGATCGCCTCGGCGACGCTGGCCAGCTCCCCCGGTTTGTCGACCATCCGCACCCGGATGCGCACGACCCGCCCGGCGCGGATGCGCGCGCGCACGATCACCGACGCCAGCGTGCCCAGGTCGATGTTCCCGCCGCACAGCACGATCCCGACCCGCAGGCCGGCGAACTGCGCCGGGCGCATCAACAAGGCCGCGACGCCGGCCGCGCCGGCGCCTTCGACGACCAGCTTCTCCTCTTCGAGCAGGGTCGCGATCGCGGTCTCGACGGCCGGCTCGTCGACCAGGATCGTCTCGCGCACGGCGTCGGCGACGACGGCCAGCGGCAAGCTGCCCAGCCGCGCGACCGCGATCCCCTCGGCGATGGTCACGCCGCCCGGCACCGCGTCGCCGTGGCGGGCCGCCGCCAGCGAAGGGAACGCCTCGCTCTGCACGGCGACCACGGTCGCGCCCGAACCGTGGGCCGCGCGGGCGAGGACGGCCCCGGCGATGAGCCCGCCTCCGCCGACCGGGACCAGCAGCGCGTCGAGCGGGCCGGCGTCCTCGAGCAGCTCGAGGGTCGCGGTGCCTTGCCCGGCGATGACGTCCGCGTCGTCGTACGGGTGGACGAGCACCGCGCCCGTCCGCGCCGCCAGTGCCTGCGCGTGCGCGGCCGCGTCGGCGAAGCCGTCGCCGACGAGCACGACCTCGGCGCCGAAGTCCCGCGTCCGGCGGACCTTGAGCAGCGGCGTGTTCTCCGGCATCACGACGGTCGTGCGCAGTCCCAGCCGCGTGCCGTGGAACGCGACGGCTTGGCCGTGGTTGCCGGCCGACATGGTGACGACGCCGCGCGCGCGCGCGTCGTCCCGGTGCACGAGCAGCGCGTTGAGCGCGCCGCGCTCCTTGTACGCGCCGGTCGCCTGACGGTTCTCGAGCTTGAGGTGGACCTCGCCGCCGATCAGCTCGGAGAGGACGCGCGAGCGCGCGGTCGGCGTGCGCAGCACGCCGCCGCGAATGCGCGCGGCGGCGGCGTGGACGGCGTCGGCGTGGAGCGGGAAGGCGGCGGTCATCGGAAGCCTTTCAGGAACGCGGCGGTGCGGAAAAACGAAAAGCCCCTCGGCCGAATCCGGCGAGGGGCTTGCACGTCTGCGATCGTCGTTCGTCTACGCGGAAGCTGCTCGTCGGCCCGGAGGAGCCGCGATAATGATCCGAGAGGCGATGATGATCGAGGACGAAGCGAACATCGGTGTGGCGTTGTGTATCACGGCTGCGCCGCGCGTGTCAAGGGTGGACTACAAACCGACCGTTCGTTGGGGGAAGCCGGCAGCGTCGATGTAGCGCTCGCCGCCCGCGCGCTGCCATTTGACGACCGTCTCGAGCCCGAACAGACCCGGCGCCGAGACCTCCTCGCCGTGCGTCACCACCGGCATCGTGCCGCCCGGCATCGCCTCGAGGAACGGGCGGCCGAGCAGTACGCCTTTGGCGACGTGCCGCAGGTCGAGCCCGATGATGCGCGCGATCGTCATCCCGACGTCCGCGTTCGAGACCGGTGCGGTATCGACGAAGCCGCGCTTGAAGTCGGGGCCGATCGCGGCGGTGAAGTTCGCCGTGTCGGCGCGGCTGAACGAGCCGTGCATCCCTTGGCCTTGCTGCAGGGTCGTGTCGGCGATCTCAGCCGTGCAGCGCAACGCGTTCTCGCAGCCGGTGCCGCGCGAGCGGAAGCTGACCGCGATCGCCGGGTGCGGGGTGATCGCCTTGCCGACGAGTGAAACCGCGTCGGCGGGCAACGTGCCCGGGTACGCGCCCAACCGCGGGTCGACGAACAAGCCGCTCACGTAATCCTGATGTTCGAGAAAGGTGACGATCGTCGGCGCGAGCGCGACCGCGTCATCCTTGGGCAGATAGATCAGATCGCTGCCGCCGTTGGCGGCGACGATGACCTCGGGATCGGTGATGCTGGTGCCGATCAATCCGTCGCCGTGACTGGGGAACTTGTGCTCGAGGTCGGGGTGCACGACGGTGTCGTTGGCGTCGGGATCGCTCAGCGGCAGGTTCAGCGCGGCGGCGAGGTCGAGAGCGAGGAAGCCGGGCGGGAGCTGGCCGGCCGGGACGCCGGTCAGCGCGTACTTCGCGGACGGCGAGGTCTGCGTGTCCTTGGCGATCGTCGAGAAGCCGTGATCGCTGGTCACGATGACGTCGGTCGTGCGCTCGAGTCCGAGATCGCGCAGGCTCGCGCGCAGCGCGCGCAAGTCGTCGTCGGCGTTGCGGATGGCCGCCAGCGAGGTCGGGCCGTTGATGCCGGGGACGAGCCGGCCCAGCGAGTCGCCCTGGTTGTGCTGCGTGCCGTCGGGGTCGCGCGACCAGAACACCAGCACGAACGGTTTGCCGGCGGCTTTGAACGCGGGCAGCACCACCTTGGTCGCGGCGGCCACGAACCAGTTCTGCTGGTCGGCGTTGGTGCTGGTCGTGCCGGGCGTCGTCGCGCTGCCGGCGACGCCGTTCGCGCCGCGGGTCGGCGCGATCGCGGTCCCGGTCTGCTGTGCGAGCGCGCTGACGACGTCGGCCGGCAGCGGACGGCCGATCAGCTTGCCGCCGGGATCGGTGTGGCCGGTCTGGTCGTCGATGACCAGCGTGCGCGTGCCCTGCACGTCGGCGGCGTCGAAGATCGCGACCGGACCGACCTTGCCGACCGCCGCGGTGGCGAAGCCGCGCGCGTGCGCGAGCGCGAGGATCTCGTCCTCGTCCAAGTAGTTGCCGGCGAAGCGTTCGTCGACGTCGGCGATGACCGGATCCGACTCGAGGAAGGGCGTGAACGAGTAGCCGGCCGACGGCGCCTTGTAGCCGACGTCGATCGTGTTCGAGAAGTCGCCCGTGTCGCCGAGCAGATGGCCCGTCGCCATCGTCGAGGCGTTGGCGGTGGTGAAGGTCGGAAAGATGGCGTGGCTGTTGGAAAAGGTGACGCCGGCGTGCCGGAGCGCGTCCATGGTCGGCGCGGTGGTCGCGTCGACCATCGCGCCGCGTAGGCCGTCAGGGACGAACAGGATGACGTTGTGCGGCGCCGGTTGCGCGTCCAGCGGCGCGTTCGGCACCAGCGGCGCGGCGGTCGCGAGCAGAGAGGCGAGCGCGGCGGTACCGGCCCGGCGAAGAACGGACGACATACGCGGGACGGTACGGGTCGAAGGTTAAGGTGAGTCTAAGCCGGCGTCATTTCGCGCACCGCGATCGAGCCGCCCGGCGACGAACACGCGATAGACGGCGACGATCACCAGCCCGACGACGATGACGGGAAGCATCGTGGCCAGCGCGATCGGCGATTCCGGCACGGTGTAGATGCTCAGCCCGTTCGCCGCCGCCGGAAACCCCGGCAAGAGGTAGGGAAACACCGTCGCGCCGGCCGAGCCGAGCATGCCGGCCAGGAACAGCGACGAGGCCGCGAACACCAGCCGCGGCTGCGCGCGCAGTGCGACCATGCCGATCAGACCCGCCAGCGAGGCCAGCGGCGCGAGCGCGATCCACGGCATGGCGACCAGGTTCGGCCACGGCGAGTGGACGCGAAAGGTGGCGTAGGTGATCACCACCGCAAGCGCCGTCACGGCCGGCCAGAGAATGCGCTGCGCTCCGACCGCGCGATCGGCCGGCCACCCGTCGACGCGCATCGCGACCCAGGCGGCGCCGTGCAGCGCCAGCGCCAGCACCGCGAGCAGGCCGACACCGAGCGCGTACGGGTTGAGCAAGAACGCAAAGGTGCCCTCGAAGTAGTGCGACGCGTCGAGCGGCACGCCGCGCACGACGTTGCCCAGCGCCACGCCGAACAGCAGCGCGAGCAGCGCGCTCGCGAGCGCGAACGTCACGTCGAAGAACTGGTGCCAGAGATCGCTCGGGAAGTGCCCGCGCAGCTCGAGTGCGATGCCGCGGAACATCAAGAGCCAGAGCACGACGATGAACGGCAGATAGAAGCCGCTGAACGACGAGGCGTAGACCAGTGGGAACAGGCCGAACAGCGTGCCGCCGGCCGCGATCAGCCAGACCTCGTTGCCGTTCCAGAACGGACCGATGCTGGCGATCGTCGCGGCGCGCTCGCGATCGGTGCGCGCGACGAAGAGATGGAGCATCCCGACGCCCAGGTCGTAACCGTCGAGCAGCACGTAGGTGCCGAGCATGAGCAGCAGGATGACGAACGCGGCGACGATCACGGTACGCCCTGCGCGGACAACGCCGGCGTGTGCTGCTCGTCGGGCCCGACGCCGATCTCGTGCAAGACCAGCAGCATGAAGAGCAAGCCGAGCAAGAAGTACATGCCGACGAATCCGGCGATGGTGAAGATCGTCTCGCCGCCGGCGACGTTGGCCGACGCTCCCTCCGAGGTGCGCATCACGCCGTAGACGATCCAGGGCTGGCGCCCGACTTCGGTCGTCACCCAGCCGGCTTCGTTAGCGATGTACGGGAACGGCATGGCCAGCATCAGCAGCCACAGCAGCCAGCGGCTGCGTTCGAGCAGCCGCAAGCGCCACAGCACGATCGCCAGGGTGGTCAGGCCGAGAAAGATCGTGCCCAGCCCGACCATGACGTGATACGCGTAGTAGGTCACCGCGACCGGCGGGCGTTCGTCCGGCGGATAGGTCGCGATGCCGCGGACGTTGGCGCGGAAGTTGCCGTAGGCGAGGAAGCTGAGCAGGTCGGGCACCGTCACGGGATCGATCAACGTGCCTTTGTCGGTATCCGGCATACCGATGATCGCGAGCGGCGCGCCGGTCTCCGATTGGAACAGCCCTTCCATCGCCGCGAGCTTGGCCGGCTGATAGACGGAGATGTCGGAGCCGTTGCGATCGCCGGTCGGAAACACGGCCAGCACGGAAAACGCGAACGCGACGACGATCCCGGTCCGCAGGAAGAGCTGCCCGTGGGGTTCTTGCCGGCGCGCGAGCAGATAGTACGCGCCGACGCCGGCCATCACGAAGCCGCCGGTCAGCACCGCGCCCGTGAGGACGTGCGCGAACTGCCACCAGGCGAACGGCGAGAGCAGGACGGCGCCGAGGTTCGTCAACACCACCTGGCCGCCGCCGGCCACCGCATAGCCGACCGGGTGCTGCATCCACGCGTCGGTGACGACGATGAAGAAGCCGGACAGCCAGGAGCCGAGCCAGACCAGGATCGCCGAGGCGGCGTGCAGGCGCGGCGAGATGCCGCGCCCGTACAAGAAGACGCCCAGGAAGACCGACTCGAGGAAGAACGCGAAGATGCCTTCCATCGCCAGCGGTTGACCGATGACGGCGCCGGTGCGCGCGGAGAACAGCGCCCAGTTGGTGCCGAACTGGAACTCCATCGGAATCCCGGTGACGACGCCGACGGCGAAGTTCACCGCGAAGATGCGCGCCCAAAAGCGCGCCGCCCGCTGGTACGCGGCGTCGCCCGTTCGCAGCGCGCGCAACGTGTACCAGGCGACGAAGGGTGCCAAGCCCATCGTCCCGATGGGGAACAAGTAGTGAAACATGATGGTGAACGCAAACTGAATGCGATCCGCCGCCAGCGCCGTTTCCAAAACCGCTACCTCCCGCCGTGCTCTCGTTCGCGCCCGTCCGCGCCGTCCGCCATACCGTTCGCGACGTCGACGAACGCCGCGATCGCCGGTAGCTTCGCGGTCTCGCGCCAGAGGGCCCAGCGCTCGATCGTCGCCGGCGGCTCGAGCCGCACGTAGCGCAAGCCCTCGATCGCGATCACGCGCGCCGAGCCGGGTACGATCGCGACCCCGGCGCCGCTGGCGGCCAAGCCGCAGATCATCGGGATCTCGTTGACTTCCTGCGCGACGGCCGGCTCGAAGCCCGCGTCGTGGCATAGGCGCAGTACCTCGTCGTACAGGCCGGTGCCCTTCGTCGGCGGGTAGAGCACGAACAGCTCGTCGCGCAGCTCGCCGATGCCCAGCGTCTCGCGCGGCGCCAGCGGATGGGTCGCCGCCAGCGCGACGTACAGCTCCTCGGTCGCCACCCGCACGCCGGCCAACTCGGGATCCCAGACCGGACCGCGCGCGATTCCGACGTCGATCTCATCGGCTTTGAGCGCCGCGATCTGCTGCGCGGTGCTCAGCTCGATGAAGTGCAGCCGCACGCCGGGATGCGCGGCCCGGTACCGGCGCACCAGCTCGGGCATGATGCGCAGCGCCGAGGAGTCGATGAAGCCGATGCGCAGCTGACCGATCGTGCCGTTGCCGACCATGCGCGCGGTGTCCGCCGCGACCGCGGCCTGCGCCAGCACCGTGCGCGCCTCGCGCAAGAACGCCGCGCCGGCGTCGGTCAGCTCGACCAGATGGTGGGCGCGCGCGAACAGCGCGACGCCCAACTCGTTCTCGAGCTTCTTGATGGCCTGGCTGAGCGAGGGCTGCGCGAGGTGCAGCGCCTCGGCGGCGCGGCTGAAGCTGCGCGCTTGCGCGACGGCGACGAAGTAGCGAAGGTCGCGGAGCTCCACCTCAGCTCGGGGCGGTACGCGTGCGCAGCGCGCCCGTCGTCGTGCCCGCTGCCGCCAGCACGATCGCGGCCAGATAGAACAGTGCGACGTCGTCGGCGGGCCAGCTCACGCCCAGGCCTTCGCCGGTCCAGAAGATGCCGAACGCGGTGACCATCACGCCGACGACGTACTTGAGCGCGTTCTCCGGAACGCGCTCGAGCGGGCCGCGGACGGCGACGCCGAGCAGCGCGACCGCGACGATCGCGATCAGCGCGCCGCCGGTGGCCGCCGCCAGCGTCTGCGTGGTTCCGCTGCCCAACGCGAGCACGATCGCGACGACTTCGATCCCTTCGGTCAGCACGCCGCTGAACGCGGTGGCGAAGGCGGCGGCGTCGTCGCCCGCGGCGACCTTGGCGCGACCGCGCTCGAACGCCGCGTGCTCGTCGCGCAGCGCCTTGCGTCCGGCCGCGCGCAAGATCGCCTTGCGCAGCCAGGTGACGCCCAGGTAGAACGCGATCAGCCCGACGATCAAACGCACGAAGCGCAGGTCGGCCAGTTCCGGCAGGCGCGGGCCGGCCAGTGCGACGACCGCCGCCAGCACGACGATCGCGCAGAACGCCGCCGTCAGCGCGCGGCCCCATCCGCGGGTGACGCCGACGGCGACGACGATCGTCAGCGCCTCGATCGCCTCGACGGCACAGGCCAGGAACGCCGTGATCCCCAGCGCCAGCGCGTGCGCGGTCACCGCGCGAACGCCCCGTACGGCGGCGGCGTCGCCTGTGCGCCCTTGATCGCGCGCCAGAGGATGTCGTTGAAGGTGGCGTCGTCCACGCGGTCCTCCTCGGCGAGATCGAAGCGCGCGCTGTCGGCCGCCCGGTATGCCGTCCGGCCGTTCTTCGCGTGGACGTCGGTCGTTTCCGCGAGGGCGTCGTAGGGGCGCAGGTTCGGCGTGGCGGTGAAGGCCGCGCTCAGCGGCGGCGCACCCGCGTCGTAGGTCGAGAGCGGCGGCAGGCCGAGGATCAGCTCCATCGTCCGCAGCACCGAGGCCTGGCTGTACGCGAGGTGCTGCACGCCGCCGGCGGCGTACGGCGAGGCGAGATAGAACGTCGAGCGCTGCTCGTCGACGTGATCGGGACCGTTCTGCGCGTCGTCCTCGATCACGAAGACGGCCGTGCTCGACCAGTCCGGCGCGTGCGAGACGGCGTCGACCAGCCGGCCGACGGCCTCGTCGTTGTCGGCAACCATCGCCTGCGGCGTCAGCGCGCCCGGCCGCGTGCCGGCGGTGTGATCGTCGGGGAACCGTACGATCTCGAGCGCCGGCAGCGTGCGGGTGCGCTCGTAGGCGTCGAACTCGCGCTTCCACTCGGTGAACCGGTCGGCGTCGGGGACGTCGAGGTCGAAGGTCGCGAAGTTGCGATCGGTGTTCACCCGCAGCGTCGGATCGGCGACCGAGACCGGCGTCGGCGCGCTGGGGCCGCCGGTCGCGAACTCGCCGTAGTTGCGCAGCGTGACGTGGTGGGCGACGGCGTCGTCCCACAGATAGCCGCTGTGCGGCACCGCCGGTTCGGCGGCGTCCTCGAAGTCGTACGGGCGGCCGCGGTCCGCGTAGTCTTGCGGCCACATCTTCTCGAGGTAGTCGTTGGCGAATGCGGCCGTCGACCAGTTGTGGCCGTCGGCACTGACGTGCGCGTCCTCGAAGAAGCGGTCGAAGACGCCGAAGCGCTGGGCGATCGCGTGCTGGTTCGGCGTCACGTTCGCGCCGAACAGCACCAGCGATGGATCGCCGTCGGCGCCGGCCAGATCGCCCAGCACTTCGTCGTACGAGCGGTTCTCCTTGATGACGTAGATGACGTGCTGGATCGGGCCGTTCGCGCGCACGATCGCGCTGGGCGGAACGACCGCGTGCTGCGCCAGCTCGCGCACGGTCGCCAAGCCCTGCGCCAGCGTCGCGTCGTCGGGGATCGCCATGCGCCGGATCGAGCCGACCAGGTTGTCGGCGATGTAGTCCGTCCGGCCGCCGTGCAGCGGATCGTAGCGCGGGTTCGCGTGGCTGGACTCGCCTTTGCCGTCGGCGACGTAGAGGACGCCGTGCGCGCGGTCGACCGCGACCGCGGTCGGATACCAGCCGGTCGGGATCGCGCCCAGCGGCGCCAGGCCGGCGGCGCTCAGCCGGAACACCGCGACCGCGTTGGCCGCGCCGCAGCTCACGTACAGGCGGTCGGCGTCGAGGGTGAGCGCGTTGGGCGAATCGCCGAACACGCCCGGCTGGTGGAAGGGCAGCGGAACGCGCGCGACGACGCGGTTCGTCCTCACGTCGACGATCGCGACGTCGTCGTCGTCGGCGTCGGCGACGTAGAGCCGGTTGCCGCGCAGCGCCAGCGCGTCGGGGTGCAGGCCGACGGTGATGCGGGTCGCGATGCCGACCATGGGGTGGGCCGTCGTCGGCAGCGCGACGACGTCGACGTCGCGTTCACCGCGCTCGGCGACGTACAGGTGCGCACCGTCGGGCGCGAACGCCAGCGCGGCCGGATGCAGTCCGACCCGCGCGAACCCGACGACTTGGTCGGCATGCGGGTCGACGAAGGCGATGCGTCCGCTCAAGTCGCCCGCCACCGCGAGCAGGTCGGCGTGCGGCGCGCGCGCCAGCGCGACCGGAAAGAACGGGATCGGCAGCGAGACGTCGTCGTCGACGGTTGCCGTCGCCGTGTCGACGTGCGCGATCTGCTCTTGAAAGCCGCCTGGGATGCCGATCCACACGCCGCTCCCGCTCGGATCGCGCAGCGGCGTGCCGTAGGCGCCGTTGAGCGGCAGGCTCCGCAGCTCGTGCAGCGTCGCCGCGTCGAAGACGCGCAGCGCGGGCTTGCGATGACCGCCTTCGATCTCGATCAGCGTGCTGCCGCCGGGGCCGAGCGCGAGCCCTTCAGGCAGGGTACCGACGGTGACGACCGGGCCGTCGTTGCCGACGATGCGCCAGCCGGTGGGCAAGGTCGTGATCGCCGGCGCGGCCAGCACGACGCCGCCGAGCGCGAGCGCGCCGAGGGCGGCCAAGAGCAGGGTCCGTTTCACGCGGTCCTCCGGAGATGCGGTGCGGAGCGGAATCAGGCCGAGGTGCGGGCGCGACCGACGGCGACGACGCGCGGGCCCAGGCCCACGACGAGCGCGAGCGTCATGACGAAGAAGGTCGGGTGGACCCACGGCAGGTCGCCGTGCGGGATGAGGCGGCAGCCGGCGTCGGTGAACGCCATCGCCATCGCGAAGATGCCGTAGGCCAGCTGAAGGTTGCCGCGCGCGTCGAGCGCCCGGCCGAACAGCGAGCGCCGATGTGCCGGCAGCGACCACCACAGGATCGGCAGCGCGAGCGTGAGACAGAGCGCACCGCTGACCAGTCCCCACGTCACGTCGAAGGCGCGCGAGCCCTCCAGGAAGCTCCAGTCCACAACGGCGCGTGGTTCGAGAATCGTCGTGCCCGTTCCCAGCCCGTGGCGCTATACTGCTCGCGTGGCAGCTTCTACGACCCTTCACGTCAACGGGCGCCCGCGCGAGGTGCACGCCACGCCCGACACGCCGCTTCTTTACGCGCTGCGCGACGAGCTCGCGCTGACCGGTCCCAAGTTCGGGTGCGGGCTGGCGCAGTGCGGCGCGTGTACCGTCTTGCTCGACGGCAGCCCGATCCGCTCGTGCGTGACGCCGCTGGCCGCCGTCGGCAGCGGTCGCGTCACCACCGTCGAGGGATTCGGCGACGCCGACCATCCGGGTCGCGTGCAAGCCGCGTTCATTGCCGAGCAGGCGGCGCAATGCGGGTACTGCATCCCCGGCATGGTCGTCGCCGCGAGCGCGCTGCTCGATCAGCACCCGCACCCGAGCGACGCGCAGATCCGCACCGCGCTCGACGGCAACTTGTGCCGCTGCGGCACGCACTTGCGCATCTTGCGCGCCGTCAAGCGCGCCGCCGAGACGCCGGCATGACGACGCTCGATCGTGCGACCTTCCTGCGCCGCGGCGCCGGACTGCTCGTCGTCGGCTTCGCGACCGGCAGCGTCCCCGCGTTCGCGCAGACCTCGAGCGGCGCACGGGAAGCGAACCCGCTCGGGACGCGCGGCAAACCGGACGTCGACGCCTGGCTGACCGTCGATCGCGACGGCGCGGTGACCGTGCTGTTCGGCAAGGTGGAACTCGGCACCGGCGTCGACACGGCGATGGCGCAACTCGTCGCCGACGAGCTGAGCGTCGCCTTCGAGGCGGTGCACGTCGCCGCGGCCGACACCGCGCTCACGCCCGACCAAGGCTACACCGCCGGAAGCCAGACGCTGACCAGCGGCGCGACGCCGGTGCGCGCCGCCTGCGCGGTCGCGCGCGAAGCGCTGGTCGACTTGGCCGCGACGCGGCTGGGCGTCCCGCGCGAACGGCTGGCCGTGCACGACGGCAGCGTGTTCGTGGCCGCCGATCCATCACGGCGCATCGGTTACGGCGCGCTGCTCGACGGGCATCGCTTCGGCCGCACCATCCCGCCGCACCCGCCGCTGCGCTCGCCGAGCAGCTATCGCATCGTCGGCACGCCGGTGCCCCGCGTCGACCTGCCGGGGAAGGTCACCGGAAGCTATCGCTACGTCCACAACGTGCGCCTGCCGGGGATGCGCCACGGTCGCGTCGTGCTGCCGCCGCGCTTGGGCGCGACGCTGGAGCACGTCGACCAGACGTCGTTGCGCGGGCTGGCCGGCGTGCAGGTCGTGCAACGGAAGAATTTCTTGGCCGTCGTCGCGCGCGACGAGTGGACCGCGATCCGCGCCGCGCAAGCATTGCGCGCGCAGTGGAGCGGCGGCAAGACGCTGCCGGCGCAGGCGGACCTGGCGGCGGCCGTCGTCGCGACGCCGGGAAAAGAACGCGTGCTGATCGACACTGGCGACGCCGACGGCGCGCTGCAAAGCGCGGCGCACGCGCTGCACGCGCGCTACACCTGGCCGTTCCAGTCGCACGTCTCGATCGGGCCGTCGTGCGCGGTGGCCGACGTGCGCGACGGCGCCGCGACCATCTGGTCGGGGACGCAGGGCGTCTTCCCGCTGCGCGGCGCGATCGCGCAGCTGCTCGGGCTGCCCGCGACCAAAGTACGGGTGCGCTACGTCGAGGCGTCGGGCTGCTACGGTCACAACGGCGCCGACGACGTCGCCGCTTCGGCCGCGCTGCTCTCGCAGGCGGTCGGCGCGCCGGTGCGGCTGCAGTACATGCGCGCCGACGAGACGGGCTGGGACCCCAAGGGGCCGGCGATGGTCGTCGATCTGCGCGGCGCGCTCAACGCGAGCGGCACCATCGCGGCCTGGGACTACCGGGTCTGGACGCCGACGCACAGCGGTCGCCCCGACGGCCTGGCCGGCAACGTCTTGCCCGGGCAGCTGATGGGCGAGAGCGCGCCGCCGACGTACATCGGCGGCGATCGCAACGCGCCGAACGACTACGCGATTCCGGCGCAGCGGGTGACCATCGTCGATCAACCGACGGCGCTGCTGCGCCAGTCGGCGCTGCGCGGGCTCGGCGGGCCGGGGAACACCTTCGCCAACGAGTCGTTCATCGACGAGCTGGCGCACCAAGCCGGCGCGGATCCGTTCGCGTTCCGGCTCGCGCACCTGACCGACCCGCGCGCACGCGCGGTGGTCGAGGCGCTGCGCGCGGACTGGAAGCCCGGCCGCGGCTTCGCCTTCTGCCACTACGAGAACACGCAGGCGCTGGTCGCCGCCATCGCCGACGTCGACGTCGATCGTGCCAGCGGTGCCGTGCGCGTGCGACACCTGTGGATCGCACACGACTGCGGGCTGGTCGTCAACCCCGACGGCTTGCGCAACCAGATCGAAGGGAACGCCGTGCAGGGCACCAGCCGCGCGCTCAAGGAGGCGGTACGCTTCGACCGGCACGCCGTCACAAGCGTCGACTGGGAGAGCTATCCGATCCTGCGCTTCAGCGAGGTGCCGGCGGTGACGGTGCGCGTCGTCGACCGCCCCAACGAAAAGATCCTCGGTGCCGGTGAGGCGACGACGACGGTCATCGCCCCGGCGGTCGCCAACGCGATCTTCGCCCGCACCGGCGCGCGGCTGCGCAGCGTACCGTTCACGCCGGAGGCGGTGAAGGCGGCGCTGCGCGCCTAGTCGGCGGGTGCGCCTTGTGCGGCCAGCGTCGGGTAGTCGGTGTATCCGTGTGCATCGCCGCCGAAGGTGTGGTCCCAGTCGACTTCGTTGAGCGGCGCGTCGATGCGCAGCCGCTCGACCAGGTCGGGGTTCGCGACGAACGCCCGCCCGAAGGCCACCAGATCGGCCTTCCCGGCAGCGAGGGTCTCGACGGCGAGCTCGCGCGTGTATCCGTTGTTGACCATCCACGGACCGTCGAACGTGGCGCGCAGCGCCGCGAAATCGAAGCCGTGAAAGTCGCGCGGTCCTTGCGTGTGGCCTTCGATGACGTGCACGTAGGCCAGGTCGAAGCGATCGAGCTCGCGCACGAACGGGACGTAGACGGCGGCCGGATCGCTGTCGAACGAGCCGCTCGCGGGCGACACGGGTGAGATGCGGATTCCGGTGCGGTCGCTGCCGACGCTGGCGGTGACGGCTTCCACGATTTCGAGCGGCAGGCGCATCCGATTGTCAACCGTCCCGCCGTAGCGGTCGGTGCGGTGATTGCTGCCGTCTTTCAGGAACTGATCGAGCAGGTATCCGTTCGCGGCGTGGATTTCGACGCCGTCGAAACCGGCCTCGATCGCCTTGCGCGCCGCGTCGGCGTAATCGTCGACCAGCCCGGGCAGCTCGTTCAGCTCGAGCGCGCGCGGCGTTCCGACCGTGACGAACTCGCCGGTCTCGATGAACGTGCGCTGGTTCTCCGGCGCGATCGCCGACGGCGCGACCGGGAGCAAACCGCCCGGCTGCAGCGCGGGGTGGGAGAAGCGACCGACGTGCCACAGCTGCAGGTAGATCGCGCCACCGGCTGCGTGCACGGCGCCCGTGACGAGTTTCCAACCGGCGACTTGTTCGGGTGAGTAGATGCCGGGGGTGAACGCGTAGCCCTTGCCGTAGGGCGAGATCTGCGTCGCTTCGGCGATGATCAGTCCCGCGCTCGCTCGCTGGCGATAGTATTCGGCGTTGAGCGCGTGCGGCGCGTCGGTGCCGGGCGTCGCGCGGTTGCGCGTGAGGGGCGCCATGACTACACGGTTGCGCAACCGCAAGCGACCGAGCGTGAACGGCGTGAAGAGGATGGATGCATCGAGCGACATCGTCCGCTTCGACACGCGCCGGGCGACGGGCGTTGCATCGCTCAGCGCGCGGCGTTCACCTGTGCGAGGAACGTTCGCGTCAGCGCGGTGATCTCGTCGGCCGCTTCGTCGAGCGCGAAGTGGCCGGCGTCGAGCAGGTGCACCTGGGCGCCGGGAACGTCGTCGCGATATGCCAGCGCGCCGGCCGTCTGGAACGAGGGATCGTAGCGGCCCCACACGACCAGCAGCGGCGGCTGCGTCGCGCGCAAGAACTCTTGCCACGCCGGATACGACGCGACGTTGGTGCGGTAGTCGTAGAACAGGTCGCTCTGGATGTCGATCATGCCCGGCTGGGTGAGAAACCGGTACTCGTCGACCCACAGGTCCGGGCTGTAGCGCTCGGGATGCGGGGTGCTGCCGATGTGGCGCTGCTTCGTCGCCGCGAGCGAGAGCAGGTTCTCGCGCAAGGCGGCTTCGTTGGCCGCGCGGTCGCGCCAGAACGCGCGCCGCTGGTCCCACAGCGGGCCCAGCCCGGCTTCGTGCGAGACGGCGTTCTGCACGATCAGCGCTTGCAGCCGGTCGGGATGCGCGACGGCCAGCCGCATGCCGATCGGTCCGCCGTAATCTTGGACGAAGAGCGTGTAGCGCCGCAAGCCGACGGCTTGCGTCCAGTGCTCGGCGATCGCGGCCAGCCGATCGAACGTGTACGCGAATCGGTAGGCGGGCGGCGCGTCGGAGTGCCCGAAGCCCAGGTGATCGGGCGCGATCACCCAGAACGCGTCGCCCAGGCCGGGGATGAGCTGTTCGAACATGCGCGAGGACGACGGAAAGCCGTGCAGCAGCAGCAGCGCCGGCGCGTCGCGGTCGCCGGCCTCGCGGTGAAAGATCGACAGCCCGTCGACGGTGGTCGTATGGTAGGAACCGGGTGAGCATGCTGCGTTCGCATGCCCGTGCTGACGAGTCCGGCGCGCGCGACGGTTGCGTTACGGCTTGCCGACCGTCTCGTGGCGTCGTGACTCGGTGGTCGGCGTGAGGTAGACGCGGCTGTCGAGGTAGTCGATGCCGACGGTGAACATCCGCAAGAAGCCCGACCCGATCAGCCCGTCGCTGCCGTCGTCGTAGCTTCCCTTCGAGGTGACCCGGTAGCCGACGAAGTCGCGGAAGAGCAGCTTCGAGAGCTGCAGCCGGGCGATCGCATACGGGCGCGTGTCGAACTCGCCGCCGACGCCGTAGAACTGGACCGGCTGGCTGTACCGCCCGCGATTGCCGGCGTCTTGGAGCGCCTCCGGGTGCCGGCGCGTAGTCGTCGTGCAGGATGCCCGATGGCCATCAGCAGTCTACACTCGGCAACGCGACCAGCTCGCCGTACGGCGTGACCTGGTTCCGCAGCGGCATTAGATCGCGCGCACTGCGAGCGAGGTCAGCCAATACAAACCAGTGACTCGGCAGTCTTGCGCTTTGCGCCATTGCGGTGCTTAACTGCGTGATCATGCGCAGATGCCTGTCCATCAATTCAGGAGATGGCGTGCTAGAAGTGCGAGCGATTCCAGTGCCGGTCCAATGTCAGCCGCATCCAGGCCCTGCGCAACCGCAGAAATGGTGGCTCCGCCGAGCTCGGTTACAATGTAGCTCTGCCGCACCGCCGCCTCGCTGTTGCCCACGAAACTTTGGGCCGCCTCTCGCATAGATTGATCGATGAAACGAATGTAAGCGCGCTCATCATCTGATAACGCCACAACATGTAGTCCGGGCTGTTGAAATGAGGCACCAACATAGCGGCGCAGCGTGCGAAGGTCGGCAGTTTCAACAAGCCTCTTATCTTGAATCGACGACAGCCTAACATGATGCAATATCTCTCGAGAGGATACCGGCAAGAAAAATAGACCCGCTCTGCGCGCTCGAACTAGAAAGGAGAAATAGTCCTCGTCGGCTAGCTTCTCCCGCTCATTCAGCGCGAGCATAATGTCGAAAAGTGAAATTACAGAGGCGCGGTTTCCCGTCGTAGAAAAACGATTCGCGAAGCGATCGTCGACGACAACGGCACCAGTTCCGTCGACAAATTCAAGCACCGCGGAAATCGACCGCGTGTTCATTCGCTCTGTGTCATGATGATCACCGTGCCATGAAATTTCAGCAAACTTGCCTCTCGCCGACGCGTCGCGAACCAGGTTGACAAGCTTATCTAGATCTTCTAAACGCTCGTCCTTCTGATCGGCTTCCTCCACCTGGCGCTCCAAAAATGCGTAGTCCCGGCTAGAAATCCGAAGGTCGTATCCCGCGTTTAGAAGGACTCCGATGAGGTCAGTTTCGTGAAGCATCTCAAGATACGCGGCATCAATAAGCAGCGGACGATCGGGGTGAATCGACACACCGGCAGCCTCCTGTTCTCCGACGGTACCCATCCGCGCCAAAGCGCGCAATTTGTCGCCCTCTGAGAGCAGAGAATCCATGTAAAGATCTTCGACCAACTTGCGAATGTTAAGAGCAACATCGGACAATATCGGCGATGGTTCTACCGGGCCAAGGCGTGGATCTAGGGGCGGAAGCGTGGTCACGTAGTTGCCACCATTGTTCTTAGCCCAGCGAGCCCCATCATCCGATTCGATAACATCAATGCCACCGCGTTGAATGGTCTTAAGGAGAACGCGCATGTGGTCCATGTGTGCCGGCTGCGCGGACCCGATCTCCTCGCGCATGGCGAAAAACAATTCGATCAGCTTGTCGTCTACGATGTATTGATCCCGAGCATCCAGCAGTTGTTCCATTACTCCAAGGTATTGCGCCTGCACTATGGTCGTGACGTCGAGCGCAATCGTCGCCGCGTCAAAAAAGGACTGCGGCTCGGGCGCTCGAGATCCGTGGCGTACATATACGGGGGCCCAATATTTCGGCGAGCGTGATTGATTCTGTTGAGGATACGTATGATGCGAGGTGAAGATTGGAAAATTCAGCGCGTCTGCAATGACGTGGATTGGTAACGTGCCGGACCGATACTGGTCGTTGGCCACCTTATTTCTATATGCAATGTTTGATACAAGCTCAGCCACGTCATCAAAGGATTTCGCTGATACGCTGTCGTGACCGGCTAGTGCCAGGCGCTGCATCTGATGCACGAGCTCTTTTGTCTTCGTATCGCGTCCAACGCGATATGCCGTCGAAAGGGCAAGTGTGACAAGATCGTCTGGTATGCCGAGCTCGATTGCTCGATCCCAAAGTGCGCCCGCGTCGCTTGGGGACGAGTCCGCCAGGCGAGCAGCAAAGCGAAGAGCAATTTCAGGTGTCAGGTCCGCCGTCGTCCGAACAATCCGAGAGAGCACGGCTATTTGCTCGAAATCGCCGACCTCAAAGAGAATATTACAGGCTAAATCGATGCTCTCGGCGGTAGGGTCGTCATCGATTAGTTCTAAAGCTGCGCGTATTGCGTCGCCACGTCGCTTCGCGTTCCAAAGGGAGATGATGTACGCGCGTCGGGTGCCGGTGTGCTTCGCTAAGCGCGTCCAGTCTGCGTTTTTCTCATATAGTTCAATAAAGTTCGCGTACCGCCGCTTATTGATCAGCGCGTATAAGACCAAGCGAATAGAAACCTGGCAACGAATATCTTGCAGAAGCCTCTTTTGGGATTTTTCTATAAAGTCCCAATCGCCGCGCTGAGCAGCTGACCGAGCGTCATGGAGCAACTGTAAGGCGTCGCTGGTACTGACGCGCGAACTGGTACCCGCCGCGGCCCTCGCCTCATTGATGCGGTCTCGTAGTGCTTTAATATTGCCCGAGTCCTCGTCTTCGATCACCGTAAGCGCGCCGCTGTAGTCCTTCGCCTCAACGAGCGCGAGCGCCAGGGCGACCTTCCGCTTAAGGCGATCAAGCTGTGTTTCCTGAGCAGGCACCCCCCGCAATATCGCTATTGCATCTTCACCCAAACCTTGCCACGTCTTGTACCAGGCAAGGGCGCGTCTTTGACTAGACGTTATGGTATTGTCGGATAGTCGGCTTTGGGCGTCACTGAGCCACGCCGTGAGGTCAACGGGTAAGTCGTAGGTGAGGACCCACCTGATGGCGTCGTTGTTTGGGAGAGTGCGGTACAATAGTGAAGTCGCAAGCTCGACGGCCTCTTCAATGCGATCGACATCGGGCGCCACGCATGCGAGGCGCCAGAGCTCAATCGACGAGATGAGCCAGCTTTCCAAGTCAAGCGACACCAATATACTTGTAAATAGCTCGTAAGCGCGGCGTAGCTTTATGAGAGCGTCGTGGTCAATGCTGAGTAGTTCAAATGGAGGCGGCTCCGGCGGATCGCTCACGTCAGGGCCGATTAAGGCCGGGGGGGTGGAGAAATAATAGTTCGCGACAGCGAGCGTTGCTATTACCCGTACGTGCTTCGGTGCGAGCGCGTACGCGCGCTCGGCCTCTTGGAGTGCAGCCTCACGCTGTCGTAGTGTCAACCGCGCGATGGCCAGAAGGCGGTGTACTTCTGCGTTCGCTGGGTGGAAGTCAGACACAGCGTCAAGTATCTGAGCCATCTCTTGCGACCGTCCCACCATGTGAAGTAAAGTCGCTCGCAAAAGCACGGCGTTCAGGGAGCTTTCGTCTGGAAGTGCGCTGAGAGCCGCGTCGGGACCATGCATCGCAAGCGCAATCTTTGCCTCTAGGAGTCGCTGCTCGATGCCATTGTCTAGCTCCTTTGCCTTGGCGCTGAGCGCATTTGCCAGGATGAAATCATCATCTAGGAGCGCGATGTTTGCTCTTACGCGGAGATAGCCAGCGCGAACGCTATTTGGTAAAACGTTGAAACGTTCATCACTCAGCTCTTTGTCGAGCGCTCGGCGCGTTTGCGCATATAAACCTTCGTCTAAGTCTACTCGAAGTCGTTGAAGCTTTTCTTCGGATAGTTCTTGTAGACCCAGCGTCAGTGATTCAAGGCTATAAGCATGAATTTCGCGGCCCCCACTTCCGAACGTACGCTCGTCGTCGTGGACGGATACTTCGGGCACTGAGAGCTCGCGCATGGGAGGATGCCATGAAGCTAATTGAGGAAACGCTCGGACGACGAAGTCGCTAGGAATGGCGAAACTCTCTGTGCGCCCCGATGCACCTACCGAGCTCATCAGTACGCCTACCACTCGGCCGTTCTCATCTTTATAACAAGCGCTACCAATCGCACCGGCTGGCACGAACCCCTCTCGAAAGACTAAACGATATTCTCCGAGCAGGCCCGAAGGCGCGTCTTCACGGCCCGCGACCTGAAACGGCATCGCCCGGGGGGTTTGAGCGTCTATCGGGAACCCGAGTGCTGTGCACCGCGTGTATGGGGATACCGGCGCGTAGTCGAAATCGATTGCCACGCCCACGTCTGCGCGCAGCTCGATCAGCGCGATATAGCCGAAGGCCGTGGGCCCACTGTGCGATGGATCGACGGAATGAACTGCCAATGGAGTCGCCGTTGCGCCGTCGACGGCAACGACGATTTTGGCCAAGTCAACCACGCCGTCGCCCCAGGGGGGAACCGTTATCAGGTGGCGTGGGTGCACGAAGAAGCCGCTAGACCATATCGCGCCCATCTGCACCGTGGCGATCTGGCGCGCGTGACGTTGGATCTCCATTACAGGTGTACTGTAGCGGCTGGCATTGGCACCTACTCTACAACAAGTCCTGTTCTAGGCTTGAGCGCTGCATGCGACCAGGATCAAAAGTCAAGCCCAGTGCAGTAAACCTACTCTGAATAGATTGTAAGACCGTGTCGTACATAGTCTGCCGCATCCTGGGAGCAACCACTATCTTATTCAGCAACGCGTCCAACTGTAGCGGGTCCAGTGACTGCATCTGGTAGGGCTCGGGAACCGGGTTCAGAGAGACTTGTATCGACCTAATCTCTTGCTCGCTTTTGTATTCGTGCCTCTTATGAAAAAAGAGCGTAAAAATGTCGGGTATTACGCTCGGCAGCGGCTCATAAGCGACCTCTCCAACTCGAACCTCACCTCTCCTCTGAAGAGCATCTCGGAGAGCCCCAACAGTCGTAGCAATGGCAACGGCGTAGTCATCGGAGCCGTAAATGCGCCACATTGCATACGACTCGTACCCTGGATGCTTGAACCAGCATGTTACGACAGCATGTCGTCGAGCTTCACGAATAAGCTCTGCGTTTTTTGCCGGAATGAAGTGCTGAACACCGTTAGAGTCATAGAACCGGCGGGGACTTACGTTCAAAACTTGAACTACTGACGGATCCAGTTTCACACTGGCGTATCCGTAAGCCCCCTCGGAGCCGTCAGCGAAGGCGTCGACACGCGTTTGGAATAGTGCGCCTTGCACGAGCATCTCAAGGAACGGCCCCAAGCGCATGTAGCGCCAGATCGTGGTTTCGTCCGCGACCTTTTCATAGTCGGCCAAGGCAGTGAGGCGGCTTTCTGCGTCGGCTTGCAGCTCGCCTGCCTTGCCTGGGTGGTGGCGCTCTTGTGCGGAGGACTATCGCTATAATTTTCACGATTGTTGACCGGTAAGCGCCGCGCCGCCGAGAGACTAAAGTGAAACGTATGACTAGGCCCGCAGCAGCGCGCCCGCGAACGCCGCGGCCAGCACGACGATCCAGGGTGCGATTCGCCACACGGCGACCAGCGCGAAGGCAGCCAGGGCGATGCCGATGCGCGGCGGGCCGTTGCCCAGCGAGAGCAGGACCGGATCGTAGAGGATCGCGCCGAGCAGTCCGACGACGCTGGCGTTCGCGCCGCGCAGCGCACCGCCGGCCCGAGGCAGCGCGGCGAGACGGTTCCAGGCCGGCGCCAGCGCGAACAGCAACGCGTACGAGGGCAAGAAGATCGTCACCGTCGCGACGAGCGCGCCGAGCGCACCGTGCAGCGGCGAGCTGTTGGCCGCGCCCAGGAAGCTGGCGACGGTGAACAGCGGTCCGGGCATCGCCTGCGCCGCGCCGTAGCCGGCAAAGAACAGCTTCGACGAGATCAGCCCTTGCGTCACGGTCGTCTGCAGCAGCGGCAACACGACGTGGCCGCCGCCGAACACGAGCGCGCCGGCGCGCACGAGCGTCGCCAGCAGCGCGAAGACCGGCGCGGGCGGAAGGAACGTCAGCGCGATCAGCGCGAGGAACAGCGCGCCGGCGAACGCGGCGACGGCGCGCGGCACGCGCAGCGGCAAGGCCTGCGCCGGCGGCGCGCCGGCGTGCAGCCACAGCGCGCCGGCCAGCGCGCCGAGCAGGATCGGCGCCCACTGCAGGCCCGGGAGCGGGCGCAGCGCCAGGGCCACGACGGCCGCGCCCAGGCCGACCGTCTGGGTCGGGCGATCGGGGCACAGCGTGCGGGCCAAGCCGAGCACCGCCTGCGCGACGACCGCCGCCGCGGCGGCGAACAGCCCGTCGAGCAGGCCGCCGAACCACGGCGGCGGATCGGCGGACGTCGCCGCCAGCACGATGCCGATCGCGCCCATCAGGATCGCCGAGGGCGCGGTGAAGCCCAGCCAAGCAGCGAACGCGCCCGCCGGACCGCCGCGAACCAGGCCCAGCAGCATGCCGACCTGGCTGGAGGTGGGTCCCGGGAGGACCGAGCAGAAGGCTACGATTCGCGCGTATCCCGCCTCGTCGATCCACCGCCGCTCTTCGACCAACGCGCGTCGAAAGTAGGCGAGATGAGCGATGGGGCCGCCGAACGACGAGCATCCCAGTCGCAAGAACGTCACGAAGACCTCGCGCACGCCGCTTGCTTCCCTTCGGAGGACCCCGATTCCATGCAGCTCGGTGACCTGACGGTCTACCACAACGGCCGGTTCATGCGCTACGACGACGCGCGGATCGGATTGTTGACCCACGGCCTGCAATACGGCACCGGCTGTTTCGAGGGCGTGCGCGGGTTCTGGAACGCGTCCGAGGACGAGCTGTACCTGCTCGAGCTGGACGCGCACTTCGAGCGCCTCGAGCAATCGGCGCGCATCCTCTTGGCGAAGCTGCCGCACGCGGTGGCGGAGCTCTCGGCGCTGACGGTCGAGCTGTGCGCGCGCAACGAGTTCCGCGGCGACGTCTACGTGCGCCCGTTCGCGTACAAGGCGAACGAGGACGTCGGCGTACGGCTGCACGACGTCAAGGACGGCTTCGCGATCGTCGCGCTGCCGTTCGAGCGCTACTTCGACGCCCAGCGCGGCCTGCGTTGCGGCGTGAGCGCGTGGCGCCGCATCGACGACACGATGGCGCCGGCGCGCGGCAAGATCACCGGCATCTACGTCAACAGCGCGCTGGCCAAGAGCGACGCGATCCTCTCCGGTTTCGACGAGGCGATCATGCTTTCGGCCGAAGGTCACGTCTGCGAAGGCTCGGCCGAGAACATCTTCGTCGCGCGCAAGGGCGTGCTCTACACGCCCGATCCTTCCCAGAACATCCTCGAAGGCGTCACCCGCCGCATCGTCATCACGCTGGCCCGCGAAGAGCTGGGGTTGGAGATCTGCGAGCGCGCGATCGACCGCAGCGAGCTGTACATCGCCGACGAGGTGTTCATCACCGGCAGCGCGGCCGGCGTGCAGTGGATCGAGTCGATCGACCACCGTACGATCGGTGCCGGCGAACGCGGTCCGATCGCGACCAAGCTGATCGAGCTCTACGACCGCGTCGTGCGCGGCGGCGTCGCGAAGTACCGCCACTGGCTGACGCCGACCTACGCGACGAAGGTGCCCTCGCCGAACGGCGCGACGGTACCGCCGACGTCGATTCCGTCCTCGCCGTAGTTGCCGTTCACGCGCACGTAGAGCGCGCTCGGGCGGCCCATGCGGACGCCCTGCTCGCTCACGAAGCGCGTGCCGTCCCGGTGATCGACGAGATGGTGCCGCATCATGTAGGCGGCCAGCGGTCCGGTCGCGCTGCCGGTGGCGGGGTCTTCGACGACGCCCAGCTCCGGCGCGAACATGCGCGAGTACGCGCCGCGCGGCGTCGCCGCGAACACGAACAGACAGGTCGGGTCTTCGTCCGAGCCGTGCAGCGCGGCGACCAGCGAACGTTCCGTCTTCGCGCGGTCGACCGCGGCGGGGTCCGTCACCGCGATGAAGACCGTCGGATTGCCGGCGCTCACGAACTGCGGCGGGACCGTCGCCAGCAGGTCGTCGTCGCGCAGGCCGAGCGTGCGCGCGCACGCGGCGCGCTTGTAGACGCGGCCGAAGGTGATCGGCGGCGTGGTCAGCCACAGCATCCCGTCCGCGTCGGCGCGAATCGGCACCGGCCCCACCTGTTCCTCGAACGCGAAGCGTTCGGTGATCGGAATGCGCTGCTCGTCGCGCAGCACCCACGCGGTGCCGATCGTCGGGTGGCCGGCGAACGCCATCTCCATCGTCGGCGTGAAGATGCGCACGTGCGCCACCGTCAGCGGGCCGCTCGGCGGGAAGACGAAGGTCGTCTCCGAGAGGTTGAACTCGCGCGCGATGCGCTGCATGGCGGCCGTCTCGAGCCCGCGCGCGTCGGGGATTACGGCGAGAGGGTTGCCTTCGAAGGCGCGCTCGGTGAAGACGTCGACGACGCGGTAACGGTAGCTGGCCATGGCGGGAGGTTCGCGACGGATTCGGGCGCGCCCCACGGCATGCGCAGCATGACGATCGCGCTGACCGTGGCGTAGGTCACCGACGCGAGGCCGACGATCGCGAACAGCGTGCCCAGTCCGGCGTGCAGCGCGCCGACCGCGTACCACCCCAGTCCCGCCGCGATCAGCAGCCGCGCGGTGCCGGCCAGCACGAGCCAGACGACGCGTCCGGCGCCCTGGCCGGCGAAATACAGCAACAGGCCGAAGCCCGTCGCGCCGTAGACCGGGCCGACGGTACGCAGGTACAGCGTGCCGAGCGCGACGACGCGCGGATCGCGGCTGAACAGCTCGAGCCAGGCCCACGGCGCCAGCGCGGCGGCCAAGCCGATCGCTTCGGTACCGAGCGCGCCGATCAGCGCGCCGGTCCACGCGATGCGCCGCGCGCGTGCGTGCTGGTGCGCGCCGACGTTGGTGCCGACCATCGTCACGACGGCCGTCCCCAGGCCGAACAGCAGCGGGATCAGCACGTAGTCCAGCCGCGAGGCCATGCCGTACCCCGCCAGCGCATCGGTGCCGAACAGGCCGACCGCCCCGGTCACCAACGCCACGGTCAAGTTCGTCTGCACCGAGCCGAGCGCCGACGGCAACCCGACGCGCAGGATGTCCCAGAACGGGCGTCCGCGCAGCGGCACCAGCCGCAGCGTGACGCCGCCCCGGCCGCCGGCGAGGTAGCGCAGCAGCCACAGCGCCGCGGCGAGATAGTAGAGCGTCACCGCGATGCCGGCACCCGCGATGCCCAGCCGCGGCACCGGGCCGATGCCGAAGATGAAGGCCGGCGAGAGCGGAATGAGCACGCACGCGGCCACCAAGTTGACCGTCGCGGGGACGCGCACGTTGCCGGCGCCGCGCAGCGCGGACGAGGCCAGGTTGACGGTCCAGTTGGCGATAGCGCCGATGAAGACGAAGGTCGAGTACGTCAGCGCGGCGTGCAGCGCGGGGCCGTGCGCGCCGAGCGCGCCGTAGATCGCGGGCCCGCAGCCGAGCGCGAGCGCGGTGAAGAGCGCGCCGAAGAGCAGCGCGATCGCGATCGCGTGCGTCGCCAGCGCGTCGGCGTCGGCGCGCCGTCCGGCGCCCAGCGCGCGCGCGACCGCCGACGCGACGCCGCCGCCGATCCCGCCGTTGGAGGCCATCGTCATCAGCATCAGCACCGGGAAGACGACGGCGACGCCGGCCAGCGCGTCCGTGCCCAGGAAGCCGACGTAGAACGTCTCGGCGACGCCGACAGCGGTCTGGATCACCAGCACCGCAACGGTCGGACCGGCCAGCGCCAGGATCGTCTTGGCGATGGGCCCGTGCAGCATCGCCGCTTGACGCGCGGTCGGTTCGGGCATATATATGCATATACAGGTAATGTCACGCCGTGTCAACGGCGACCGCGCCGAGGGTGCGGCCGCCGATCCGATCGATCTGCGCGAGCTGCGAAGCTGCACCGCCGCTCGGTTGCGGCGCGCGGCGCGGCGCGTCTCGCAGCTCTACGACGACGCGCTCGAGCCCGCCGGCGTGACGATCGCGCAGTTCGGCCTGTTGGCGCAGCTGGAAGGCTCGCTGGCGCAGAGCACGACCGGGATCGCGCTGGGCGAGCTGGCCGAGCGCATGACGACCGATCCGACCACGCTGACCCGCAACCTGCGCCCGCTCGAAGCACGCGGTTTGTTGCGGACCGCGCCGGACACGCAGGACCGCCGCGTGCGCCGCATCCGCATCACGCCGACCGGCCGGGCGGCGTTGCGCGCCGCGATCCCGCTCTGGCGCCGCGCGCAAGCGCAGGTCGAAGGCGCGCTCGGCAGCGGCGACGTCGGCACGCTGCGCGCGCTGCTCGAGCGAACCGCCGCGGCGAGCTTCTAGCTAGGTCGGCTGCGGCGCGGGCGAGGCGACCGGGCTCGCGTCGGGCTCGGGTTCGTCCGGTGCCGGAACGCCGGCCGGTACCACGCTGTCGGCCGGCGCGGCCGAGGAGGGGTTCGTGGGCGCCCACATCCGCAGGTCGGCCGGGGTCGCCGCCGTCGTCGCGTCGGCGGCCGGGAAGCCGAGGTCCTCGCTGCTCGCACGCCAGACGCTGAAGTGCTCGAGCGCGGTGTAGGCCATCCGCGAGACGCCGCGGATGAACGAGCGCCCCGCGTCGAGGTCGGGCAAATCGGTCGTCATCACCGCGATCACGTACGCGTCGGTGCCGGGGAAGACGATGCCGACGTCGTTGAGCGTGTCGTGCAGCGAGCCGGTCTTGTGCGCGATCGGCGTGCTCGGCGGCAACGGTTCGGGCAGCAGGCTGTTGTGGTGCTGGCGTTCGAGGATCGCGATCATCGCGCGCGACGACCACGGGTCGAGCAGCTGCTGCTTGGCCATCTTCGCCAGCAGGCGCGTCATGTCGGACGGGCTCGAGCGCAGCGCCCAGCGGATCGGGCCGTTCGAACGGATGAAGTCCGACAGCCGCGTGTGCGTGAGCCCGAGCCGCGCCATGGTCGCGTTGATGTGCTGGCGGCCGACCAGGCGGATCAGCATGTTGGTCGCGGTGTTGTCGCTGTCGTCGATCATCAGCGAGAGCAGCGTCGAGACCGGATAGCCTTTGCCGGGCCGCGCGTCGCACAGCTCGCCCCAGCCCCAGTCACGGTCGCTCGCCTCGAGGTGCACGACCCGGTTCAAATCGAAGCGGCCCAGCCCCAGTTGGCGGAAGACTTCGACCATGACCGGGATCTTGATGGTCGAGGCGGCCGGCATCTCGGCGAACTCGTTGATGCCGGTGCTGGCCCCGGTCGCCACGTCCTGGACTTCGATCGCGACGTGGCCCGGCGCGCGCATCGTGAGCGCGTTGAGCGCCGCTTGAAAGCCGGCCAGCGGTCCGGGGACCGCGCTGGCGCCGGCCGGTGCGCTCGGAACCAGCGGCAAGAACAGCGCGCAACTCGCGAACAAGAGTCGTGGGACGACTCGCATTGTCTATCATATGTCGGCCCGCCGCGAAAAAAGTCAAGTCGCACGCGGTGAAATCACACACCGTGCGCTTTCGACGAACGGAGTGTACGTTTACGGTCGGACGTACGGAACGCCGTCGGACTTCGGCGCGCGCACGCGTCCGGCGAAGCCCGCCAGCGCGATCAGCGCGGCGAGATAGGGGAGCGCCTGCATCACCTCGCTGGGCACGCCGGCGCGCTGCAACGAGAACTGCAGCGCCGCGAAAAACCCGAAGAAGATCGCCGCGCCGGTCGCGCCCAGCGGCGTCCAGCGGCCGAAGATGACGGCCGCCAGCGCGATGAAGCCGCGCCCGGCGGTCATCCCGTCGGAGTAGAGATCGAGCTCGGCGAGCGAGAGGAAGACGCCGCCCAGCGCCGCGATCGCCCCGCCGATCACGACCGCCGTGAAGCGCGTGCGCAGCGCGTCGATCCCGGCCGATTCGGCCGCGCCGGGGTCCTCGCCGCAGGCCCGCACCCGCAGGCCCCATGGGGTGCGCGCCAGCACGACGTGCAGCGCGACCGCGGCCACCAGCGCCAGCACGATCAGCACGTCTTCGCCGCGCTGGCCGAGCGCGGGCACTTCGCGTGAGGCGCCCGGCTGATGGTAGACCAGCACGAGCCCGAACGCCGCCGCCGCCAGGGCCGCGATGTTGAGCCCGGTCCCGGCCACGATCTGGTCGACGGCCAAGCGGGTCGCGGCATAGGCCAACAGCGCGGCCAAGAGCGCGCCGGCGATCACGCCGGCCAGCGCGCCGAGCAGCGGGCTGCCGGTCGCGCCGCTGACGACGACGCCGGTGAACGCGCCGGCGATCAGGATCCCTTCGAGCCCGATGTTGACCACGCCCGAGCGCTCGCTGAGCACGCCGCCGAGCGCCGCGTAGATCAGCGGCGTCGCCTTGACCAGCGTGAGCGCCAGCAGGCCGACGATCGCGGCCAGCGAGCCGTTCACGTCGTCCTCCGCGCGGCGACGACGCGCCGCCCGGCCAGCGCGATGATGACCAGCCCCGTCACCAGCGAGACGACTTGCTTGGGCACCTCGGCCTCGGCTTGCATCGCGATGCCGCCGCTCTGCAAGATCCCGAAGCCGAGCGCGGCCAGGCAGATCCAGAGCGGGTCGAGGTTGCCGACCAGCGCGACGGCGATGCCGATGAAGCCGTACCCCGGCGAGAGCCCGACGTTGAAGCGGTGCAGCACGCCGGCGACGATCGTGGCGCCGCCCAGCCCCGCCATCGCCCCGGAAAGCGCCATCGCGACCAGCGCCGTGCGGCCGAGGTCGATGCCGGCCCGCTTGGCGGCCTCGGGCGCTTCGCCCGCCGCGCGCAGCTCGTAGCCGAAGATCGTGCGCTGCAGCAGCCAGCGCAACACGAACGCGGCGACCAGCGCCAGCGGAAAGGCCCAGGTCAGGCGCGAGTCCACCATCAGGTCGCCCAGCTGCGCGGCTTTCGGCAAGATCGCCGTCTCCTGGGCGCCGCCGCCGGCCTGCATGAGCGGGCCCGTCACCAGATACGTCGCGAGCAAGACGGCGACGACGTTGAGCATCAGCGTCGCGATCACTTCGTTCGCCCCGAAACGCGCGCGCATGAAGCCGGGGATCGCACCCCAGATGCCGCCGGCGACGAAGCCGGCCAGCAGCACCATCGGGATCGCGAGGATGCCGGGCAGCGGGAACTCGGCGCCGACCCACCCGGCCGCGAAGCCGCCCAGGATCAGCTGCCCCTCGGCGCCGATGTTGAACAGGCCGGCGCGGAACGCGATCGCGATGCCGAGCGCGGGGAAGAGCAGGTTCGTCGTCTGCACCAGCGTCTCGGCGATCTCTTCCTTCGTGCCGAACGCGCCGTCGAAGAGGGCCGAGAAGCCGTCGATCGGCGAGACGTGCGCCAGCAGCATTGCGAGCGAACCGACGCCGAACACCAGCACCAGCACGATCAACAGGTCGCGCGCCCCGCGCGAACGCAGCGCGGCTTTCATCGCTGGCCCGCCATCAGCGCGCCGATGCGACCGCGATCGATGCCGGCGCGATCGAATGCGCCTACGAAGCGGCCGCCGGCGATGACCAGCACGCGATCGGCGCACGCGAAGATCTCGTCGAGCTCGAACGAGATCAGCAGCACGCCCACGCCCGCGTTGCGCGCTTCGATCAACCGCGACTGCACCAGCGCGGCGGCGCCGATGTCGATTCCGCGGGTGGGCTGGTAGGCGATCAGCAAGCGCGGTGCGCTGAGCAGGGTGCGCCCGACGACGATCTTCTGCTGGTTGCCGCCGGAGAGCGCGCCGACGATCGCGTCCGGGTTGGGCGGGCGGACGTCGAAGCGCTCGATCACCTCGCGCGCCGCGGCGTCGAACTTCGCCAGCGGCAGCGAACGCTGGCGTCCGAGCGCGACGTTGTCGCGCACCGTCCAGTCGAGCACCAGCGCTTCGTGCAAGCGATCTTGCGGGATGACGCGGATGCCGCGCGCCAGCCGCGCGGCCGGCGTCTCGTCGGCGCGCAGCGCGTCGCCATCGAACGACAGCTCGCCGGTGAACGGCGCCAGGCCGGCGATCGCGTCGACCAGCGCCGACTGGCCGTTGCCCTCCACGCCGGCGACGCCGACGATCTCGCCGGCCCCGACCGAGAACGTCGCTTCCGCCAACAGGCTGCCGCCGGACTGGGCCGAGAGCGCGTGCAGCTCGAGCAGCGGGCGCGGCGCGGTCGCCGCGCGCTCGGCCAGCGGCGGCAGCTCGCCGCCGACCATCTCGCGCGCGATCTCCTCGGCGCTGGTGTCGGCGGTCCGGTGTCGCGCGACGACGCGGCCGTGCCGCATGACGGTGACCGCTTGCGAGTACGCGATCACCTCGGCCAGCTTGTGGGTGACGACCATGACCGCGGTGCCGCGTGCCGCCAAGCCTTGCACGGTGGTGAAGAACGACGCGATCTCGGCCGGCGCGAGCGACGCCGTCGGCTCGTCGAGCAGCAGCACCGAGGGCTCGCGGTCGAGCTCGCGCAGCAGCTCGACCCGCTGTTTGATGCCGACCGGCAGCGTTTCCACCAGCGCGTCGGGATCGACGGCCAAACCGTAACGTTCGCCCAGCTCGCGCACGCGTGCGCGGGCGGCCGGTACGTCGATCGTCCAACCTTTGCGCGGCTCGCGGTTGAGCAGCACGTTCTCCCATACGCGCAGCCGATCGATCAGCTTGAAGTGCTGGTGGACCAGACCGACGACGCCGACCGCCTCGACCGTCCCCTCGTCGGCGCGCACGGCGCCGTACGCGATCGCCGCCAACGTCGATTTGCCGGCGCCGTTCTCGCCGACCAACGCGTGGATCTCGCCGGCCTGCAGCTCGAGGTCGACGCCGTCGACGGCTTGCACGGCGCCGAAGCGCCGTCGCACGCCGATCAGCCTCAGAGCTGGACGCGCGTGAACGATGCGAGTCCCTCCCGCGTGGACGGCACGACGATCTTGCCGGCGATGATCGCCGCGCGCAGCTTGTCGAGCTCGGCGATCTTCGGCGGCGTGACGACGCTGCGCGTGTACGTGAAGTCGGTCAACCCGACGCCGCCTTGCGCCAACCCCAGCACCAGGTGACCCGGCAGCGGGCGGTGCTTCACCAGCGCTTCGCAGACGCGGAAGACCCCGATGTCGACCCGTTTGACCATCGAGGTGAGGATTTTGCCCGGCGCCAGCGCGTCCTGGTCGGAGTCGACGCCGATGATGTAGGCGCCGGGACGCTGCTTGGCGGCGTCGATCGCGCCCAGCCCGGCTTTGCCGGCCGCGCAGTAGATGATGTCGGCGCCTTCGTCGTAGAGCACCTGGGCCAGCTCCTTGCCCGAGGCGACGTCGTCGAACGAACCGACGTACTTGACCAGCGTCTTGACGGTGGGATCGACCTCGCGCGCGCCGGCGGTGTAGCCTGCCTCGAACTTGCGCAGCAGCGGCAGATCGACGCCGCCCAGAAACGCGATCGTCTTGGTCTTGGTCACCATCGCGGCGAGCGCGCCGGCCAAGAACGAGCCTTCCTCTTCCTTGAACGTCACCGAGGTGACGTTGGGCAAGTCGACGACGGCGTCGATGATCCCGAAGTGGCGCTGCACGTACCGCTGCGCCACCTCGCTGACGTCCTCGGCCATCAGGAAGCCGATCGCGAAGATGACGTCGAACTCTTTGTTGGCCAATACCGTCATGTTGACTTGATAGTCAGCCGCCGAGCTCGACTCCAGGACGGTGGTCGCGACGCCCAGCTCGCGGTGCGCGCGCAGCAAGCCGGCGTAGGCAGAGTCGTTGAACGAGTGGTCACCCAGGCCGCCGACGTCCGTCACCATCCCCACCCGCAGCACGCCGGGTGGAAACCGCTTCGAGGCGCAGTCCGCCAGGCCGGCGGCGAGCGGAACGAGCGCGAGGCCGAGGAAGGCCGCGCGCGTGGGGGCGGGCATCGGCCCCTCCTACGACGTCGGGACGGGGCGGCCTCTCCGTCCTGCGGAAGAGAGGTCGGAATGAGCGCCGATCCCACCAACCTCCGCCCGCGCCGCCGGGTCTCGCGCGCCGAGCGCAACGTGACCTTCTGGCTCAAGACGCTGGGGCTGATCGCGGTCGCGATCTACCTCACCGTGGGCGTGCTGGAGTTCCTGGGCAACGTCAAGGCGACCGCGCTTCTGTTCGTGGTCGCGCTGTTCTTCGCGTACATGATCTTCCCGCTGGTGCGGCGTCTGAACGAACGCTTGCCGCTGGGCGTCGCCGTGCTGCTGGTGTACTTGTTGATCGCGATCGTCGGCGCGGCGATCTTGCAGCTGCTGATCCCACCGCTGGTGAGCGACATGCAGAGCGTCGCCAAAGCACTGCCGGGTCTGGTCACCCGCTACTCGCTGCTGTTCGCCGATCCCCACACGCCGGTGCTGCGCTGGCTCACGCCCAGCGAACGCGGCTACCTGGCCACGATCCCCGCCCAGATCCAACACTTCATCACCGTCAACGCGTTCAGCACCGCGACCAAGACGCTGGCCGTCGTGCTCTCGACGATCTCGGTCATCGCGACGATCGTCGTGGTCCCGGTACTGGCGGCCTACATGCTGCTCGACGCGGAGAACCTCAAGAAAGGCTTCCTCGCGATCTTCCCGACGCGCGGCGCGGCCCGCCACAAGGCCGAGGTGATCATCGGCGAGCTGGACTCGGTCGTCGGCGGCTTCATTCGCGGCCAGCTGATCGACGGCTCGATCTTGGGCGCGATGCTCACCCTCATGCTGTTCGTGATGCACGTGCCGTACGCGCTGCTGATCGGGGTCGTCTCGGGCGCGCTGAACTTCATCCCGTATGCCGGCGCGGTGGTCGCGTTCGTGCCCGCCGTCGCGCTGGCGTTCGCGTACAACGGCCCGATCAACGCGCTGGTCGTCGCCGGGCTCATCGCCCTCATCCACCAGATCGACGGCAACTTCATCGCGCCGCGCGTCCTCAAGGAGAACGTCGGCCTCTCGCCGTTCTGGATCTTGCTGGCGATCCTCGGCGGCAGCGAGTTGTTCGGCCTGGTCGGGACGTTCCTCGCGGTGCCCGCCGCGGCGATGATCCGCGTCGTGCTGCGCGCGCTGCTGCCGCATCCGGTGTCGCGCACCGAGGCGCAGCCCGCGGTCACCAAAGAGCCGCGCGACGAAACGGCGTTGCCGAAGGAACCGGCCCGTTCGGCGCGGCGCGCGCGCCGGCCGTGAGCGCGTCTATCCGGTCGTGAACGAGCCGGCGGTCATCGGAAACGAGGTCGGGCACGCACCGGAGCCGCCGACCGAATAGGTCGCGCGGACGGTGTAGCTCGTGTTCGCGCTCAGCACGGGCACGCCGATGCTGAAATAGACGATCGTCCCCGGCAGCGGCGAGGCCAGCGGACTCGGCAGCGGCGAGGGCGCGCTCGTGGGCGTCGCCCCCGAGACGATCGTTCCGGCCGGCGAGCTGACGGTCACCGTGACGTTCCCGACCGTCGGGCTGCTCTCCGCGAGGACGAGCTCGCCGATGCTCGGGCTCACGCCCGTGCTGCCGCCGGGCGGTGAGGCGAGCTGAACGATCGGAATCGGCGGCGTGCTGCACACGTTCGTGCCGGGCCCGCTCGCCGCGCTGCATCCGCACAGCGCGAGCGCGACGGCGACGCTCGCCGCAAGCAAGGAAGAACGCATGGCAATTCACTCCGTCTCGTCTGAACGATGGTAGGCGCGCGCGTGCCGGTACGTCAATCGCAACGCGGCTAGCAGTTCCGGCAGTCGGCGCGCCGGAGCACCGCGGGGGCCGAAGCATGACGCCGGGTCATGGCGCCCGGGAGGCGGGCAGCCTCTCCGGCGAAGCTGGGGGCATGCAGACCGAGGTGAGCCCGCAGCTCCGTCGACCGGCCAAGCGGGTCGGGCGGGTCGACGTCGTCGGCGTGCCGATGGACCTGGGCGCCGACCGGCGCGGGGTCGACATGGGGCCGTCCGCGATTCGCTACGCGCGCCTCAAAGAGTCGCTCGAGAAGCTTGGGTTCACGGTCAGCGATCACGGGAACTTGCGGGTGCCGGTGCCCGAGTCGGCCACCGTTGCGGAGCAGAACGCGAAGTACTTCCCGATCATCAAGGCGGTCTGCGACGAGTTGGCCGTATTGGTGGAGGAGATCATCGCGGGCGGCGGATTTCCGCTCGTGCTCGGCGGCGATCACTCGATCGCGATGGGAACGATCACCGGCGTGGCCAAAGCGCGCGGGCGCGCGCCGGGCGTCATCTGGGTCGACGCGCACGGGGACATCAACACGCCGCTGACCTCCCCGTCCGGCAACGTGCACGGGATGCCGGTCCACTTCGCGTTGCAGGAACACGCCGTCGATCCCAAACGCATGGCCTTCATCGGCTTGCGCGACGTCGACGACGGCGAGAAGGCGATCATTCGCGAGCTGGGCGTGAAGGCGTTCACGATGGCGGACGTCGATCGCCTCGGGATGAGCCGCGTCCTCGAAGAGGCGCTCGCGATCGTCGCCGACGGGCCCGAGTCGGTGCACGTCTCGTTCGACATGGACGGCGTCGACCCGCAAGAAGCGCCGGGCGTCGGAACGCCGGTGCGCGGCGGCATCACCTACCGCGAAGCGCACCTGTTGATGGAAGGCGTGGCGGCCTCGGGAACGCTCGGCTCGCTGGAGATCACGGAGATCAACCCCATCCTGGACCGCGAGAACCAAACCGCGATCCTGGCCGTCGAGCTGATCCTCTCCGCGCTCGGGAAGACGACGCTCTGAGCTTCGATCGGGCCGCGTTCGAGCTGCGTCGCGCGACCTTCGACGACGTCCTCGCCCCCGACCTTACGCCCGAGCAGCGGGTCGCGCTGCAGGTGCGCGAAGGCGCGCGCTCGACCTGCCCGTGCTGCGGCTACCCGACCATCAACGGGCGCGGCGCGTTCGAGATCTGCCCGCTGTGCGGTTGGGAGGACGACGGCCAGGACGACGCCGAGCGCACGCGGCCCGGCGC
Source organism: Candidatus Sulfotelmatobacter sp. (assembly GCA_035504415.1). NCBI lineage: Bacteria > Pseudomonadati > Acidobacteriota > Terriglobia > Terriglobales > Candidatus Korobacteraceae > Candidatus Sulfotelmatobacter > Candidatus Sulfotelmatobacter sp. The sequence continues at coordinate 579,255 of DATJRY010000011.1, read as the reverse complement.
ACCGCGACCCGACGTCGTGGTCGGCGGGGTCAACAGCGACTACGCCCTGCGCGAAGCGCGCGAGAACTTCGCCGTCTACGTGACGATGTACCGGCCCACCGACCGCGACTTCGAGCGCGAACGGGCACGGACCGACGTCAAGCGCCGCATCGCCGCGGCCTACGACCGGTGCGTCGACGGCGAGCAGACGTTCGACGCGGCCGACGCCGAGGCGTGGGCACTCTTGGACGACCTGCCCTAGCGGCCGCTCCCGGTCAGCGGGAAGCGATTCCCCGGCTCGCGGCGCGCGCGAGAAGGCTCGATCCGCCGGTGTGGTATACCGACCGACATGGCGATCTTTGCTCCACTCGCCACGCTGAACGCCCGGCAGTGGCGAGCGTTCATCGCGGCCTTCCTCGGTTGGACGCTGGACGCGTTCGACTTCTTCTTGGTGACGTTCGTCCTGGCCGACATCGCCAAGGATCTGGGTGTCGTCAAACTCGACGGCACCCCGAACATCCCGACCGCCGCGTGGCTGATCACGCTCACGCTGATGTTCCGCCCGGTCGGCGCGCTCATCTTCGGCATGCTGGCCGACCGCTTCGGGCGACGCGGTCCGCTGATGGCGAGCATCCTGCTCTACTCGCTCTTCGAGCTGCTCAGCGGCTTCGCGCCGACCTTCACCGCGCTGCTCGTGCTGCGCTGTCTGTACGGCATCGCGATGGGCGGCGAGTGGGGCGTGGGCGCGGCACTCGCGCTCGAGACGCTGCCGGCCGAAGCCCGCGGCGTCGCATCCGGGATCATCCAGCAGGGCTACGCGTTCGGCTACCTGATCGCGGCGCTCGTGTTCGGCCAGTTCTTCAACCTGATCGGCTGGCGCGGGATGTTCTGGGTCGGCGTGCTGCCGGCGCTGCTGGTGCTCTACATCCGCTCGACCGTGCAAGAGTCACCGGTCTGGGAGGCGGGGCAGCACCGCAAGCTGGGCGAGCACGGCAATTTGTTGCGCTCGATCTTGCGCAACCCGCTGCTGTACGTGTTCGCGATCGTGCTGATGGCGGCGTTCAACTTCATGTCGCACGGTTCGCAGGACCTCTACCCGACGTTCTTGCGCGTGCAGCGCGGTTTCGATCAGCACACGGTGCAGAACGTCACCGTCGTGATGAACGTCGGCGCGATCGTGGGCGGAACGCTGCTCGGTGCGCTCTCGCAACGCATCGGCCGCAAGCTGACCATCTGCATCTGCTGCGCGCTCGGCGCCTGCAGCATCGCCATTTGGACCGGCGCACAGACGCCGCTGCTGCTCGCCGTCGGCGCGTTCATCATGCAGTTCTTCGTGCAGGGCGCGTGGGGCGTCATCCCGGCGCACCTCAACGAGCTCTCGCCGGGCGACGTGCGCGGCACCTTCCCGGGCTTCACCTATCAGCTCGGAAACCTGATCACCGCCTTCGCGGCGCAATGGGAGGCGCTCTTCGCGACCAAGAGCTTCCCGTTGGCGCCGCCGGCGGGCGCCGACTACGGTCACGCCATGCAGATCATCATGCTGGCCGTGTTCGCGGTCGTGTTCATCGTGACGTTGATCGGACCGGAACGCCGCGGCATCTCGTTCACCGAGACGGAGACGAAGGTGGCGGCGTAGCCGCCGGCACGCCGTGCACCACCGTCTCGAACATGCGCACCCGGCCGCCGGCCGGCGCGACGATCGGAATCGTCGCGTCGCGCCGGCGGGACCGCCGCGGCGAACGCCAGCCCGGCGCCGATGCGGCGTCAGGCGGCCGGCGGCGCCTCCGCACGGTCGGCCAGGGCGTCGAAGGCGGCCAACTGGTCGCGTTCCCAGCCGGCGTCGCGCCCCAGCTCGGCCGCCAACAGCGAGGCCACGCGCGGCGCGCCGGCGCGCGCGGCCGCCGCGTCGAGGAACAGCGCGCGCGTGCGGCGCGCCAGCACGTCGTCGACGGTGCGTGCCATCTCGGCTCGCGCCGCGTAGGTGACCTCGGCCTGCGTGTACGGCAAGCGCGGATCGAGCAGCGCGGCGGCGGCGGGCGCGGCGGCTTCGAGCGCCAGCACCGCGGGCGCGTCGCTGCCGTACACGTGCAGCCGTTCCTGCGCCGGCAAGGGTCCGAGCGCACCGTGCAGCGGCAGGTGCTCCGTCACGGGCGGCGCCGGTGCGAGCGCGCCGACGCGCATCGCGACGTCGATGACGTCGGCGGCCATCTTGCGGTAGGTCGTCCACTTGCCGCCGGTGATGGTGACCAAGCCGGAGTCGGCCACGTCGATCAGGTGCTCGCGCGAGAGCGCGGCGGTGCGGGCCGCGCCGCGGTTGACCAACGGCCGCAGGCCCGCCCACGCGGATAGGATGTCGGACTCGTCGAGCGGCTGCGCGAGATAGCGGTTCACCGTTTCGAGGATGTAGGCGATCTCCGCTCGCGTCGGCTGCGGGTCGAGCTCCGCGACCGGGGCCGGGACGTCGGTGGTGCCGACGACGACGTGCTCGTGCCACGGCACGGCGAACAGCACGCGGCCGTCGGGCGTCTTGGGGACGAGCAACGCGGCGTTCGCGTCGCCCAGCGCGCTCGCGCGCACGACGATGTGCGAGCCGCGGCTGTGCGTCAGCAGCGCGGGCGCGTCCGGGACGTCGAGCCGCCGCAGCGCATCGACGAAGATGCCGGCCGCGTTGACGACGACCCGCGCTCGGATCGTGAGCTCGTCGCCGCGTTCGGCGTCGCGCGCGCGCACGCCGGCGATCCGCGTACCCGCGTAGACGAAGCCGGTCGCGCGCACGTAGTTCGCCACCGCCGCGCCGCGATCGACGGCGGTGCGCGCTAGCGTGACGGCCAGCCGCGCGTCGTCGAACTGACCGTCGTGATAGACGATCGCGCCGTGGAGACCGTCCGCGCGCAAGCCCGGGATCAGCGTGCGCGCGCCGCGCGGGCCGACCAGCCGGCTGAGCGGAAACGCGTTGCTCCAGCCGGCCAGCACGTCGTACGCGGCCAGGCCGGCGCCGTAGTACGGCAGCTCGAGCCAGCGATACGCCGGGACGACGAAGGCGCGGTCGTGCACCAGGTGCGGCGCGTTGCGCACGAGCGCGGTGCGTTCGTGCAGCGCCTCGCGCACCAACCCGATGTCGCCTTGCTGCAGGTAGCGCACGCCTCCGTGGACGAGCTTGGTCGAGCGGCTGGAGGTCGCTTTCGCGAAGTCGTCCGCTTCGATCAGCGCGGTGCGATAGCCGCGCGCGGCGGCGTCGACCGCGGCGCCCAACCCCGTCGCGCCGCCGCCGACGATCAGCACGTCGAACCGCTCGGCGGCCAGCCGCGCCAAACCGTCGGCGCGGTTCACGCGCGCGCCCAGCCGCGGCTGCGCTCGACCGCGTCGCGCCAGCGCTCGAGCAGCGCCGTGCGGCGCTGGGCGGACAGCTGCGGAAGGAATCGTTTGTCCTCGCGCCACTGCTCGGCGAGGGTCTCGAGGTCGGCCCAGTAGCCGGCGTGCACGCCGGCCAAGTAGGCCGCGCCGAGCGCGGTCGTCTCGACGATCGCCGGTCGCGAAACGGGCACGCCCAGCAGGTCGGCTTGGAACTGCATGGTCAGGTCGTTGGCCGACGCGCCGCCGTCGACGCGCAGCTCGGTCAGTCGCACGCCCGCGTCGCGCTCCATCTCCGCGATGACGTCGGCGGTTTGGTACGCCATCGCCTCCAGCGCGGCGCGCGCAAGATGCGCGCGCGTCGTCCCGCGAGTGATGCCGACGATCGTGCCGCGCGCGTACGGATCCCAGTACGGTGCGCCCAAACCCGCGAAGGCGGGGACGAAGTAGACCCCGCCGGTGTCGTCGACCTGCCGCGCCAGGAACTCGACTTCGTCCGAGCGCTCGAACAGGCCCAAACCGTCGCGCAGCCACTGCACCGCGGCGCCGGTGACGAAGATCGAGCCTTCGAGCGCGTACGTCGCCGCGCCCGGCTGCAAACCGAACGCGATGGTCGAGAGCAGCCCGTGCGTGCTGCGCACGACCTGATCGCCGGTGTTGAGCACGACGAACGAACCGGTGCCGTAGGTGTTCTTGGCCATCCCGCGCGCGAAACCGGCTTGGCCGACCAGCGCCGCCTGTTGGTCGCCGGCGACGCCGCCGATGCCGATCGGTCCGCCGAAGTGGCCGGCCGCGGCGGTTCCGAAATCCGCGCTGCACGGCAGCACCTCGGGCAGCACGCTCCTGGGGACGCCGAGCGCGCGCAGCAGCTCGTCGCTCCACTGCAGCGTGTGGATGTCGAACAACATCGTGCGCGAGGCGTTGGTGAGATCGGTGACGTGACGCTTGCCGCCGGTCAGGTTCCAGATCAGCCAGCTGTCGACGGTTCCGAACGCGATCTCGCCCGCTTCGGCACGTCCGCGCAAACCGGGAACGTTGTCGAGCAGCCACGCGATCTTGGTGCCCGAGAAATACGGGTCGATCAACAGACCCGTGCGCCCGGTGACCGTCTCGCCCAAGCCGCGGCGGATGAGCTCCTCGCAGAGCGGCGCCGTGCGCCGGTCCTGCCAGACGATCGCGCGCGCCACCGGCCGGCCGCTGGCGCGTTCCCACAGGATCGTCGTCTCGCGCTGGTTGGTGATCCCGATCGACGCCACGTCGGCCGCGCCGAGGCGCGCCTTGCGCAGCGCGCCGCGCGCCACCGCCAGCTGCGAGGACCAGATGTCGGCGGCGTCGTGCTCGACCCAGCCCGGCTGCGGGAAGTGCTGCGGAAACTCTTGCTGCTCGAAGGCGACGATCTTGCCGTGCGCGTCGAACACGATCGCCCGCGAGCTCGTCGTGCCCTGGTCGAGCGCGAGGATGACGGCCATCGCGCGTTACCGCACGCTGCGCGGCGTGCCGGTCGGCAGACGAAACGCGCTGATCCCGCCGGGCTCGGGGAAGATCTTGCCCGGGTTCATGATCCCCAGCGGATCGACCGCGTCTTTGATGCGATGCATCAGCGCCAGCACGTCGCTCCCCAAGTCGAGCTCCATGAACTGCTTCTTGAGCAGCCCGATGCCGTGCTCGCCCGAGAGCGTGCCGCCCAGCGCGACGGCGGCCTCGAAGATCTCGGTCGCGGCCGCTTCGACGCGCCGCATCTCCTCGGGATCGCGCTTGTCGCAGAGCAGGTTCGGGTGCAGGTTGCCGTCGCCGATGTGGCCGTAGACCGGCAGCTCGAGCCCGTACTTGGCGCGAATCTCCGCCAGCCGTTGCAGCATCGGCAGGATCGCGCGGCGCGGCACGCAGATGTCCTCGCCGAGCCGGTTCGGGCGCCGGCGCGCCAGCGACGGGTTGATCGAACGGCGCGCGGTCCACAAACGCTCCGCGTCGGCGTCGGTCTGCGCGACCTGCACGTCGCGCGCCCCCGCGGCGCGCGCGATGCGGTCGATCGCGGCCAAGTCGTCGTTCAGCGCGGACGCGTGGTTGCCGTCGACGCCGAAGATCAGAATCGCCGCCGCGTCGAGCGGCAGTCCGACCGGCTTGTTGTCCTCGATGCAGCGCATCGTGAACTGGTCGATCATCTCGATCGCGGTCGGCAGGATGCCGGCGCCGAGCACGTCGGTCACGGCGCCGGCCGCGTCTTCGATGCGGTCGAACACCGCCAGCGCCGTGCGCGAGAACGCCGGCTTCGCCAACAGACGCAGCGTGATCTCGGTGATCGTGCCCAGCGTCCCTTCGGCACCGGTGAACAGACGGCGCAGGTCGTAGCCGGTCACGTTCTTGACCGTGCGCCCGCCGGTGCGGATGACCGTCCCGTCGGGCAGCACCACTTCGAGCGCCAGGACGTAGTCGCCGGTGACGCCGTACTTGAGGCAGCGCGCGCCGCCGGCGTTCTCGGCGACGTTGCCGCCGATCGCGCTCTGCTTGAGGCTGGAGGGGTCGGGCGGATAGAACAGCCCGCGCCGCTCGACGGCGGCTTGCAGGTCGGCGTTGATGACGCCGGCCTGCACCACGGCGACGCGGTCGATCTCGTCGATCTCGAGGATGCGGTTCATCTTGGCGACGCCGAGCACGATGCTGTGGTCGAGCGCGATCGCGCCGCCGGAGAGGCCCGAGCCCATCGCGCGCGGCGTGATGGCGGCGCGGAAGCGCGTCGCGATGCGGTGAACGGCACTGACTTGCTCGGTCGAGGTCGGCAGCACGACCAGCGGCGGCGTGTGCTCGAAGAACGTCGCGTCGAAGCCGTACGCGATCACGTCGGCGGGGTCGGTCAAGACGCCGCCCGGCACCGCCGCGCGGAGGGCGGCCAGCAGGTCGGGCGCGAGCTCGGTCACCTGCGCGCCTTCGGGGAGCGGAACCCGCCCCTCCTACAGGGGCCTCCGAAGGCCGCCGGGTAGAGGCGAAGGTGATCACGTCCGAGTACCGCCTCGCCGATGCGCCCGGCCTGACCCGTTTCGCCGCCGCCGCCCTCGAACGCGTCGGCGTCGCGCCGGCCGATGCGGCCGTCACGGCCGAGGTTTTGGTCGCCGCCGATCTGCGCGGCGTCGAGTCGCACGGCGTCGCCCGCTTGGCGTCGTACTACGTCGACCGCGTCCGCAACGGGCAGCTGGCCGCGAGGCCTACCATCGCGACGCTGCGCGAGACGCCCAGCTCGCTGGTCGTCGACGGCGGCAACGGCCTGGGACACCCGGTCTCCAAGCGGACGATGGAGGCCGTGCTCGACAAGGCCGACGCGACCGGCGCCGCGTTCGGCACGGTCTGCAACTCGAACCACTACGGTATCGCGGGCTACTACGCGATGCTCGCGCTCGAACGCGACATGATCGGCATCGCGTCGACGAACACCGTGCGCGCCGGCGCGCCGACGTTCGGGCGCGACGTGCTGCTCGGGACCAATCCGCTCGCGTTCGCGATCCCGGCGCAGAACGAGCCCGCGTTCGTGCTCGACTTCGCGACCACGACGGTGCCGCGCGGCAAGCTCGAAGTCTACGCGCGCAAAGGGAAGCCGCTCGAGTCGGGCTGGGCGATCGACGCGAACGGCGAGGAGACCCTCGACCCGAGCGCGGGGCTCAACGGCGCGCTCTTGCCGCTGGGCGGCTACGGTACCGACAGCGGCGGCCACAAGGGCTACGGGTTGGGCTTGCTCGTCGAGATCCTGTGCGGTGTGTTGGCGGGCGGCGCGTTCGGCCTGGACTTGCCGGTGCAGACCGACCCGCCGCGACCCGGCGCCATCTCGCACTTCTTCGCCGCCTTCAAGGTCGACGGCTTTCGTGACGTCGCCGAGTTCAAGCGCGACATGGACGTCGAGCTGCGCTCGTTCAAGGACTCGCGCAAAGCGGCGGGACAGGATCGCATCTATGTCGCGGGCGAGATCGAACACGAGAAGACGCTCTACAACCGCGAGCACGGCGTGCCGGTGCACGCGAAGGTCTGGGACGGTCTGCAACGGCTCGGCGAGGAGCTGGGGCTGCCGTTCGCGGTCGCGCGCTAGGTCTGCAAATCGAACGTTCCCGTGCACCGCAAGCCGTTGCAGGTGGCCGGGATGTACGACGCCGCGAGTAAGCGGGTGCGCAGCTCCTCGCGCACGGCCGGGTCGGCCGGCCCGCGCACGAACGTGACGCCGGTCGCGTGCCCGTTCTCGTCGACCTGGATCTCGATCAGGAAGCCGCGCGCGACGCCGCTGACGACGCTCGCGCGCACGTCGGGCGCGAGCGCCGGCTGGTAGGTCTCGCCGAAGTTCCCCACGCCGGCGCCTTGCTGGTCGCCCCCATCGGTGGCCGTCGTCCGGGGCGCCGGCGTGGCCGCCGCCTGCGCGGCCACCGCGGCCGGCGTCGGCGCCGGCAGCGGGGTCGCGGCGACGGGCGGTGCCGCCGCGCTCTGCTCGGGCGCACCGTACCCCACCTCACCCGAGCGAGCGCTGCTCGCGACCGGGTTGTCGGCGGCGGGCTTGACCGGTGCGGCACGGTCCGGCCGCGCCGCCTGAGGCGCGGGCGCGAGCACGATGCGGTGGATGACGACGGCCGGGCGCCGCACCGGCGCGGCGTGCGGCGGTACCGGCCGCGGCACGTGCGCCGGCTGGACGGCCGGTCGCGCGATGTGCAGCAACGAGACGTAGCTGATCGGGGATTCCGGCGCCGCGCCGGTGACCAGCGAGCGCGTCAGGATGGCCAGCACGGTCAACAGGCTGGCATGGAGGGCGAGGGAGAGTGCGACCGCGGCCCGGTCGCGTGGCCCTGCGCGGGTCATCGCCGTCCTCGCCTGCTCCGACGCGCGCGGGCACGCAACCTTTCGGCGGCGCCGCGGTCCTGGTAAAAGATGGGTCGACCGACGGACATCGTGCTCTATCAAGCCGAGTGGTGCCCCTATTGCGCGCGGGTGCGCAAGAAGCTCACCGACTTGCTGCTCGATTACAAAACGATCAACGAGCCGCACTCGCACGCCGAGCGCCGGGACACGCTGGCGGCCTCCGGTCAGACCTCGATCCCGGTCCTGGTCGACGGCGACGTCGTGCTCGACGACGACGACGACATCATCCCGTACCTCGAGAAAAAGTACGGTCGCGCGTCCCGCTCCGCCTAGCGGCGGGTCATTCGGCGGGGATCTCGATCGGCGGCCCCATGCGGCCGCGTCGGCGCTTGGGTAGCACGAACACTAGCGGGAGCAGCACGAAGGCCAGCGCGCCGAGCGCCCACTGCGCATCCGCATAGGCCATCGTGTACGCTTGCGCGACGATGTCCTGATAGAGCGTCGCCACCGCGAGCGCCGTGCTGTGGCCGGCTTGCGCCAACTGCTGGAAGGCGATATTGTCCGGCGTCGCGTTGGCGGCCAGGGTCGTCTGATGGAAGGCTTCGCGACGCGCCAGCAGCGTGACGAGCGCGGCGGTGGAGAACGAGCCGCCCAACTGCAGCGAGAGCTGCTGGAAGGCGGTCGCCTTCGGCACGACCTGCGGGGGGACGGCGCTCAGGATCGCGATCGAGAGCGGCGTGAACAGCAGCGCGAGGCCCAGACCGGCGACGATCGCCGGGCCGCACAGCTGCGCGAAGCTGGTCTGCGTCGTGGTCAAGTAGCCGAGCCAGATCTGGCTGGTGCCGATCAGCGCGAAACCGCTGACGAGCAGGATGCGCGTGTCGACCTTGCCGCTGCCGGCCAAGCGCGCCATGAACGGCGTGAGGACGGCGATGACGAGCGCGCGTACGAAGATCAAGATCCCCGAGAGCGTGGCGGTGAAGCCCAGCAGCGTCTGCACGTACTGCGGTAAGATGACCGTCGCGCCGTAGAGCACGGAGCCGATCGCGAAGCCCATCGCGCTGCCGGCCGCGATCGCACGATATTTGTAGGCGCGCAGATCGACGATCGGGCGATCGGTGCCCCACAGCGACCAGCAGATGAACGCCGCCAACCCGAGCGCCGCGGTCGCGCCGAAGAACCGGATGACCGGGTCGCTGAACCAGTCGTTGCGCTGTCCTTCGCCCAGGATGTACTGGAGCGAGCCCAGGCCGACGGCGAGCAGCGCGAGGCCGATCGCGTCGACGGGGATCGGTTTGGGATCGCTGGGGTTGCGCATCATCGTCAGCACGATCAGCGCCGCGAAGATGCCCGGGACGATGTTGATGAAGAAGACGTAGTTCCAGGAGACGTTGTCGGTCAGCCAGCCGCCGACGGTCGGACCGACCGAGGGGCCGACGAGCGCGCCGATCGCGAACAGTGCCTGTGAGGTGCCCAGCAAGTGCCGCGGGAAGGTGTCACGCAGCGCCGCCTGCCCGGTCGCGACCAGGCCGCCGCCGAACAGCCCTTGGATGATGCGATAGACGATCAGCTGCGTGATCGAGCTGGCCAGGCCGCACAGCACCGAAGCGACCGTGAACCCGATGATCGCGATCGAGTAGTACTGCCGCCGGCCGAAGCGCGCTTGCAGCCAGGGCGTGAGCGGGATGACGATGACGGCCGAGATGATGTAGCCGGTGACGACCCAGGCGCCCTCGTCCTGCGTCGCGCCCAGATTGCCCTGAATGGTGGGCAGCGCGACGTTGACGATCGTCGTGTCGAGCGTCTGCATCAGCGTCGCGAGCATGATCCCGAGCGTGATCAGGATCAGCCGCGTTCCTTTTTCGCTGACGTCCCGGTCAGCCGTCATGTGTGTCGCCATCGTCGTGCGAGCGATGCTCGCACGGACGATGAGACTGTGCCACGACTCAGGTTGGTTTCGGCACTTGCATCAGGCCCAAACGAAAGCCAGCGCCGCGCCGGCCGCCGTCGCCAGGGCGTTGACGAGGTCGTTCGACATCCAGGCGAAGCCGCGGACGCGAATGGTCGGCGACCCGCAGACGTGTGGATCGGTCTCGCACGCCCGCTCGCAGACCGGACAGCGACGCAGGTCCTGCACCGTGGCACCCAGCACCGAATCGACCAGCGCGCCGACGAAACCGATGACCGCGAAGACGACCGCGAGCGGTGATATGACGCCCGGAAGCGCGAGGGTGGCCACCGCGCCGAGCCACCAAGCGCCGACGAAGGCGCCGAACGTCCCGATGAGGCTGACGCCGCCCGAGAGCCCCGGCTCCAGCGGCCGGAAGGTCAGGATCGAGCGCGGCCGGCCGCGTGCGAGCGTTCCGATCTCGGTCGCCCACGTGTCGGCGGTCGCGGCCGCGTATGCGCCGACGAAGCCGAACGCCCAATGCGGGTCGCCGCGCAGACCGTACAGGAGGGCGCACAGCGTCGCGACGCCGCCGTTCGCCAACACTTGCGCGGCGTCGCGCGGGCCCTGTTTGCCGACGTCGACCAGCGCGCGTTTGCGCGCGCGACCGACGCGCGAGAGCAGCACCGACGGGACGAAGAAGGCCAGCAGCACGGCGGTGAAGGCCCACGTGCCGGCCGCGTAGGTGATCGTGCCGACGGCGAACGCGGCCAGCGCGCCGCCGCGGGTGAGCGCGTGCGCGCGCAGCGCGATCAGCGCGATCGCTCCGGCGAGGACGGCGCCGATCAGGAGGTCGAGCGGTCTCACGACGAGGCGGCGGTACGCAGGGCCTGCATGAGGCCCTCGACGGTGAACTCGTCGGCGACCACGTCGACGCGAATCCCCGCCTCGCGCGCCGTCTGCGCGGTGATCGGGCCGATGCAGGCGACGGTCTTGGTCACCAGCATCCGCGCGCCGTGCGGCACGTTGTCGAGGAACCCTTTGACCGTGCTGGAGCTGGTGAACGTCACCACGTCGGCGCGCTCGGCTTTCTCGGCCAGCTGCGGATCGTCGACGGCGCGCGTCGCGTAGCCGGCGACGACGTCGACGGCACGGCCGGCCTGATACAGCGTCTCGGGCAGCACCTCGCGCGCCTGATGCGCGCGGAACACCAGCACGCGGTCACCCGGGCGCGTATGCTCGAGCAGCGCGCCCGCCACCGCTTCGTTGACGTACGTCTGCGGCACGAGGTCGACCCGAATGCCGCGTGCGGTCAGCGCCGCGGCGGTCTTCGGGCCGATCGCCGCGACCTTGGCGTCGCCGAAGGCGCGCGCGTCGCGGCCCAGCTCGCCGAGCAGGTCGAAGAACGCGTCGACGCCGTTGCGGCTGGTGAACACGACCCAGGCGTAGTCGCGCACGCGCGAGACGGCCTCGCGCGCGGCCGCGGCGTCCGGCGGCGGGCCGATCGCGATCGTCGGCGCGAGGATCGGCGTCGCGCCCGCCTCCCACAGCTGCTGCGCGAAGTCGTCGGCCTGGTGCGCGGGTCGCGTGACCAGCACGCGTTTGCCGAACAGCGGCTGCGCGTCGAACCAGCGAATGCGTTCGCGCTCCTTGACGACGTCGCCGATGACGACGATCGCGGGCGCGCTGATGCCGGTGCGGGCGACCTCGTCGACCACCGTCGCGAGCGTCGCCGTCACCACTTCCTGCGTCGGCTTCGTTCCCTCGTGCACGATTCCGACCGGCGTCGCGTCGGGCAAGCCGTGCGCGCGCAGCTGCGCGACGATGCCCGCCAAGTTGCCCATCGCCATCAAGAAGATCGTCGTCGCCTTGGGGTTGGCGAGCTTGGCGAAATCGAGCGAGCTGTAGCCCTTGGTCGGATCTTCGTGGCCGGTCGCGATGGTGAAGCTGGTGTTGTGGTCGCGGTGCGTGACCGGGATGCCGGCGTAGGCCGGCGCGGCGATCGCCGACGTGATGCCGGGGACGATCTCGAACGGAACGCCGGCCTCGGCCAGCGCGTGCGCCTCCTCGCCGCCGCGCGCGAACACGAACACGTCGCCGCCCTTGAGGCGCACGACCCGCTTGCCGTCGCGCCCGAGCCGCACGATCAGCGCGGTGATCTCGTCCTGCGTGAGCGTGTGCCGGCCGGCCCGCTTGCCGACGTAGATCTTCTCGCAGTCCGGCGGTGCCAGCGCGACGATCGCTTCCGACGCCAGATAGTCGTACACGAGCACGTCGCACTGCGCGAGCGCCCGCGCACCCTTGAGGGTGAGCAGTCCGGGATCGCCCGGCCCGGCGCCGACGAGCCAGACTTTGCCGATCGTACCGCGCTGCGCCCCCGGCTCCGCGCCCCCCGTCGTGCTAGGCACAACGGGGCCCCCCGTCCGAGCTCGCAAGGAACTCGATCGCAACGGCACGATACCGCTGCGCTCGCTCCATCACCGTCCTGCTATTCGCTTTCGTCGGCGGGGGCGGGGAAGGCGGCGACGAGGTGGGCGGGATCGATTCCGTCGAGTGCCTGCAGCTCGAACAGCTCGTCGAGCATGCGCGCGTGGATCAGCGCTTCGGCGTGGTTCTCGGCGGCCTTGTCGCGGATCTTGGTGACCACGCTGTGCAGCAGCTTCGAGACGATCGTCAGCGAGGCGCCGGTGATCAGGCTGCGTTCGCGTTCCGTCAGCTCGGGGCAGCGGGCGAACAAACGGGTGACCTCGGCTTCGCGGATCGCGTCGGCCTTCTGCACCAGCGAGGCCACGACCGGGACGGCCACCCGCGCCTGATACCACAGGTGGAAGCGCTCGACGTGCGCGGCGATGATCTCTTCGACCAGCGGGATCGCTTCGCGGCGCTTTTCGAGCGTGGCGTCGATCGCGTGCTCGAGGCCGTCGATGTCGACCAGGCCGACGCCCGGGATACGGGTGACCTCGGGATCGACGTCGCGCGGCACGGCGATGTCGACGACGAACAGCGGCCGGTTCGGCCGCGCCAGCATCGCCTCGGCGACGTTGCCGGGGGTGAGGATGAAGTGCGACGCGCCGGTCGAGGTGACGACGACGTCGGCGTCCTTGAGCGCGTCGATCAGTCCGGGCAGCTCGGCCGGCCGCACGCCGTTCCCGAGCATGCCGGCGACGTCGCGCGCGCGCTTGGCCGAACGGTTGAGGACGACGATCTCGCGCGCACCGGCCGCCTTGAGGCGGCGCGCCGCGTGCGCGCCCATCTTGCCGGCGCCGACCACGAGCACGTTGGCCCCGCTCAGATCGCCGACGTGCGCGAGCGCGCAGGCGACCGCGGCGGTGGCGATCGAGGTCGAGTCGTCGCCGATCCCGGTGTTGGCGCGCGCCGCTTTGCCGGCTTCGAGCGCTTCGCGCAAGAGCGTGTGCAGCGTCTTGCCGAGCGAGTGCGCGCGCTGCGCCTGCACGTAGGCGTCCTTGACCTGGCCGAGGATCTCGGCCTCGCCGATCAGCATCGAGTCCAGCCCGGTCGTGACGCGGAACAGGTGCTCGATCGCCTCGGTGCCCAGCAGCGTGTACATGTACGAGTCCATGTCGGACACGTCGCCGTGACGGAAGTTGCCCAGGAACGCCTTGAGCTGGTGGACGCCGGACTCGTAGTCTTCGAGCTCGGCGTAGATCTCGAGTCGCCCGCAGGTCTGCACCATCAGCGCTTCGCGCACGGCTTCGTAGTCGCGCAGCGCGACCAGCGCCTCGCCCATCTTGGCGGGCGGGAACGCGTGCCGTTCGCGCACGTCGACCGGCGCGGTGTGGTGCGAGAGGCCCAGGCAGACTAGCGGCACGCGAACACCTCGGCCAGCGCGTCGTCGGCGGCCGCGAGCGTCGCGTCGATCTCGGCCTCGGTGTGGGCCAGCGAGAGGAACGCCGCCTCGTACTGCGAGGGCGCGAAGGAGAACCCGCGGTCGAGCATGGCGTGGAAGAAACGCGCGTAGAGGCCGACGTCGCTGCGCTTGGCGCTGGTCAGATCGGTTACCGGGCCGTCGTTGAAGTAGAAGCCGAACATCGAACCCACTGCGCTCGTGACGTGAGGAACGTCCCACTTGCGGAAGACCGTCCCGAGCCCTTCACACAGACGCGTCCCGAGCCGCTCGAGATGCACGTAGGTCTGCGCATCGAGCAGGTCCAGGGTCGCGATCCCGGCCGCCATGGCCAGCGGGTTCCCCGATAGCGTCCCGGCCTGGAAGACGTCCCCGTCGGGCGTCAGCCGATCCATGATGTCGGCCCGGCCGCCGAAGGCGCCGACCGGCAGGCCGCCGCCGATGACCTTGCCGAGCGTGGTCAGGTCGGGCAGCACGCCCTCGCGCTGCTGCACCCCGCCCAGGCCGACCCGAAAGCCCGTCATCACCTCGTCGAAGATCAACAGGGCGCCGAACTCGCTGGTCAGCCGCCGCAAGGCCTCGAGAAAGCCCGGCTCGGGCAGCACGAACCCCATGTTGCCGACGTACGGCTCGACGATCACCGCCGCGACGCCCTCGGGGTTGTGCTCGAACACCGCGCGCACCGCGGCCGCGTCGTTGTACGGCACGTTGATCGTGTCGCGCGCGGTACCGGCGGTGACGCCCTTGGAGTCCGGCACGCCCATCGTCAACGCGCTCGAGCCGGCCGCGATCAGGAACGGATCGGCGCAGCCGTGATAGCAGCCGGCGAACTTGATGAACTTGTCGCGCCCGGTGAACCCGCGCGCGAGGCGAATCGCGTTCGCGGTCGCCTCCGTGCCCGACGAGCAAAAGCGGACCTTTTCGACCGACGGCACCGCGCGCACGATGCGGTTCGCCAGCTCGGTCTCGGCTTCGGTCGGCGCGCCGTACGAGGTTCCGCGCAGCGCGGCGTCGCGGATCGCGGCCACGACCGCAGGGTGCGCGTGACCGGCGATCATCGGTCCCCACGAGAGGACGTAGTCGAGGTAGCGGTTCCCGTCGACGTCGGTGACGTATGCGCCCTGCGCCTCGCGGATGAACACCGGCGTTCCCCCGACGGCCTTGAAAGCGCGCACGGTCGAGTTGACGCCGCCGGGGATGACGCGGCGCGCGGCCGCGAAGGCGGCCTCGGAGCGGCTGCGGTTCATACCGCCGCGCCGCGCAGTCCGGCGTAGTCGGCCGGCGTGTTGACGTTGGTGAAGACCGCCGCGTTGCGCGCCGGCACGAAGCGCGTGCGCAGCCGGTCGATGACCAGCCGCAACGCCCCCTCGCCGCCGAGCAGAATCGGCGTCCCCTCGCGCAAGAACGCTTCGCGGCGGTAGAGCGCCGCCAGCGGCTCGATGCGCTTGGCGTCCTGGGCGTGGGCCGGCACGATCGCGTCGAGCTCGGGCGAGATCGACGTCGCGAGCTCGTCGACGAACGCGGCGTCGACGAACGGCGCGTCACCGGCGCAGGCGAACACCCAGGTGCTGCGCATCTCGCTCATCGTCGAGAGCAGCCCGGAGAGCGGTCCGCGCTTGGGCCAGCGGTCGACCACCATCGGCGCGTCCAGCTGCGCGTCGATCTCCGGCGGCAGCGAACCCTTCGTCGAGATCCACACCTCGCGGTCACGCGCCAGATTGCGGAACACGCGCACCAGCATCGGCACCTCGCCGACCTCGAGCGCGAGCTTCCCCGGCAAGCGCGTCGCTTCGCCGCCGGCGAGAATGCAGATCGTTATGTCGTGCGGCTCGCTCATCGGGTGCGCGCGAGATAGTCTTTGGCGAAGTAGGTGATGATGACGTCGGCACCGGCGCGGGCCATGGCGGTCAGCGTCTCGTCGACGATGCGTTCTTCGTCGATCCAGCCGTTGGCGGCGGCGGCCTTGATCATCGCGTACTCGCCGCTGACGTGATAGACGGCCAGCGGAAGATCGGTGCTCTGGCGCACGCGGTAGAGCACGTCGAGATACGCCATCGCCGGCTTGACCATGACGATATCGGCGCCCTCCTCGACGTCGAGCCGCACCTCTTTGAGCGCCTCGCGCGCGTTGCCGGGATCCATCTGGTAGGTGCGGCGGTCGCCGAACGAGGGCGTCGACTCGGCCGCTTCGCGGAACGGGCCGTAGAACCCCGAGGCGTACTTCGCCGCGTACGACATGATCGCGGTCTTGGTGAAGCCCTCGTCGTCGAGCGCTCCGCGAATCGCGGCCACTCGGCCGTCCATCATGTCGGACGGTGCGACGACGTCGACGCCGGCCTGCGCGTACGAGACCGCGGTCTTCGCCAGCACCTCGAGCGTGCGGTCGTTGTCGACGTCACCGGTCGGATCGAGAATGCCGCAGTGGCCGTGGTCGGTGTACTCGCAGTTGCACAGGTCGGCGATGACCACCAGATGCGGCAACGCGTCCTTGATCGCGCGCGCGGCGCGCTGCACGACGCCGTTGGGATCGGCGTTGATCGTCGCGTAGGCGTCTTTGGCGGCGCTGTCCGGGATGCCGAAGAGCAGCACGGCCTTGACGCCGACCGCCTCGAGCTCGCGGCACTCGCGCACGACGGCGTCGACCGAGTACCGGCTCACGCCCGGCATCGAGCCGATCGGCTGCACGACGTTGGTGCCTTCCACCACGAACAGCGGCTGCACCAGGCCGTCGCGATTGATCCGCGTCTCGCGGACCATGCCGCGAAACGCCGCGCTCGCGCGCGTGCGGCGCGGACGGGCGACCAGGCGGGTGCGCTGGGCCAGGTTCATCGCTCGTTCTCCAGGACGTAGAGCATCACGGACTGCACGAACGCCCCTACTTCGGCAGAGGGTGCCACAACGTCTGGTGGCCACCCGCGTGCCCCGGCGCTGGCCGAGGAGGCCGGGCCCATGGCGGCGACGAGCGGTCGCTCGCGCCGGCCGCGCAGCTCGTCCAGATAGCCGCCGATCGCCTCCACCGACCCGGACGAGGGGAACAGGATCACGCTCGGGGTCCGCGCGCCCAGGGCCGTGCGCGCCGCCGCGCTGTCGGCCGCCTCGACGACCTCGGCGCCCGCCTCGCGAAAGGCCGGGGCGATACGGCTCGGCCGCGGCTGCGTGCGCGGCAACAGGAACAGCCGGCCGGCCAGTGGGGCCGGAGCGATCAGCTCGGCCGCCCCGTCGGCCAGCAGCTCGCCGGCGAGCGCGTCGGCGAGTGCCTCGGCGCCGGCCAGGTCGTCGATCGCGATCTGGGCCTCGCGTCGGGCGCGCAGGACGGCCGCCCCGGACGGTGCCGCGACCGCCGCGCCCAGGGCGAGCCGCCCGTCGGCCCAGGTCGCGTGGACGCCGACCGGCGCCTGGCAGCCACCACGCAGAGCGCGCAGCACCGCGCGCTCGGCGGTCACCGCGAGCGTCGTGGCCGGGTCGCCCAGGATCTCCCGCACGCGCACGGCGAGCGGGTCGCCACGCCGGGTCTCGACCGCCAGGGCGCCTTGCCCGACCGCCGGGGTCAGCTCGTCGACCGGGAACGGGACGGTGTGGGTGGCGGCGACGCCCAGCCGGCGCAGCCCGGCGGCGGCCAGCACGATCGCGTCGTAGTCGCCGTCGCGCAGCTTGCGCAGCCGCGTGTCGACATTGCCGCGCACGTCGTCGTACACCAGATCAGGGCGCAGCGCGCGCAGCTGCGCGCGCCGCCGCGGCGAGGAGGTGCCGATCCGCGCGCCGGCCGGCAGCGCGGCGAACGTCGGCCAGCGCTCGCTGCAAAAGACGTCGCGCGGATCCTCGCGCGCGCCGATCGCCGCCAGCGTCATGTCGGCGGCCAGCGTACTCGGCAAATCCTTGCACGAGTGGACCGCGTAGTCGGCGCGCTTCTCGCGCAGCGCCAGCTCCAGCTCGGTGACGAACACGTTGTCGGTCCCGATCGCGGCGATCGAGCGATCCTGGACGGCGTCGCCGCGGGTCGTGACGGTGAGGATCGTCGAGGGCAGTCCGGCCCGCGCCAGCGCCGCCATGACGCCGCGCGTCTGCGTCATCGCCAGCGCGCTCGCGCGGGTCGCGCAGACCAGCGGCGCCAGCGTCGCCGGGACGACCCCGGCCAGCGTCTCGGCGGCGCGCTCGACCTCGTGCTCGACGCTGCCGGGGAGCATCGCCGCCAGCTCCTCGAGGTCGCGTTCGGCGAAATGCCGCATGACGGCGGCCCGCCGATCGGCGGGGATGACCGCCAGCACGCGCTCGCGCAGGGCCCCCAGCGTCGCGGCGGCGCGCGCGTAGCGGGCGTCGAGCTGCACCGCCAGCTCGTCGCGGACCCGCTTGGTGAAGCTCGGCGAGAGGCCGCCGGTCTCGACCGTGACGGTCAGCGGGCCGGACCGGTGGACGGCCGGGGTGGCGAAGTCGCCGCGAGCGGCGTCACCGGCGTCGTTGACCAGGATCCCGGCGGCGCGCGCTTCGGCCACCACGGCCGCGTCGACGTCCGCATCGCCGGTGGCGGCAAAGGCCAAGAGAGCGCCCGTTAGATCACCGGCGGCGTACGGCCGCACCTGCCAGCTCAAGGCGCTCGTTTCGGCCAGCGCGGTCAACCCCGGCGTCAGGGCCGGGCTGACGACGACGACGCGCGCCCCGGCCTCCAGGAGCCCGCGCACCTTTCGTTCGGCCACGGTCCCGCCGCCGACGACGACGACGCGCCGGTCACGAACCGAGAGGGCGACGGGATACACAAGCCCTATCTTCCAGCAGATGCTTTCCGTCCCCGCGCGCGCGGCACTACTCGGCGCGCTCTTCGCCGCGCTCGTCACGCTACCAGCGCTCGGGATGGGAACGCTGTGGGACAATAGCGAGACGGCGTACGGCGAGGTCGCTCGCGAGATCGTGCTGACCCACGATTGGGTCGTCATGCACCTCAACAGCCAACCCTGGTTCGTCCAGCCGCCGCTCTACTTCTGGATCGCGGCGCTGTTCGCCAAGGTGTTCGGCGTGACGGCGCTGGCGCTGCGCCTGCCCAGCGCGCTGGCGACGATCGCGATGGGCGGCGCCGTCGGCTACGCGACCGCGCGCATCGCCGGCGGCCGCGCCGGCATGGTGGCCGCCATCGTCCTCTCGACCAGCTTGATGCAGGCCATCGTCGGACGCCTGGCGATCATGGACGCGTTGCTCGACTTCGCGATCGCGGCCGCGATCTTGTGGTGGTTCCGCGCGCTCGAGCCGTCGGGCTCGCCGCGGCGGCGCAGCGTCGCGTTCATCTGCGGCGCGCTGGCGCTCGCGCTCGGCACGCTGGCGAAGGGGCCGGTCGCGCCGGCGGTGACGCTGCTGGTGATCGGACCGTGGGCGGTCTGGGAGTGGCGCGCGGGCCGGCTCGCCGCGCCCGCGCCGCGCGTGCTCGTGCTTGGCGTGCTGGCGTACCTGATCGTGACGTTACCGTGGTTCGTGCTGCTCGGGCTGCGCGTCGGCCCGCACGCGATCGTCGAGCTGATCGGCCACTACACCATCGGCCGGTACACCGGCGTGATCGAGAACCAGCGCGGGCCGGTGTGGTACTACGTCCCGGTCCTGATCCTCGGTTTCTTCCCGTGGATCGCGTTCTTGCCGGCGGCCGTGCGTGCGGCGTGGTACGAAGCGCGCGGCGCCGACGGCGCGTTCGCCCGGCTGGCGCTGGTGTGGGCGGTGGTCCCGTTCGTCTTCTTCAGCTTCGCCAACACCAAGCTGCCCAACTACGTCGCGCTGCTGTTGCCGGCGCTGGCGATCTTGGTCGCGCTGTGGTTCGAGCGAGTCGCCGCCGGCGCCGAACGGCGCACCGCGATCGTCTCGGCAGCCAGCGTCCCGGTGTTCGTCGGCTGCATGGCGGTCGCGATCGCGATCTTCGCGCGCACCAACGAGCTCACGTTCGATCTGGCGGCGGTCGGTCCGCAGCTGATCTTCCTGGGCGTGGCGATGCTGCTCGGCTCGCTGTTGACCGTGGTGACGATCGCGCGTCGCGCCACCGTGGCCTGGTCGCCGTACGTGCTGGCGCTCACCAGCGGCGCGCTGGTGCTCTTCATCGCGTTCGTCGCGGAACCGGCGGCCGAACGGCTCAAGCCGATCCCGCCGGTGGCGCGGGCGATCGACGCCGGCGTGCGGCCGGGCGACCTGGTCGCCTCGCGCGGCGCGAGCGGCGGCAACGGGCTGATCTTCTACACCCGGCCGCCGGTACTCGACATCACCGACGGGATCCCGGCCTTCGACCGCGCGGTGTGCTCGGCGGACACCGCGTGGGTCGTCATCCTGCCGAAGGACGCGCCGCGTCTGCTCGACGCCGTTCACGCACTGCACCGCGACGCCGCGATCGTCGCGCGCGGCCCGCTCGGCGCGCCGCCGCGCGCCCTGCTCCTGCACGTCGACGGCCCACGCTGCTCTTGAGAGGCGAGAGAGATGTTCCACGCGCGGAACCCGAGATCAGACTGACGCAGATGCGCGCGGGGCGGTCGTTGATCGACCTGGTGACGCTCAACGGCGCGCTCGGCGCGCAGGGCGGGACCACCCGGGGTGCCGGACGGGCAACAAGGTCGAGCTGAAGGGGTAGGCTGGCTCGTCGAGTCACCCGTCGAAAACGACGTCGATAGACAGCGCGGCGGCCCGCCGAGCGCAGCGAGTGGAGACCTGGACTGGTATCTCCTGATCGGAGCGCACGCGCTCGCCGTGCACGCGGAGCCGCGTGCTACCGGCGACCTTGACGTCTGGGTTGCCAACGACGACGAGAATGCGCGGCGGGTCTATGCCGCGCTCACGCGCTTTGGTGCGCCGCCGGAGGGAATCGCGGTGGCAGATTGCATGCACCCGGAGGATCGCGACCAGAAATAAAGGGCCCGCCGATATTCGGCGAGCCCTTCGGGTCGTTCGCGTTCGCACTTACTTCTGCGCGGCGGTGACCTGGGCGGTGGTGACGGGGGAGGCCTTGTTGCCCCACGCGCTGCGGATGTAGGTGATGACGGCGGCGATCTGGTCGGGCTTGAGGTTGCCCTTCCAGGCCGGCATCTGACCGTTGAAGCTCGCGCCGTTGACGGAGATGCTGCCGGTCAGCCCGTTGGAGACGATCCCGATGACCTTGGTCGGATCGCCGACCACGACCGGGTTGTTGGCCAGCGGCGGGAACGCGCCCGGCGTACCCTGGCCGGTCGCGCCGTGGCAGCCACTGCAATTCGCCGAGTACACCGACGCGCCCGCGCCGGCGGTCGCCGACGTCGGCGAGCCGCCGCTGGTGCCGCTGGCACCGGCGGTGCCTTGCGGGCCGCCCTCGACCTGCAGCTGCGCCGGCCCGTTGGCGGCGACCGCCGCGTTGGGGCCGATGATGCCGTGCGCGAGCTGGCCGTTGACGACGTTCGACTGGCCGAAGTACGAGAAGCCGATCGCGCCGATCATCACCAGCGCGGTGATGGCCAGGACCCACGGCCGGCGAGTGAGCCGGCGCGAGGGGTTGCGGTCGATGAACGGCAGGACGATCAGGATGACGATCAGCAGCGTCGGGCCGACGATCGTCGCGATCAGCGAGGCGAACTGCACGATCGCCGGCGGCAAGTTGCCGACCGCGTCGAGCAGCGCGTAGAGCGCGAGGAAATACCAGGCCGGATACGGCACGAACTGCGCGTTGTTCGGATCGGCTTTGTCGTCGAGCCCGACCGGCGCGAACGCGGCCAGCGCGACGATGATCACGAACATCACGAACGAGAGGACCGTGTCCATGAACATCTGGTCCGGCCAGAAGCGGCCGGGCTTGAGCTTGGGCGCCTCGTCGATCGGCGGACCGGCCGGGCCGTTCCAGCGGAAGATCGCCAAGTGCAAGGCGACCAGCAGCACCAGCAGCGCCGGCATCAGCCAGACGTGGATGCCGAAGAAGCGGTTGATGGTCAGCGTGCCGATCGAGGTGCCGTCCTGCAAGAACTGCTGCACGGCCGGCCCGAGCACCGGCGCGTTGCCGGAGATGTCGATCGCGACCTTCGAGGCCAGCAGCGCGTTGAGGTCCCACGGCAGCAGGTAGCCGGTCAGGCCGAGCACCAGCGTGATGATGAACAGGATCACGCCGACGATCCACTGCAGCTCGCGCGGCTTCTTGTAGGCGCCCCACAGCAGCACTTGCAGCAGGTGCATCGCCATGAACGCGATCATGGCCGACGCGCCCCAGTAGTGCAGCGAGAGCACGAAGTGGCCGGCGGGGACTTTCTCGATCAGGTACTTCGTCGACTCCCACGCGGTCGCGGTCGACGGCGAGTAGTAGAAGCACAAGAAAATGCCGGTCGCGATCTGCAAGATCATCGCGAACACGGTCGCGGAGCCGAACGCGTACCAATACGAAGCGCCGCCCGGAACGTCCTCAGTGAGGAATTCCTTCGTCTGCGTGACGAGTCCGGTGCGCGAGTCGAGCCAGTTCAACATCGTGGTGCGGTCCCTATCCGATCTTTTGGATGATCATCTGGGGCGTGTTCGTCTGATACTCGATCCACGTCACCTGGACTTTGCCCTGGAAGTCGCGCAACGGGAGCGGATCGAGACCGCGCAGCGCCGGACCGGCGAGGTGCTTGCCGAGCTCGTCGTACTGCGAGCCGTGGCAGGGGCAGAGGAACTTGTTCTGCTGCGTGTTCCACAGGTACCGGCAGCCCAGGTGCGGGCAGATCGGGCTGAAGATCACGAACCCCATGTTCACGACCGGATACTTCGGCGCGTCGGGTCCGAACAGCTCGGGCCGCTCGGCCTTGAGCTGATCGTCGGTCGTGGCGACCGCCCAGACGAACTCCTCGGAGTCGGAGGCACCGAAGTAGCCGTTCGTCTCGTGCAGGTTGAACGTCACGCGCACCGGCGTCTTGGCGGTTGCCTTCTTGAGCTGGTCCGCCTCGTCGGGCGTCAGTGCGGACCACTGGTCGCCGGACGCTTCGGCCGACGGCAGCAGCGACCACACCAGCGGGACGGCGATGCTCAGGCCGATCACGCCGCCCAGGGCGACGACGGCGTTCGCCATGAACGTGCGCCGGGTTTGTTCCTCAGGCGTCCCCGGGTCTTTGTACGCCTCTGCGTGAGCCATTTCTCTCCTATCGAACCAGGACGGCGGGGCGTCCAAGCGGCTGGACTCCACCAAAGTGTAGTCGGGACCGCGCCAAAACTCGCGTACCTTCGTAGGAATCGCGACGCCTCCCCTGCGAGCGGGCAAGCGGAGAGGCCGCTCCTGCCGAGGTCCTGTGCCCCGCTGCGGGAACACTCCCGGCGTGAACGATCAGCAACTGCACGAGCACATCGAGAAGCTCGTCGCCGAGGAACACTCCCTGCTCGAGCAGGGCAGCGCGATCACCGCTGACGACCGGACGCGGCTGGGCGACATCAACGTCCAGCTCGACCGGCTCTGGGATCTGTTGCGCCAGCGGCGCGCGCGCGAGGAGTTCGGTCAGAATCCCGACCAGAGCCGCGAGCGCAGCGCCGAGACGGTCGAGAAATACTGGCAGTAGCGCTCAGCGGCCGCGGCCGCGCGGCTTCTTGGGCGGCCGGTCCGCGGCCAGCTCGAGGGTGATCGTCTTGTCCTGCAGCACGGTGTTGGTGAACGCGGCGATCGCCGCTTCGGCCAGCCGCGCGTTGGCGAACACGACGTACGCGATGCCCTTGCGGCGGCGGGTGCGCCGATCGCGCGGCAGGGCGATGCGGTTCGGATCGCCACCGTACGGCATGAACAATTCGGCCAGCTCGGTCACCGAGACGCCGCGAGCGATGCCGCGAACCAAAACGCGGACCTCGCCCGGTCGTAACTCGCCGGGCTGGGGCTGATCGGAGGGGGGACGATCCACGCCTCGCGCGTTTCCCGGCGCGGGCCCGCGCGTCCTCGCCCCTTCTCCACATAAGGAGCCCGTGCAGACCTTCGCCAGCCTCCGCCGCCACCGCAACTACCGGCTCTACTTCACCGGGCAGCTCGTCTCGCAGATCGGCACCTGGCTGCAGACGGCGGCGCAGTCGTGGCTGGTCCTCGATCTCACGCACTCCGCGATCGCGGTCGGCGTCGTCAGCTTCTGCTTCTACGGACCCTACGCGGTGCTCGGGCTGCTCGGCGGGGCGCTCGCCGACCGTGTCTCGCGCCATCGCCTGATGATGGCGACGCAGGGGGCGATGGCGCTCTGCGCCGCCGCGCTGGCGCTGATCGTGTTTCTGCACGTCGACCGCGTCTGGGTGATCGACCTGATCGCCGTGATCCGCGGCGTCGTCCTGGTCTTCAACAACCCCAGCCGCCAAGCACTGATGGTGCAGCTGGTCGGCCGCGGGGAGCTGGCCAACGCCATCGCGCTCAACTCGGGGCTCAACAACGCGACCCGCATCGTCGGCCCGGGCATCGCGGGCGTGCTGATCGCGACGGTCGGAACGGGCTGGTGCTTCGCGCTCAACGCCGTCAGCTATCTGGCCGTCATCGCCGCGCTGGGCGCGATGCGCGAGCACGAGTTCCACCCGACGCCGGGAATCCAGCGGCGCACGCCGCTGCTGCGCTCGATCGCCGACGGGTTGCGCTACGCGCGCAAGACCAAGACGATCACCGTCGTGCTGGCGATGCTGCTGGTGATCTCGCTGTTCGCGATCAACTTCAACGTGCTGCTCCCCGTTCTCGCGCGGCAGACACTGCACGGCGGCCCGCAGGTCTACGGCCTCATCGCCGCCAGCTTCGGCGCCGGCGCCTTCATCGGAGCGCTGATCGTGGCGTCGCGCGAGCGCGCCTCACCGCGCGTGCTGCTCGCGGCCGCATGCGGCTTCGGAGCGGCGCAGATCGGCCTCGCGTTCGAGCGCAGCACGCTGGGCGACGCACTCGTGCTGGTCGTGGTCGGCGTCTGTTACACCCTCTACACCGCCAGCACCAACGCGCTGGTCCAGCTCGCGACGCCGGGGTTCTTGCAGGGCCGCATCGGCGGTCTCTACAGCTACGTGTTTCTCGCGACCGGCCCGTTCGGTGCGCTGCTGGTGGGCTGGCTCTCCGAGCGCGGCGGCACCGACCTGGCCTTTCTGGTCGGCGGGATCGGCACGCTCGTCATGGTCGTGTTCGGCTTGGCGACGCGCCCGTGGCCGATGCCGACCGGGACGCTGCGCGCCCGCCGCCGGGCTACGACGAGCAGCTGACCTCGAGGCCCGCGTACTTGGCCGGCGCGGGCTGCGTCCAGTCCTCGTGTTCGGGATGGTCGTCGTACGGCGTGCGCAGCACGGCCAGCACCTCGGCGATGACGGCGTCGTCGCCGGCTTCGACCGCCTCGATGGCGAGCTGCGCGATCCAGTTGCGCA
Organism: Candidatus Sulfotelmatobacter sp.; assembly: GCA_035504415.1. Lineage (NCBI taxonomy): Bacteria > Pseudomonadati > Acidobacteriota > Terriglobia > Terriglobales > Candidatus Korobacteraceae > Candidatus Sulfotelmatobacter > Candidatus Sulfotelmatobacter sp. Next base: position 554,047 of record DATJRY010000011.1, on the reverse strand, counting down.
GCACGTACTTCGGGTTGACCGCGCGCATCGCCGTGCGGCGCTCCGCGTCGTCGCCGCCTTGAGCGGCAACGCGCTCGCCCAGACGCGCGAACCAGCCGCGGGAGGCCGCGTCCTCGCCGAGCAGCGCCAGCGCGGCGGCGTCGTCGTGCGAGAGCGCGCGCCAGAAGCGCGTCCAGTCGATTCGGCGCTGCTCGAGCATCTCGAACAGCGAAAGCGCGAGGTCGGCGTCGTCTTCGCGCGGCTCGCGCAAACCGAGCTTGGCGCGCACCAGCGCCAGGAAGTGGGTGCGGTAGACCTCGGCGTAGCGCTGCAGCGGGACCGCCCGATCGGCCTCGGCGATCAGCGACGAGAGCGACTCCGCCAGCGCGTAGCAGTTCCACAGCCCGATCGTCGGCTGCTTGTCGAACGCGTAGCGGCCGCTCTCGTCGGTGTGGTTGCAGATCAGGCTCGGCTCGTAGGTCTCCATGAAGCCGTACGGACCGTAGTCGAGCGTCAGCCCCAGGATCGAGAAGTTGTCGGTGTTCATGACGCCGTGCGCGAAGCCGATCGCCTGCCACTCGGCCATCAAGCGGGCCGTGCGTTCGACGACGGTCGCGAAGAAGCGCGCGTAACGGTCCTCGCCCGCGCCCGCTTCCGGAAAGAAGCGCGCGATGACGTAGTCGGCCAGCGTGCGCACCTCGGCCGGCAGTCCGCGGTAGTGGAAGATCTCGAACGAGCCGAAGCGCACGAAGCTGGGCGCGAGGCGGATCAGCGTCGCGGCGCGCTCGACGCGCTCGCGCAGCACCGGCTCGTCACCGGCGGCCATCGCCAGCGCGCGCGTCGTCGGCACGCCCAGGTGGTGCAGCGCCTCGCTGGCGAGGAACTCGCGCACCGTCGAGCGGATGACGGCGCGGCCGTCGCCCATGCGCGAGAACGCCGTCAGGCCGCCGCCCTTGAGCTGCAGCTCGCACGGGCGGCCGGACACGTCGGTGGTCTCGCCGAGCAAGATCGCGCGCCCGTCACCGAGCTGACCGGCCCACACGCCGAACTGGTGACCGCCGTAGCGCGCCGCCACCGGTTCCATCCCGCGCACGAGCGCGTCGCCGGCCACCAGCGCGAGGAACTCGGGCCGGCGCTCTTCGCCGGGGCGCAGGTCGAGCAGCGAACCGGCCTCTTGGCTGAAGGCGACGAGTCGCGCGCCGGGAATCCCGCTCGGCGTCCGGCGTTCGGAAAACGCGTCGCCGAGCGCCGCGAAACTGTTGTCGAAGCGGAGCTCCTCGAGCGTCTTCCCCTGCGGCGGTGCGATGGCCATCGTTCCTGAAACACGGGGAATACCCAGCGGTATGCGTGCATTTTTCGGCGGGTTCGTACTCGCCCTGATCCTGGTCGCGGTGGCGGGCGTGGCCGCGGTCCTCACCGGGGTCGTGCCGGCACGCCAGGACGTCAAGCCGGGCATGATGGAGCGCTGGGCTGCCAAGAAATCGCTGGCGGCGACGATGCGCCGCGAGGTGCCGCAGCCGCCGTATCCGATCGCGACGCCGGACGAGGCCGGCTTCGTCAAAGGCGCGACCCTGTACGTGCAAAATTGCGCCGTCTGCCATGGCACCGCGCACAGCACGCCGACCGCGATCGCACAAGGCTTCGCGATCCACGCGCCGCAGTTCGCCAAGCACGGGGTCGACGACGATCCGGTCGGCGAGACGTACTGGAAGATCGATCACGGCATCCGCTTCACCGCGATGCCGGCCTTCGATCAGACGATGGATCAGCAGTCGATCTGGCAGATCGCGTACTTCCTCAAGAACCTGCCGGCGTTGCCGCCGCGCGCGAAGGCGGTCTGGGAAAACCCGAGCACGGTCGCGCCGCCGACGCCCGCGCCCGTTCCCTCACGGTCGCCAGGCGAAGGGCCGCCCTCGGACCATGCCGACTAGTCGATGCAGACCGTCTTCGCGCTGATCTTCAGCTACCTGATCTTCATCACGCGTACGTGGGCGATCACGCGCGCGATCGCGATCCTCGACGTCGCGTTGGCGCTCGTCTACGACTTCACGCCGCTACGCTTGCACCTGGGGTACGTGGAGACAGCGGTATTGAGCGCGACCTTCGTGCTGTGGCTGGTGAATCTGCTGGTCGACCGCGGGCCGAAGACTCACACCTTGTAGGAGTGCAGCCCGCTGATCCAGATGTTCACGCCGAGATAGCAGAACATGATGGAGGCGAAGCCGAGCACGCTGATCCACGCGGTGCGTGTGCCCTTCCATTCCGGGCGCGTGTGCAAGTGCAAGTAGATCGCGTAGACGATCCACGACGCCAGCGCCGCCGTCTCTTTGGGATCCCACTGCCAATACGCGCCCCACGCCTCTTTGGCCCACATGGCGCCGGTGATGATGCCGATCGAGAGCAACGGCAAGCCGATGCCGATGATGCGGTACTGCATGACGTCCAGCCGCGCCAGCGAGGGGAGCCCGGCCAGCCACACCGCCCACGGATCGCCCGCGGCGGCCGCCTGCGCGATCGCCGGCGTGTCCTCACGCTTCACGCCGACGCCGCTCGCGTAGTCGCCGGTCTTGAGGTTGACGTCGATCGCGGGGCCGCCGGCCGCCGCGGCGAGGCCGCGCACCGCGGTGCTGCGACGGCGGAAGTGCTTCTCCGCGTAGTCCTTGAGCAGGTACAGCGCCGAGACGCAGAAGCCGAACAGGAACGTCGCGTACGACGCGACGACGATCGGGACGTGGATCTTGATCCAGTACGACTGCAGCGCCGGGACGGCCGGCATCGTGCCTTCGTTCCAGATCGTCGCGTAGCCCAGCGCGATCGCCGCGCACGGCAAGAGGAAGCCGCCCACGATCGCCAGGTCGTACTTGTAGGCGAAGACCAGGAAGATCAGCACCGCGAACGCGCTGAACAGCGAGAGCGAGCCGTACAGGTTGGTCAGCGGCCACACGCCGGTCATCCACCAGCGCGTGCCCAGCTCGGCGAACTGCGCGGCGCAGCCGACGATCGCCAGCGGCAGTCCCAGCGCGCGCAAGATCGGCCGCCGCAGCAAGAAGAACCCGAGCATCACGATCGCGCCGGTGACGTAGGCGGCGATGCCGATGACCAGCAAGGTCGTGTCGATCTGTACGCGGATGGGGTCCATGCGCTCTCCTAGGTAGCGGCTTCGCTGCGCCGCAGGTCCGCGACGATCTCGCGGAAACGATCTTCGAAGACCTCGTAGCCTTTGACGGTGGTGGCGGCGATTCCGACCTCGGCGCCGTCGGCGGCCGGCCGGACCTGCACGAACAGCCGGGCGGGCAACAGGTAGATCGCGATGCACAGGCCGAGCACGAGGATCAGCGCGCCCAGCCCGACGACCGGAATGCCCGGGTCGTAGCGGTACTGGAAGCCCGAGTAGAGCACGTAGCGGGTCGCTTCGAGCCGGTAGCCGGCGCCCAGGTCGATCGGTTGCCCGAGCGGGACCAGTGCGCTGCCGACGGACTGATCGCCGTCGAAGGCCTGGATGACCACGCCGGGGTCGTTCGGCCGCGGGTCGGGACCGGGCTGCCCGGTCGTGCGGTCGATCGTGCCGACGAAGCGCGTGTACTGGATCGCGCGCGAGGTCCCGTCGATCGGAAACCCTTCGCCCTCGAGCAGCGGGTGGTCGGGCCCGGGGACGGGCCGGCCGTCCTTGGTGAGCGCGAAGTCGATCCCGAAGCCGTAGGTCGCCTGATAGATCAGCGTCCCGTCGAGATCGTAAGGATGGTTGACCCGGATCACCGCGTGGTGCGCGACGCCGTCGCGGCCGGTGACGATCGCGTTCGAGACATAGTCGATCGGCTGGTACACGACGCCGGCTTTGGTGGTGATCGGATCGATGCGATAGGCGAAGCGCTCGAGCGAGACGGTCGCGCCGTTCTGCGGTATGGTCGCGGTCTGTCCGCTGAGCACGGTGAACTGGCCGCTGTAGCCTTTCGCCCAGTAAATCGTCGTGCCGATCGCGATGATCACGAAGCCGATGTGCGCGATCAGCACGCCGCGCCGCGCCCAATTGACCTTGTCGGCGAACGTCCACTCTTCGCCGGCGAAGGTGCGCGAGCGCACCTGCCAGCCGCGCGCGGCGAAGAACGCGGCGATGCGCTCGCGCACGCGCTCGGGATCACCGGCGACGCGCAGGGTCGCGTGCAGCGGGATCGCTTCGATGCGGACCGGGTGCAGGCGCGGGATGCGGCGCGGGATCACCTTGACGAACGTCGCCGCGGCCATCGAGCACAGGATCAGCCCGAGGATGCCGATGTAGGCCGGGCTGTGGTAGATGTTCTGGAGATCGAGCCGCAGGATCAGCCGCGAGAGCGGCGGCCCGTAGGCACCGGCGTAGTAGCTCGGATCTTTGCCCTGGTCGACGATCACGCCGATCGTCGTCAGCAGCGCCCACACCGCCAGCAGCGTGACGCCGAAGCCGACGTTCGCGAACAGCGTGACCAGATCGTCCCAGCTCGCCCGCAGCGCGCGCGCCGGCGCGGCGAAGCTCAGCCGGGCAGCTCGGCCTTCCACTTCCCCTCCATCGCGCGGATGATCCAGATCGACGACTCGAACAGCACGTAGGTCGGGACCGCGATCAGGAACATGGTGACCGGGCTGCCGTCGGGCGCCAAGACGGCGGCGCCGACCAGCATGCCGAAGCCGATGTACTTCCGGTAGCGGCGGAGCAAGCCGCTGTTGACCAAGCCGATGCGCGCCAAGAGCAGCATGACGACCGGCGTCTGGAAGACGATCGCGAAGGCCAAGAACAGCAGCAGGATCAGGTTGATCGTCGACTCGATGCCGTAGGTCTGCTCGGCGACGCTCCGGGTGATGAACTCCAAGCCGGTGACGACGCGCGGGATCACCACCAGGTGCGCGAACGCGATGCCGACCAGCGCCAACAGGAACGAAGGCACCACGTACGAGTAGACGGCGCGGCGCGTGCGCGGGTGGATCGCCGGCACCACGAACATCCAGATCTGATAGAGGATGATCGGCAGACCCAGCACGACCGCGCCGTAGAGCGCGAACTTGAAGATCGCCCAGACCGCGTCGGCCGGACCGAACGCGTGCAGCCGGATGCCGTGGAAGTAGAGGTTGGTCAGATATGGGATCGCCTGCTGCGCGGGATAGAGCAGCAGGACCGCCAGCGCGGCGATCGTGACGATGCAGACGAAGAGCCGGTTGCGGAGCTCCCGCAGGTGCTCCGTGAACGGCATCTCCTTCTGATCCCAGATGACCTCGCGGCGGCCCGCCTCGCCGTTGGCGGCCGGGGTACGCTCGGCGAGCACGGGCGACTAGTGCTGCGGCGGTGCGACGGCGCTGGGGCCGGGGGCGCCGGTGATCGGGTCGGGAACGATCGCGCCCTGGCCGACCCCGCTCGGCCCGGCCGACGCCTCGGCCTCGCGGACCTCGGCCTGCGCGCGTGCACGGGCTTCCTCACGAGCCCGCTCGGCGGCGACGTCCGCCTCGGCCTGACCGACCATGAACTCTTTCTTGGCTTGGCCGGCGCTGCGGGCGAGCTTGGGCAGGCGCTCGGCTCCGAAGATGAGGATGCCGAGGCCGACCACGGCGGCGATTTCCATCGGTGAGAACATAGAAGAGGTCTTTCTCTAGAGCAGCGCGTCGGCGAGGGCGGCGAGCTCGGCGCGCGCCGGTACGGTACCGAGCGGCGCCAACGACTGTTTCGCTCGTTCGACGTAGCCGGCCAGAACGGCTTCCGTCTTGGCCAGGCCACCCTGCGCGGCGATCCCGGCCACCACGGCCGCGACGTCGTCGCGTCCGTCGCCCTCACCGGCAAAGAAGCGTTCGACGAGGGCCCGGAATTCCTCGTTCCCCGTGGATAAGGCCAGCACGAGGGGTATGGTCATCTTCCGCTCGCGCAAGTCGTTGCCCACCGGCTTGCCGAGCGTTGCTTCGTCCGCCGTGAGGTCGAGCAGGTCGTCGCGCATCTGGAACGCGATCCCGTAGGCGGTCCCGAACTCGCGCAGCGCGCGCACGGCGAACGGCGAACCGCCGGCCGCCAGCGCGCCGCACTCGGCCGAGGCGGCGAACAGCGAGGCCGTCTTCTTGGTGGCGATCTCGACGTAGCCGGCCTGCGTCGTCTCGAGGTCGGCCAGCGCGCGCAGCTGCAGCACCTCGCCGTCGGTGATGTCGGCGAGCGTGGCGCTGAGCACGTGCGGGATCGGCACCGGGTACCCGGCGGTGACGTTCTTGAAGATCCACGCGAACAGATAGTCGCCGGCCAACACGCTGATGCGGTTGCCGAAGTCGACCGCGGTCGCGTTGACGCCGCGGCGCGTCTTCGCGCCGTCGACGACGTCGTCGTGGATGAGCGTCGCGACGTGGATCAGCTCCATGAACGCGGCCAACCGCAGGTGCTGCTCGGCATGGGCGCCGACCGCCTCGGCGGCCAGCAGCGTGAAGCGCGGTCGCAGCCGCTTCCCGCCGGCGTCGAGCATGCGCCGCACGGCTTCGGTGATCAGCTCGTTGTCGGTCTCGAACGAGGAGCGGAAATACTCTTCGACCAGCGCGTAGAGGTCGCGCCCGACCGGCTTGCGTTCCAGCACGGTCAGGCCGTCCCCACGTGCAGCGCGATCGCGCCGAAGCCCAGCCGCACGTAGCGCACGTCGCGGAAACCGGCGGTGCGAAAGCGCTCGGCCAGACCGTCGGCGTCGGGAAAGTTGGTCAGCGAGTTCGGCAAGTACCGATAGGCGGCGCGCGAACCGCCGACCAGGCCGCCGATCAGCGGCACCACGCCGTAGAAGTACAATCCGAACAGCCGGCGCACCAGCGGGTGGCGCGGCTTGGTGACGTCGAGGTTGACGAAGCGCGTCCCCGGCCGCAACACGCGGCGCGCCTCGCGCAGCGCGCCGACGATGTCGACGACGTTGCGCAGCGAGAGCCCCATCGTCGCGCCGTCGAAGCTGGCGTCGGCGAACGGCAGCGCGGTCACGTCGCCTTCGACGAAGCTCGCGCGGCCGTGTGGATCGGCGCTCCGCGCGCGCCGCCGCGCGCCGTCGAGCATCGCGCCGGTGAAGTCGATCCCGGTCACCCGCAGCGACGGGTCGGAACGCAGCAGATGGAAGACGAGGTCGCCCGTCCCACAGCACAAGTCGAGCACGCTGCCGCCGTGCGGGGCCGCCAGCTCGGCGACGGCGCGCTTGCGCCAGGCCTCGTCGACCCCCGCCGTGAGGACGCGGTTCGCGCGGTCGTAGCGGGGCGCGATGGTCGCGAACATGTCCCGCACGTAGGCGGCCTTGGGCTGCACCACAACACCTTAGACGCGCGGACCAAAGACCCCGCGCGCGTTGGCGTCGGTCCGCGCGCTCACCGTCGCGCCCGCGACGCCGAGCACTTCGGCCACCACGCGGGCCGTGTCGGCGACGTACGCCGGCTCGTTGCGCTGGCCGCGACGGGGGACGGGGGCCAGGTACGGGCAGTCGGTTTCGAGGACGAGGTGCTCGAGACCGACCGCGGCGACCGCTTCCCGCAGCCCGCCGGCCGTCTTGAAGGTGACCACGCCCCCGATCCCCAGCAGCAGCCCGAACTCGCCGGTGAACTGGCGCGCCTGCTCGGCGGTCCCGGTGAAGCAGTGGACGATGCCGCGCTGCGAGGCCGGATCGTAACCGGCGCGCAGGGCGTCGACGAAGTCGTCGTGCGCGTCGCGCTGATGGAAGACGAGCGGCAGCGCGCGCTCGCGCGCGTAGCGCAATTGGGCCGCCAGAACCGCCTGCTGCACCGGCCGCGGGCTGTGGTCGTAGTAGTAGTCCAAGCCCGTCTCGCCGACCGCGACGATCCGGTCGCCGTACTGCGCGCGCAGCGCGTCGAACGCGCCGTCCAGGTCGGCGGGGGCGTCCTTGGCCTCGTGCGGGTGGATGCCGATGGTGGAGAAAAGGTGAAAGGACTCAGCTATGACGCAGGCACGCCGGCTATCGTCGAGGTCGCATCCGACCGTTACGATCTGCTCGACGCCTGCGTCGCGAGCCCGCGCAAGCATTGCGTCGCGGTCTTCGTCGAAGGCGCGATCGTGCACGTGCGCATGCGTATCGATCATGTCGGAACGTTAGTACCTCCGTGCAGCTCTTCCCCGAGCGCGGCAAATCTGCCCGCCGCTTGCTTCTTTGGGCGATCGTCGTCTCGCTGCTCGTCCACGTGCTGGGCGGGACGGTCTGGACGACGTTCTGGAGCGCGCTCAAGCCGCGCGCCGAGCGCGACGTCGCCGCGGAGACGCAGCGCATCACGATCGAGCACCTCAAGCCGCTGCCCACGCCCAGCCCCAGCCCGACGCCGCGCCCGGTCGTCACGCCCACCCCCAAGCCGACGCCGACGCCGGTCAAGATCCCCAGCAAGGTCGCGCTGCCGTCGATCGCGCCGCACGCGGTGGCGCAGCGCCTGCCCTCGAAGGGCTTCGCGCACCATCCGGTGGTGAAGCGCCCGACCGGCATCACCAAGACGCGTCCCGTCCACGCCCCCAAGGCCCCCACCGTCGTCGCGAATCACGTCGAGCTCTCGCGCCCGCACGGCCCGCCGCAGCACGCCTCGAGCGCCCTCGATCCGCAACAGATCGCCGCGCTCGACGCGAAGTTCTCGCAGACCATCGCGCAAGCGCAGCACGACGTCGCGCAAGGGCCGCCGACGGCGACCCCGGGCGGCACGGAGACGATGAAGCAGTACAACCCCATTCTGGCCGGGACGCCGGGTGAAGTCAGCAGCGACGTCGCGCCGTGCTACGACATCATCGACTACAAGCGGGTCAACGGGATCGACTATCACTGGCTGCACTGCACGTGGCACTTCAGCGACGGCTATGTCGACACGGTCGACGTCCCGTGGCCGCAGCGCTTCCCCGCCGGCAACGATCCGCTCCTCACCCGCCGCACCGTGCAGTTCAACTTGCAGGAACCGCCGCCCGGCTACGTGCTGCCCGACCCGTTCCCGCTCTCGCGCGTCGTGTGCGCGTTCTATCGCGCGCGCTGCGAAGCGGTGCTGGCGCGCGAGCGCGCCAACGGCACGATCGACGAGTACGGCAAGCCGCCGTGACCGTTACACCGCGGCCGCTTCGAGGCGCGGGAAGAGCGGGTCGCCGGGGGTCGTCTGGGTACCGGGGGCGAGCAGTCCCCATTGCAGCGCGTCGGCCCAGGTGCGTTCGGGCGTGCCGTCCAGGCCGAGCTGTCGCCAGATCTCGCTCGTCTTGACCGGCATGAAGGGGAACAGCAGCAGCGCCAGCCAGCGCAGCCCCTCGCACAGCTCGTAGAGCAGCGCGTCGAGCTCGACGCCGCGTTCCTGCTTGTAGAGCTCCCACGGCTTGCGTTCGTCGATCGCGCGGTTGAGCGCGCCGACCAGGTTCCAGATCTCGTCGAGCGCTTCGCGAAAGCGCAGCGCCGCGACGTGATCGCGCACCAGCGCCGGCACGTCGGCGAAGCGTTCGGCCAGCTCGCTGGTGGCCGGCGGCTCGGGAACCAGGCCGTCGCGGTAGCGTGCCAGCATCGCCAGCGAACGGCGCAGCAGGTTGCCCAGATCGTTGCCCAGATCGCTGTTGTGGCGCTGGCGCAGCTTCTCGAGCGAGATCGAGAAGTCGCTGCCGAACGGCGCTTCGCGGAACAGGAAATAGCGCACCGCGTCGGCGCCGAACTCGCGCACCAGCGCGAACGGCTCGATGACGTTGCCGACCGACTTCGACATCTTCTCGCCTTCGACCAGGATCCAGCCGTGCGCGAAGACGCGTGCCGGCGCTTCGAGTCCCGCCGACCACAGCATGGCCGGCCAGATCAGCGTGTGGAAGCGCGCGATCTCCTTGCCGATCAAGTGCAGCCCGGGCCAGAACGCGGCGAACAGGCCGTCGGGATCCTCGGGCCAGCCCAGCGCGCTGATGTAGTTGATCAGCGCGTCGAACCAGACGTAGAGCACGCCGCCGCCGGGCAGCGGGATGCCCCAGTCGAACGACGAGCGCGAGATCGAGAGATCCTCGAGCCCTTCGTCGAGCAGCGCCATCATCTCGTTGTAGCGCGACTGCGGCCGCAAGAAGTTCGGATTGGCCAGGAAGTGCGCGCGCAAACGCTCGGTGTACGCCGAGAGCCGGAAGAACCAGTTCTTCTCCGAGAGCCACTGCACCGGACGGCGGCACTCGGGATTCGGACAGCGGCCGTCGATGAGCTTGGCTTCGGGCCAGAACGTCTCGTCGTTGGTGCAGTACCAGCCTTCGTAGACGCCCTCGTAGACGTCGCCGTTGGCGCGCATTCGCTCGAACAGCGCCAGACACGTGTGCGCGTGTCGCGGCTCGGTGGTGCGGATGAAGTCGTCGAAGCTGGTCTCGTAGGCGGCCAAGAGCTGGCGCCAGCGCGGGACGAGCGCGTCGACGTACTCGTGCGGCGTCTGCCCGGCCGCCTCGGCGGCGGCGGCGACCTTCTGGCCGTGCTCGTCGGTGCCGGTCAGCGCGCGCGCCGGGCCGTGCGCCCGCGCGGTGCGCACCAGGATGTCGGCCGCGATCGAGGTGTACGCGTGCCCGATGTGCGGCGTTCCGCTGATGTAATAGATGGGGGTGGTGACGTAGAAGCCGCGCTCGGACACCGGGTAGCCTTCGGCACCGCGGCTGCGCCCGGCCTCCGCCCTTGGCGAGCGAGCGGAGCGGCGTGATAGAATCGCGTGACACGCCGATGGCCGTCGTCTTCCGTCCGATCACCCCGCCGACCGACGAAGAGCTCATGCAGCTGCACGAGCTCAACGGCGGTTATTCCGTCGAGCGCTTGGCCGACGGGAGCCTGCTGGTGACCCCGAACGGCGCCGGGTCCGACCTGCGGAACAGCGAGCTGGTCCTTCAGCTCATGGTGTGGAGCAAAGCGTTCCGCCTCGGTCAGGTCTTCGGTCCGACCGCCGGCTATCGTCTGCCTGACTCATCGGTCTTCGCTCCGGACGGTTCGTTCGTGCGCGCGGAGCGGTGGAACGTCCTCGACGCTGCCCAGCGCGAGAACTATTTCGCCGGGACGCCCGACGCCGTCTTCGAGATTCGCTCGAAGAGCGATCGGCACGGCGCGCAGGTGCGCAAGTGCGCGAACTGGTCGCGCCACGGCGCACATCTGGTCGTCCTCGTCGACCCCTACGAACGGACCGTCGATCGCTGGGTCGACGGCGCCCACCAAGAGCTGGGGTCGATTTCGCAGCTCGACTGCGGACCCGTGATGCCGGGCTTCGTCCTCGACGTGGTGGCGCTACTCGACGTCTGACCCGGCGCGTTCCGCCTTGCGCGCACTGGCCTGCGCGTAGAGGTGACGCCGTTCGCCGTGGCCGGCGTCGGCCAGCCGCTTCGCGAGCGCCGAGATCGTCAGCCCTTCCGCCAGGCCCGCGTCGATCGCGGCGTCGAGCTCGTCCGGCGATACGGCGTCGCTCGCGTCCGACGCGGGATCGCCCTCGACGACGAACGCGATCTCACCGCGCACCGGCTCCGCCAGGGCCGCGTCGATCTCGGCGGCCGTGCCCAGCACTTGCTGCTCGTAGAGCTTGGTCAGCTCGCGGACCAGGAACACGCGCCGCTCGGGCGCGACTGCCGCCAAGTCGGCCAGCGCCGCGCGGATGCGGTGCGGCGCCTCGTACCAGACCGTCGTCTCGCCGAGCGCCGCGCGAAACGCCGTTCGGCGGGCGCCGCTCGCGCGCGGGGGGAACCCGGCAAAGCGAAAGCTGCGCAAGTCGAACCCCGAGAGCACGGCGGCGACGACGAAGGCCGCCGGACCCGGCAGCACCTCGACCGGGATGCCGGCCGCCCGGGCGGCGGCGACCAGCGCCGAGCCGGGATCGCTGATCCCGGGCGTTCCGGCGTCGGTGACGACCGCGACCGTCTCGGTCCGGGCCCGCTCGAGGATGCCGGGCGTGACCGCGCGCGCGTTGTGCTCCTGGTAGGTCCAAACGTCCTTGGCGCCCAGGCCGAGCGCGGTCAGCAGCCGCCGCGCGACCCGCGAGTCTTCGGCCACCACCAGCGGGGCGTCGCGCAGGACGTCGAGCGCGCGCAGCGTCACGTCGCGAAGGTTGCCGAGCGGCGTCGGTACGAACACGAGCCCCATGAGCTCCGCTTCGCCGTCTGGAACGGTCGTCCGCCGGATCGAGCTGCGCGGGCACATCATCGACTCCGGCATCTTCAACCGCGTCCTGGGCATCCTGACCGACGACGACCGGACCGCGTACGTCATCGAAGAGTTCGAGTCGGGACAGACCAAGACCGAGCCCTCGTACGCGCGGCTGCGGATCGAAGCCGAAGACCCGCAGCATCTCGACGAGATCCTCGAGAAGCTGCAGCGCGACGCCGGCGTCGAGGTGCTCGACGAGGGCGACGTGGCGCTGGAACCGGCCCCGGCCGACGGCGTCCTGCCCGACGACTTCTACGCGACGACGAACTACGCGACCCAGGTGCGGGTGCGCGGCGTGTGGCTCGAGGTCGCCAACCCGGAGATGGACTGCGCGATCGTGCTCGACGACGGCGGCGCGGTGACGGTGGCGCCGTCCGACGTGAAGCGCGGCGACGCGGTCGTGGTCGGACACGCCGGCGTGAAGATCGCGATCCCGCCTCGCGCGCGCAAGCGCGACGTGTTCGAGTTCATGGCCAGCGCCGTCTCCTCCGAGAAGCCGCGCCACGCGCTGCTCGGCGAGCTGGCGCGCGAGCTGCTGGCGGTGCTGCGCGCCGGGAAGCGGGTGCTGCTGGTCGGCGGCCCCGCGATCATCCACACCGGCGCCGGACCGTACCTGGCCGAGCTGATTCGCGACGGCTACGTCAACGCGCTCTACGCGGGCAACGCGCTGGCCGTGCACGACATCGAGTCGCAGTTCTTCGGCACCTCGCTGGGCGTCAAGCTCGAAGACGCCTTCCCCGCCGAAGAGGGCCACGTTCACCACTTGCGCACGGTCAACCGCATCCGCGCGCTGGGCGGCATTCGGGAAGCGATCGACGCGGGGCTGCTGACCGGCGGCGTGATGTACGAGGCCTACCGCAAGCACATTCCGGTCGTGCTGTGCGGTTCGATCCGCGACGACGGCCCGCTGCCGGACGTCATCACCGACGTCATCGAGTGTCAGCGCGCGATGCGCCGCCACGTCCCCGAGTTCGGGATGGCGCTGTTGGTCTGCACGCTGCTGCATTCGATCGCGGTCGGCAACCTGTTGCCGGCCTCGTGCAAGACGGTCTGCGTCGACATCAACCCCTCGTCGGTCACCAAGCTGACCGATCGCGGCTCGCACCAGACGCTGGGGATCGTCATGGACGCGTCCTCGTTCTTGCGCGAGCTGAGCCTGGCGCTGCGGGTGGCGGAAGCGGAAGCGATCGCGACCCGCTGAACGCGGCTCAGAGGTCGAGCACGCGCGGCGGGTTCACCGGCCGGTAGCGCAGATCGCAGATCGAGGCGTTGACGAACGTCGTGCCGTCGCGTTCGACGACGCCGGCGGCTTCGTGGATGTGCCCGAAGACGTGCGCGCGCGGGCGCACGGCGGCGACGCGCGCGAGCAAATCCGCGCAGCCGGCCGCGTCGCCGCCGGCGGTGCGATCGAGGATGCCCTGCGGCGGCCCGTGCGTGATCAGCACGTCGGTATCGCCGGGGACCAGCGCCCACTTCTCCGCCAGCGGCGCGCCGCGATCGAGGTTGAAGGCCCAGTCGAAGAACTGCGGCTGCCACGGCGAGCCCCAGAACCGAACGCCCGCGATCGTCACGCCCGCGTCGAGCAGGTAGGTGAAGCCCTCGCCGAACGCCGCCAGCGCCGCCGCCGGTTCGCGTTCGAAGGCGAAGTCGTGGTTGCCGGCGATGACGATCTTGTCGCGGTGCGGTAAGCTGCGCAGCCACGCGCCCGCGGCGGCGATCTGCTCGAGCGTCCCCATGCGCGTCAGATCGCCGGCGTGGATGAGGACGTCGCCGTCGGGGACCGCGTGCGCCGGCAGATGGCCGTGCGTGTCGGAGACCGCGACCAGCCTCACGTCGCCAGCCGTCCTTCGGCGCGCGGCGCGCGCATCAGCAGCCCGAGTCCGAGCGCCAGCGCGACCGCCGAGAAGAAGGCCGGCACGATGCCGGTCAAATGCGGCGCGGCCATCAAGACGCGCGTCGCGATGAGCGGTCCGACGATGAACGCGACGTTGTTGAGGCTGTCGTTGATGCTCAGGATCGTCCCGCGCTGATCGCCGGGCGCCGCGTCGGCGATCAGCGATCCCAGCGTCGGCCGAATCAGCGAGCCCGAGATCGACCACAGCACGATGAACGGGTAGAAGAACGCCGCCCGGTCGATGAAGGCGACCGTCGCGTAGGCGAGGATCGCGCACGCGAAACCGGCCAGCGCGACGCGGCCTTCACCCAGCCACGCGACGAGCCGGCCGATCAGCGCGACCTGCACGACGATGCCGACCACGGCGAAGAGGATGTAGACCTGCGAGGTGCGCTCGGGCCCGAACCCGAGCACGCGCTGCGCGAACAGGGCGAAGCCGCCGATCCACGACGTGAAGCCGATCGAGAACGCGAACTGCGTGAGCACGAGCCGGCCCAGCGGTGCGGTCGTGAGCGAGCGTTTGACCTCGCGCAGCGGCGGCAGCGTGGTGACCGCGCCGCGTGACTCGGGCAGCAGCGTGAGCGTGAGCATGACCGTGATCAGCTCGAGGCCGGCGGCGGCCGCGAACGGGACGTGGTAGCCGAAGCGGACCAGCAGCCCGGCCGTCGCCGGTCCGATCAGAAAGCCCAGCCCGAAGGTCGCGCCGACCAAGCCGAACGCCCGCGCGCGCTGCTCGGGCGCGGTGACGTCGGTGACGTAGGCCTGCGTGATCCCCAGGCCCCCGCCGCCGAGCCCTTCGATCGCGCGCGCGACGAAGATCATCCACAACGTGTTGCTGGAGGCCAGCAGCACGAAGCCGATCAGCGCGGCGACTTGGGCGGCCAGCAGCACGCCGCGCCGCCCGATGCGGTCGCTCAGCCGTCCCCACAGCGGCGAGGAGAGCAGCGAGCAGACGGCCACCGTCGCGTAGATCGCGCCGACCACCACCGGCGACGCGCCGAGCGTGGTCGCATAGAACGGCAGCAGCGGGATCAGCAGCGTGAAGCCGAGGATGTCGACGAAGGTGATCGCCAGGATCGGCAGCAGCGCGCGCGGCACGCCCTCAGGCCCGCATGGCCGCGACGATCTGGCGCAGCGACGGCGGCCGGCCGTAGAGCAGCATGCCGACCCGGTAGACGCGTCCCGCGATCAGCGCGAACAGGATCGCGGCCGCGACGTTGATCGCCAGCGAGAGCGCGATCTGCCAGGCCGGGACCGGCGTCACCGCGATGCGCGTGAACATCACGAACGGCGCGAGCAGCGGAACGAACGACGCGCTCGACATGAGCGGGCCGTTGGGGAACTGGATCCCCAGCTGCGCGAGCACGAACGCGCCGACCACCGGCAGCATGAGCGGACCGGTGATGCTGCCGACGTCTTCGGTGCGGCTCACCAGCGACGCGCCCCCGGCGAAGAGGACGCTGTACTGCGCGAAGCCGACCAGGAAGAACGCGACGAACAAGAGGATCTCGCTGCTGCTGATCGCCAGCGGGCCCGCGTTCGCGCCGACGTCGCCGTTCGTGAAGCCCTCGGTGAGCTTGCTGCCCGCGAGAAAGCCGATCGCCGTCCACACGCCGAGCTGCACGAAGCCGGTCGCCGTGGCGGCCAGGATCTTGGCCGTCAGCAGCTGCACCGGATCGACCGCGGCGACGAGCAGCTCGGCGATGCGATTCGTCTTCTCCTCGGTGACCGAGGTCGAGATCGCCTGCGCGTTGAGCAAGATCGCCAGATAGAGCAAGAGCACGAACAGGTACGCCACGGCTTTCGCGGCATCGGCCTCGCCGGCGTTCTCGAAGCGTCCGGCGACGTCGCGCACGTCGATCGGCACGGTCAAGCGAGAGCGAACGCTCTCGAGCGGCGCACCGGTCGCGAGCGCGATTTGCAGCGGACCGAGATCGCGCGCGAAGGACGAGGGGAAGAGCGAGGGGTCGCGGGCGTAGACGAGCGCGTGGAGGCGGCTACCGGTGCGCGAGAGCGTCGCCACCGCGCTGGCGTGGCGGTGCGCGTCGAGAAAGGCGAGGGTCGGCGTCGCGTCGAGCCGTGGGAGGACCGCGACGACGCTGAAGTCGGGACGCAGCGCCGCCCCGGCCGGCGTCGTGAGGGCCGGCGGACCGACCAGCACGAGGTTGCGCGTCGAGCTGCTGACGGCGTGGACCATGAACGAGGGGATCACCGCGATGAGGGCGACGCCGAGCGCGCCGATCGCGGTCCCGATCAGGTAGGGCCGCGAGCGGATGCGGCGCACGAACTCCGCGTTGAAGATCACCGCCAGCGTGCTCATGCCGCGGCTCCGATCGCGCGCAGGTAGACGTCCTGGAGCCGCGGCTCGAGGCGCGCGAACCGCGTGATGGCGCCGGCGCCGACCAAATCCCGCAGCAGCGCCGCGGTGTCGAGGTCGGCCGGAACCTCGTACGTCAGCGTCCCGGCGTTCGGTCCGGCGATCGCGCGCGCGCCGGGCGTCGCGTCGAGGATCGCGCGCAACGGGGTCGTCGCCGGTTCGACCTCCACGACGCGCGTCGGCCAGCCCGCGCGCAGCTCGGTCAGCGTCCCGGCGGCTCGTACCGTCCCCTCCGCGATGATGCAGAACTGCTCGCACAGGTCCTCGATCTGCCACATCTGGTGCGAGGAGAGGATCAGCGAGGTGCCTTCGCGCTGCAGCTCGCGCAGCGTCGCCAGCAGCATGTCGGCGTTGACGGGATCGAGCCCGGAGAAGGGCTCGTCCAGGACGAGCAAGGACGGCTGATGCAGCGCGGCGCAGGCGACTTGGACCTTCTGCTGGTTGCCTTTCGAGAGCTCGCCGCACGGCCGGTCCGCGTACGCTTGGAGTCCCAGCCGCTCGATCCACGCCTCGGCGCGCCGCGCGTCGTAGGGCGGCATCACGCCGTGCAGCCGCCCGAAGTACGCGATCTGGTCGCGCACCTTGAGCTTGGCGTACAGTCCGCGCTCCTCGGGGAGGTAGCCGAACTGCCGGCGCACGCGCAAGTCGACGGCCCGGCCGTCCCAGCTCACCGTGCCGCGGTCGGGGATGAGGATGCCGAGGATCATCCGCATCGTCGTCGTCTTGCCGGCGCCGTTGGGACCGAGCAGGCCGAACGTGATCCCGCTCGGGACGGTGAAGGAGACGTCGCGGACTGCGGCCACCGAACCGAAGGATCGCGCGACGCCGGAAAGGACCAGGCTACCCACGGGGCGATTCTCCTTGCTTCGGAGGACGAGGACCGTGCTTGGGATCGATCTACAGGACCGGGTTAGCTTTGTTACGGGTGCAGCACGCGGGATTGGGCGCGCTTGCGCGGAGGCCCTCGCGCAGGCGGGCGCGCGGGTCGCGCTCGTCGACCTCGACGCGGCGGCGGCGCAGGAAACCGCGCACGCGATCGCCGCGGCGACCGGCACGACGACGCGCGCGTACGCGTGCGACGTGCGCGACCCCGACGCGGTGCGCGCGACCGTCGACGCCGCGGCGGCCGATTTCGGCGGCCTCGATCATCTGGTGAACAACGCCGGGGTGCAGTTCATCTCGTCGATCGCGGACTTTCCGGTCGACCGCTGGCAGAACGTGCGGACCATCGATCTCGATAGCGTCTTTTACGCGACCAAGGCGGCGTGGCCGCACTTGGTCGCGCGCGGCGGCGGGCGAATCGTCAACCTCGCCAGCGTGCACGGCCTGATCGCCAGCCCGTTCAAGGCCGCGTACATCGCGGCCAAGCACGGCGTGGTCGGGTTCACCCGCGCGACGGCGGTCGAGGGCGCGCCGGTCAACATCACCGCCAACGCGATCTGCCCCGGCGCGGTGATGACCGATCTCGTACGCGGACAGGCGGCCGACCTCGTGCGCTCCTACGGCGGCGGGATCAGCGAGGACGAGGCGCTCGAGCGCGCGTTCCTCGAGGCGATGCCCTCGAAGCGCTTCATCGCCCCGGCCGAAGTCGGCGCGCTGTGCGCGTTCCTGTGCAGCGATTTCGCGATCTCGATCACGGGTGCGCCGATCGCGATCGACGGCGGCTGGTCGGCGCACTAAAAGCGGCCACGCGCGGTTGACGCCTGCGTCGCGCGCATGGTACAGTACGAGTCCGCCGGCGCGCGATGGTGCGCGCCGCGAACAGAAAGGAGGAGACGCAATGATCCGATTCCAGCTCGACGTTCCGCGATCGCTCGGCAGCGGCGTGCGTCGTTCCATTGTTTGCGTGGAGGTTCGCTCGGAATGATCTGAACGGTGTCCGTTCCGACGTTCCTTGGCAAACCTCCGTACCCGACGGAGGTTTTTTCGTGTTTACGGACCCTTTGGTCTTGTCCGCACTCGTCGACGAGCGGCAGCGCCGCGTCATGCGCGAGCTCAAGCAGGCGCGAAGCGTCTCGCTGCGGCGCGCGTTCGGAACGCTCGTGCTGCGCGTCGGCTGGACGCTGGCGGTGCTCGGTGCACGGCTCGACGACGACGAGACGGCGCCGCAGCACGCCTAGCCGCGGCGCGGTACGGGGGCGGCGTCGGCGCTCGCCGAACGGTGTCGCGTGGGGACCGTGGTGACCGCCGCTCACCCGCTCGTCGCGCCGCTCGCCGTCGCGTTCGTGTTCATCGTCGGCATGATCGTCGCGCTCGGATCGCTCAACGCGATCCTGGCGGTCGTGCTGCGCGACCGCGTGGCGGGCTGGTACGCCGCCGCGATGCTGGCGTTCGCGCTCTACGACCTGGTGCAGTCGCCCCTCGCCGTGCTCGCGCCCGGCGCCCGCGACGCGCTCGGGACGCTGACCTTCGTCGTCTACCTCGCGCTGGTGACCGTCTTCGCGCGCACGCTGCTCGAGCTGCCGCGCATCGCGCCGCGGCTGTGGTGGCTGCTGCGCGTCATGTACGGGGGCGTCGTGGTGGTGAAGCTCGCGTATCTGGTGACGCCGGACGGCCTGCGGCGGGCGGGCCTGTTCGACGCGCTCGATCCGCTCGCGACGACGGCGTTTTTGCTGGCCGTGTTCGTCGCCGGCGTCACGGCGTGGCAAAAGGGGAACCCGCTGGCACGCTGGTCGAGCATCGCGTTCGCCGGCGTCGTGGCCGGCTTCGCGGTCGCGCTCTCCGGCGCGTACGGTGCCATCCCGCGCACGCCGCTGACCGATCTGGCTGCCGGCGCGGGCGTGGCGTGGGAAGCGATCTTCTTGTCGGTCGCGCTGGCGTATCGCATCCGCGGTTTGGCCGACCGTGCCGCCAGCCTGCAAGGCGAACGGGACGCCTACGCCGCGGCGGCGCTGCACGACGGTCTGACCGGCATCGCGAACCGCCGTGCCTTCGAGCAGCGCTTCGAGCAAGAGTGGCGCCGCGCCGCGCGTGCGCGCACGCCGCTGGCGTTGGCGATCCTCGACGTCGACTGGTTCAAGGCCTACAACGACAGCTGCGGTCACCCGCAAGGCGACCGCGTGCTGGTCCGGGTCGCGCACACCATCGCGAAGTCGCTGCGGCGGCCGGAGGATTTCGTCGCGCGCTACGGCGGCGAAGAGTTCGTCGTGCTGCTCCCCGGCGCCAACCGCGAGGACGCGGCCCGCGTCGTCGACGGCATCCGCGCCGCTGTCCGCACCTTGGGGATGGGCCATCCCGCCAGCCCGCTGGGCGTGGTGACGATCAGCGGCGGCGTCGCGAGCCTGGTGCCGCGGCTGCAGGCGCGGCCGATGTCGCTGCTCGCGGCCGCCGACCGGGCCCTGTACGCGGCCAAGCGCGACGGCCGCGACCGTATCGCGCTCGCGCGTTTCGGCTCGCGCGCCTACCTCTCTTGAGCGGCGAAGCGCCGCAGCACCGCTTCACGCAGCGTCGCCGGCGGCAACAGTCCCTGGTCGAGGATGAAATCGTGGAACGCGCAGGCGTCGAAGCGCGCGCCGAGCAGCGCTTCGACCTCGGCGCGCAACGCGACGAAGGTCGTGTACCCGTAGAAGTACGACGTCGCCTGACCCGGTGCGCGGAAGGTGTACCGCTCGACCTCGCTGCGGGCGAAGGTCGGTGAGTAGACGATCTCGCGCTCGAGGAAGGCCTGCGCGTCGGCCGGCGTGATGGCGCCGCTCTGCAGCTCGGGGTCGAGGAACGCGCGCGCCGCGCGGTGGAGCCGCATCTGCAGCGAGCACAGCTGGCCGGCGGGCGGCATGTACGGCAGCACGATCTGCTCGGCGTAGAGCGCCCAGCCCTCGACGTTGACCGAGTTGAAGGCGAACGCCGCGCGCGCCAGCGAGAGCTGGCCGTCCAGCATGCGGTCGAACTGCACTTCGTGCCCGGGCCGCGCTTCGTGCGCGGTCAGCGTCCAGGTCACCGCGTCGTGGGTGAAGTCGTCGCTGCGTTCGGTGCCGTTGCTGCCGGGTGCCGGCGGGACGTCGAGCGGAAGCACGAACTCGCCGACCTGTCCGGTGTTGCCGATCAGCGGCGCGGGGTTCATGTGCGCGGCCGGCATCTCGGCGCTCTCGGCGAGGCTGGCGATGCGGATGCGCGCGGGCCGGTCGGGCAGCGTCACCAAGCGTTCGCGCCGTACCACGGCTTCGATCTCCTCGAGCCGGCGGCGATAGAAGTCCACGATCGCTTCGGCGTCGCCGTGGATCTGCTCGCGCTTGAGCGCCCGGATGACGTCGCGGTAGTCGGTGGCGGTGATGCCGTGCGCGGCGGCGACCGCCGGCGCGAGCGCTTGCATCTCCGCCTGCAGCGCGTCGAACGCGGCGTGCGCGCGCGTCGCCAGCTCGGCTGGCGCGATGTCGACGCCGACGCGGACGAGGGCGGTCGCGTAGACGTCGGGCGGGAGCCGGTGATCGTGGCGCGCACGCGGCAACAGCTCGGCGGCGACGAAGCGCAGGTACGCCTCGGCCTGCGTGCGCAACGCCGCGTACGGCTCCTCCCAACCGGTCAGCGCCGAGTCGCGCAGCATCTCGCCGATGCCGTCGAGCAGCACCGGGCCGAGCGCCAGCGTGGTCTGCACCTCGACGACGTACGGTCCGACCAGATCGGTGCGCGCCAGCCGGGTACGCGTCTCGCGTTCGGCCGCTTGCGCGAAGGCGGGGACGCCGGGCTCGAAGCCGGCGTAACGGCGCAGCCGCGCCAGCGCCAGCGCTTTGCGCTCGGGCGGGTTCTGCTCGTCGAGCAGGACGCGCAGGCCGCCGAACTCCGTGCGCACGACGTCGATCACTTCGAGCAGCTGGGCATCGGCGACGGCGACCGCGCTGCGCACCGTCTCGATCGCCCGCTCGAGGATGGTCACGTCCTCGAGGACGCGCGGGTCGGTTTCGCTGCTCCGCGCGGCCGCCATGACGGCGCTCGCGTGCGCGACGTCGGCGTCCAGACGCGCGCGCCAGCCCGTGTCGAGGTCGGCGGTGAAGGCGTCGGCCTGCGGCAGCCCCATCTGCGAGCTGGCCTCCGGCGACGCGCGCGTATAGAGGGCGACGACGGCTTGGGCGAGCTCGTCGCTGCGACGGATCCATGCGGGTTTCACAGTGTCCAGGTTCCTACGTTCCAGAAGTCGCTCAGGGCTGGGGCCGGACGTACGCCGCTCAGGTCGTCGTTCCATGCGTCGACGTTCGCACGCCAGACGAGCGTGTGGTACGGGAGCGCCGCGCCGAGGCGGCGTTCGACCTGCGCGTAGAGCGCGCGCCGCCGCGCGCGATCGTAGGTCGCGTCGGCGGCGCGCTGCAGCCGGCCGAGCTCCGCGTCGACGACGCCCGAATAGTTACCGCCGTGCGGCGGCAGCGAGTCGGGGCCGGCGGTCTGCGTGTCGTCGGGATCGGGAAACGGCGTCCAGGCGAAGATTCCCAAGTCGAACTTTCCGCCGGCGAACAGGCCGCCGGCGCCGATCGGCGCGAACAACAGGTTGGCCGGCGCGTTGCGCACCGTCAGCTCGATCCCGACCGCGCGCAGCTGCTGCTGGATGAGCACTTCGGCGTTCTCGCGCGGGATCACGCCCGCCACCGTCGTGATCTCGGCGGTCAAGCGCCGGCCGTCGCGCACGCGGACGCCATCGGGACCGGTCTTCCAGCCGGCGCGATCGAGCAGCGCGCGGGCGGCGGCCGGATCGTAGGCGTTGGGATCGGGCTGCGGCGTGTAGGCCCAAGAGCGCGGGAAGATGTCGCCCCAATCCGGGAGGTCGACGTCGAGGTACACGGTGCGTGCGATCGCCTTCCAATCGATGGCGCGTGCGACGGCGTGCCGCAGCACCGGATCGGAGAACGGTTGGCGGCGAGCGCCGAAGACCAGCATCTCGTACGAGTCGAACGCGTGCGCGACCACACGCACGTCGGGCGTCGCCCGCAGCTGCGCGAGCTGCTGCTCGGGCGCGCCCCAGTAGAAGTCCAGGTCGTGGGTGCGCAGCGCGATCAGCAGCGTATTCTCGCTGGTGATGATGCGGTAGGTGACGCGTTGCAGGCCCGTCTTGCCGCCGTACCAGTACGGGTTGGGGACCATCTCGAGCACGACGTTGGGCGTGTAGGCGGCGACCATGAAGGGACCGCTGCCGACGGGGTGCAGGCTGAACGGGTCCTGGTTGAGGTCGTGGCCCGCGAGCAGATGCTTCGGCAGGATCACGCCCTGCGTGCCGCAGCGGAAGAAGCCGGCGACGAACGGCGCCGAGGGTGCGAAGAGGTGGACGACGACGGTGTGCGCGTCGCGCGCGACGACGCTCTTCGCTTGATCGTAGGGAAAGTGGAACGGCACGTTGTTGCGCGGGTTCATGTCCTGCTGCCAAGTGAACACGACGTCGTCGGCCGTCACCGGGACGCCGTCGGAGAAGCGCAGGTTCGGCCGCAGGTGATAGGTGATCGTCTTCCCGTCGGGGCTGATGCCGCCGTTCGCGCGGGTCGGCACCACCGTCGCGCCGTCGGGGATCGCTTCGCCGCGGTCGTCGTAGCGGATCAGCCCGCTGAAGAGGAACTGCGCGACGTCGGTGACGCCGGCTTGGCCCGAGAGCAGCGGATCGAGGTTGTCGAGCGTGCGTTCGACGCCGATGCGCAGGTGGCCGGGTTCCGTCCACGGATGCCGCGTCGCCGCGGCGGACGGGTTCGCCGCGATCAGCACGATCGCGGCGATGGCGGCCAGCGCGCGGCGCACCGCGTTCAGCCGTTGCGCGAGCGGCTGCGTCGACCGCGCCGGCGGCGTCCGCCACCGGCGCCGTTGCCGTTCGTGGGCTTCTCGGCCGGCGCCGTGCCGGCGCGCGCGGGGACCGGCGCGGCGCCCTTGACCGGGATCGCGGTGTAGCCCGAGAGCATCTCGTCGACGCGCTGATACGCGCTGCCGAGCGCGCCGGGGAGCGAGGAGCTGACCTCGATCACCCGCTCGGGCAGATCTTCGGTCGAGAACAGCGTGACGTACTTCTCGCCGTCGCGCTTGACGTCGATGCGGCGCTTCTCCCAGCGCACGCTCTTGGGGTCGACGGTCAGCATCCGCGCGGCGAACCGCTCGGCGTCCTCGTGCGGCGCGATGCGCCGCGCTTCGGTCACCCACTGATCCCATTTGGTCGCGAAGTCGGGGATCGCGCGGCCGCGCCGGTCGAGCGCGATGCGGGTGGGCGGCAGCTCGAGGCGCCAGTGTTCGATCGGGTCGATGGCCTGCCAGGTCGGCTTGATCTCGCGCGGCGCGGCGAAGGCGTCGATCTCGACCAGCGCGGTCTCGATCTCTTCCGCCGAACGGACCTTGGCGGCGCGCTTGGGATCGCGGCGCAGCAGCTCCTCGAACTTGTCGGCCACCTGCGCGGTCATGCGGCCTTGCGCGTCGATGTGCGGCGGCAGGCCATACAAGGAAGGAACGGTGACCAGCTGGTGGCGCTGCGCCTGGTCGACCAGATCGATGACGACCGCGGCGGGCTTGACCGACTTCTCGATCAGCTCGCGGCGCTCGAGGGCCGAGCTGGTCTTCGAGAGACCGTGGGCGATCTCGTCGACCGGGCGCAGCGCGCGCCCGGTGATCTGCGTGTAGAGGGTGGTCGACTTGGTCGGTCGCGCGTTGAGGATCACCTGGACCGACGGGACGTCGAAGCCCTCGAGGTAGAGGCCGCAGTTGACCAGCACGTCGATGCCGTCGCCGCGGAACTCGCGCACGATCCGCTCTCGCTCGTCGCGCGGGGTCTCGCCCGAGGCCCACTCGGCGCGCACGCCGTACTCGACGAACTCCTCGGCGACGTCGCGCGCGTGCTCGACCGAGGCGGTGAAGACCAGCGCCTTGAGCCCCGGCGTGTGCTGTTTGTAGGACATCACGATCCGCTTGTTGCGGTCGACGGTGTTGACCGCCGCCGCCAGCTGACCGATCACGAAATCGCCGCCCCGTGAGGCGACGTCGTCGAGGTTGGTGGTGGTCGCGACCGCGTAGGATTTGACCGGGACCAGGTAGCCCGCGTCGATCGCCTTGCGGGCGTCCATCGTGTAGACGATCTTCTCGAAGACGTCGACCAGCCGGACCCCGTCGCCGCGGTTGGGGGTCGCGGTGAACCCCATGACCATCGCTTCGGGCCGCTGGCCGAGGACCGCGTCGACGATCGCGCGGTACGAGGGCGCCGCCGCGTGGTGGGCCTCGTCGATGACGAACAGCGCGATGCGGCGCTTGAAGCGCGCCACGAACTCGTCGAGCCGTTTCTCCGCCAGCGTCTGCACCGTTGCGACGACGATCGAGCACTCTTCGGATGCGCGCCGCTCGGCCTTCTCGACGCCGATCAGCGCGTCGGGGTTCTCGACGCGCATCTTGTCGACGATCTGCTCGATCAGCTCGTCGCGATGCGCGACGACCAGCGTCACGTCACCCGGTCGCAGCGAGAGCAGTTTGGGAAGCGTCGCGATGATGACCGTCTTGCCCAGGCCGGTGGCCAGCGAGACGAGTTGACTGCGAACGCCGCGCGCGCGGTGCTCGAGAATCGCTTGTTGCGCTTCGACTTGATACGGACGCAGATGTGGCGCCCGTGGTGCCGCGATCGGCTGGGCGTTTTCGTGCGCCGTGCGGCGCCGGGGCCGTGCAGAAACGGCCGGCGACGCGTCGTGTAGTTCCATTGCGCCTTATGGAGGGAAACGCTCCGTCGCTCCTCGACGGGGCGAGAGGTCCGGTTCGAGACGCCGCGCGTCTGCAAGAGCCGGATGTTGGTTCTCTTCTTCACAGACCGCAGCGCGGACTCCTGGAGTTGCGGCACCGCAGCTCTCCGGCCAGGCTAAGGAGCGTGGCGTTCCAGCCGACTACCCAAGGTAGGGTGACGCTGGCGTCAGCGCCCTCGGCGCATCGTTTCGACCCGCTCCGTTCCGGGGCGGCGGCCATTCTCGCGGCTGCCGGCCTCGCCATGCCGCTCGTCGGCTACCGTCCGGCGGGGCTGCGCAGCGTCGATTTCGCGGTCGCGGTGCTGCAACTGGGCTTGGTCGGGTTGTTGTGGACGTTGTACCGGCGCGCCCCGCTCCGCGCGCCGGCGGTGCTGGCCGCGGCCGCGCTGGGCGTCACGCTGCCGATCATCGTGACCGGCGTGCGGGCCGATCCGGGGACGGGCACCTGGCTGGATTTCGGTCAGCACGTCGGCTTCATCATCGCCGCGCTCCTCTATGCGCGCGTGCGCGCACGCGACGACGTGATGCCGGCGGTCACCGCGCGTCGCTACTTCGTGCGCGCGCTCGCGATCGGTTTGGCCGGCGGGGTGCTGGTGACGCTCGTGTTCGCGCCGCTGCACGGGCGCCCGGGCGTCGATCTGGGTCAATTCGGCCAACAGGGCTTCGCCTTCGTGCTGATCGGTGCCGCGATCGTAGCCGCGTTCGTCGTGCTGGCGCGCAGCCGGCTCGATCTGCTCGACGCCGCGCTGGCGCTGGCGCTGTTGGCGCTGGCGTTGCTGCTCGGGTTGCACGTAGCGGCGCGCCGCGGCGGCGCGATGCCGGTCGCCGAGCTGCTGGCCATCGGCGGCGGCTGCACGGTCGCGATGATCTTCATCCGGGACGTGCTGTACTGGCGCGGCCGGGCTCGCGAGCTCGAGCAGCGCTTGTCCGACGAGTCGCGGCGCGCCGAACGCCACGCCCGCCGGCTCGACGCCATCTGGCGCCTGGGCGCCTCGTCGCTGGACGACGACGCGTACTTGGCCGCCTTGCTCGACGAGGGGGCGCAGGCGTTCGGCGACGGGCTGCGCTTCGCCGGCCGCATCGTCCACCTCGAAGGCGCCGATCTGGTCATCGATCTGAACTGCGGCGTCCCCGGCTATCCGGCGCAGCGCGCCGGCACCCGCTATCCGCTCGACGGCAGTCTGGGCGGCGTGCTGGTGCGCGAGGGGCGCACCGCGTCGGCCAGCGATCTGCACACCGATCCGCGCTTCTCCGATCGGCGCTGCACGCTCGAGAGCCCGCTGCGCTGCTACATCGGCACCCCCTTTCGCGTCGGCGAGACGCTGTACTGCATCAGCTTTCAGGGCTTGGCGCCGCAGGCGCGCTTCGACGCGTTCGATCGCGCGTACGTCGAGACGCTGGCCTCGCTGTGCGCGGCCCGCCTGTTGCAGCGCGCGCAAGTCGACCGGCTCGCGTATCACGTCGAACACGACGCGCTGACCGGCGCGCTCAACCGCGCCGCGCTGCGCGCGTACGGCGTGCAGGCCTTGCGCGAGGCGCGCCGGGTCGCGCTGGCCGTGGTCGACCTCGATCACTTTCGCGCCCTCAACGACACCTACGGCCACCCGTTCGGCGACGCGGTGCTCACCCGGACCGCGGCGCTGCTGCGCGCGAACGCCGCCAATACCATCGTCGCGCGGCTGGGCAGCGACAGCTTCGGGGTGCTGCTGCTCGACGTGGGCGACCGCGACGAGGTCGAGACGCGGGTCGCGCGCTGCGCGGAGCTGTTTCTCACGCCGCTGGAGATCGCCGAGTACGACGAGCGCGTGCACGTGAGCGTCAGCATCGGGGTCGCGATCGCCCCCGACGACGCGACCACCTTCGAGCAGCTGTTGGCCCACGCCGACGCCGCCGTCTCCGATGCGAAAGTCGCCGGCCGCGGGCGCTGGCACTTCTTCGACCGCTCCGCCGGCGAGGAGCTGCTGGTCGCGCAGCGCATGCAGAACGAGCTGGCCGAAGCGCTCGTGCGCGACGAGTTCGTGCTGCACTTCCAGCCGCACCTCGATTTGGAGACCGGCAGGGTCGTGGGCGCCGAGTCGCTGATCCGCTGGCGCCATCCGGTGCACGGCCTGTTGCCGCCCGACGAGTTCTTGCCGTACGCGGAAGAGTACGGAATGCTGGGCGCGATCGGCGCGTGGGTGATGCGCGAAACCGTGCGCCTCTCGAGCCGCTGGCGCGCCGCCGATCCCGGTTTCCGGACCTGGTTCAACCTCTCGGCGATCGAGCTGGGCGATCCCGGACTGCTGCGGCGCCTGACCGAGTTGGCGGGCGACCTGCGCGGCGTCGGCGTCGAGATCACCGAGACCGTCGCGATGCGCGACGTCGACCTCACCTTGCGCACCATCACCGGGCTGCGCGCCGCCGGCTTGGCGATCGCGCTCGACGATTTCGGCACCGGCTACTCCTCGCTGGCGCAGCTCAAACGGCTGACGGTCGATCTCGTCAAGATCGATCGCGCGTTCGTCGACGGCTTGCCGGACGACGTCCACGACGCGGCGATCGTCGGCGCCGTGATCGAGATCGCCGAGCGCTTCGGTTTCGAAGTGCTGGCCGAAGGCGTCGAGACGGAAGCGCAGGTACGCTCGCTCCTCGCGGCCGGCTGCCGCTACGGACAAGGCTTCCGTTTGGCACGGCCGATGACGGCCGAGGCGTTCGACGCCTGGCTGCGCAGCACGCGCCGGCGCGAGGCGGCCAGCCCGGTACGGCGCAACGCGGGGTTGGCGACCGCCGCCGAGGGCTAGGCCCCGAGTGTGCCGCGCCGCGGCATAGAGGCGTAGCCTCGGTCACGATCGCGCGCGGCCGGGCGTTCGATGGGAGCATTCGGCGCGATTACGGGAACGCTACGAACGATATCGATGAGCGCTTTCTTCCGAACGACCCGCGCGCTGGCGTCGAGGTGGGACGTGCGCATCGGCGCCGGGCTCCTCGCGCTGTCCCTCGTCACGCTGCCGTTCGGACGCTTGCAATTCCCCGACGCGGCCGCGTTCGTTCCGGCGCTGATGTTCAGCGGTGCGCTCGTCGAAGGCGGGATCGCGGTGCTGCTCTTCGTTCAGCTCCGCGGTCGGCCGCGGCGCTCGGGCGCGTTCTTGGCCAGCTCGTTCGTCGGCTTGGCGCTGCTCTCGCTGGCGATAACGTTCGCGTTTCCGCTCGGGCCTCACGGCGAGGCCTTGATCCCGGGCGGGGTGCGCACGATCTCGCTGCTGTACCCGGCCTGGTCGGTCCTGGTCGCCGTGTCGGTCACGGTCTACCTCGCGCTCGGCCTACGCGACCGGGACGGCGGCCTGGCCGAAGCGTACGTGCTGGCCGCCGGCCTGACGGTGGCCTCGCTGCTGGTGCAGGCGGGCATGCTGACCGTGCAGGCACGCCTGGCCGGCGGCATGCCGCTCCCGGGTCCGCCCTTCGGACCGTCGTTCGTCGTCACGCTGGCATTGGCAGCGCTCTTCGCCGCGCTGGCCTTTCGCGGCCGGATGCACGGCTTCGCGGCCGCGCTGCGGCTGGCGGTGCTGGCCGTCTTGCTCGACGCGACCGTCAACGAGCTCTCGTGGCGCCCCTACCAGCTCACGTGGTACGTCGGCCACGCCTTCTACCTCATCGCCGCGCTGCTCGTCTTCGGGGGCGCCGTGCGCGATCTGCTGCGCTGGGAAGATCGCGCGGCACGGGCCGAACAGGCCGTCGAGCGCGCCACCAGCGCCGGCCGCCGCCACGCCCAGCGGCTCGAGACGCTGTGGCGGCTGGCGGCCAACACCGTGCTCGACGACGAGGGCTACTTGTGCGCGCTGCTCGGCGCCGCGGGCAGCGTGCTGCAGGCGGGCACACCGTTCGTCGGCTCGATCATGCACCTAGACGGGACCGACTTCGTCGTCGACGTCTCGTACGGCGCGCTGAGCGATCCGCTGGTGCTCGATCCGGGCTCGCGCTATCCGGCCCGGGAGATGCTGGTCGGACACCTGCTGCGCGGCGAGCCGACGCAAGCATGGAGCGACGTGCGTGACGATCCCGCCACGGCGGCGACGCGCGGCGCGCGGCTGCACGGCGTGCGCGCCTTCATCGGCACCGTCTTCTGGGTCGGACCGACCAGCTACGTCTTAGCGCTGGCATCGACCTCGCCGCTGCAGACGCCGCTGCGCGCGCTCGACCGCGCGTACGTCGAGACGCTGGCCTCGCTGTGTGCGACGCGCCTCCACCAACGCACGCAGTCAGACCGGTTGCGCCATCAGACCGAGCACGACGCGCTGACCGGACTGCTCAACCGGGTGGCGTTTCGCGCGCGCGGCACGGCGTTGCTCAAGGCCGGCGAGCCGTGCGCGCTGGCGCTCGTCGACGTCGACGGCTTTCGCGCGCTCAACGAGCAGCTCGGGCAGCAGACGGCGGACGCCCTGCTGGTCGAGGTCGGCGCGATGTTGGCCGCGTGCCGCCCGGACGACGTCGTGGCGCGCTTGTCGGCCGACGACTTCGCGATCCTCGTCCCGGGCATCGGCGACGCGGCGGAGGCCGAGCGGCGGCTGCGGCCATGTCTGCGCGGCTTCGATCGGCCGTTCACGACCGGGACGCTGCGCGGCGTGCGCGAGGTGCGCTTGCGCGGGCGCATGGGCGTCGCGCTGGCCCCCCAGCACGGCACGAGCGTCGACGACCTGCTGGCTTGCGCCTACGCCGCGCTCGACGACGCGCGTGTGCGAGCGGTACCGTGGGCCGTCTTCGACGCGGCCCGGCCGCACGCGTCGCGCGACGGCGGGCACCTGCGCGTCGAGCTGGCGGCGGCACTGCAGCGCGGCGAGTTCGTGCTGCACTACCAGCCCATCGTCGGTCTGCGCGAACCGCGCGTCGCGGGCGTCGAAGCGCTGCTGCGCTGGCAGCACCCGCAGCGCGGCTTGCTCGAGCCGGCCGCGTTCGTTCCGTTCGCCGACGCGCACGCGCTGATGGCGCCGATCGGAACGTGGATCGTCGACGAGGTCGTGCGCGCCACCAGCGGTTGGCGCGACGCGTTGCCCGGCTTTCGCGTCTGGTTCAACGTCTCGGCGTCCGAGCTGCGCGGCGCCGACGCGCTGGCCGCGAGGTTGGAACGGCAGCACGTCCGCGGTCTGGGCGTCGAGATCGCCGAAGCGGTCGCGATGCAGGACGTCGACGCCGCCGCGCACGGCGCGACGGTGCTGCGCGGGGCGGGGCTCGAGGTCGCGCTCGACGACTTCGGTGCCGCGCGGTCGTCGCTCGGGCATCTGCAACGGCTGCCGATCGACGTCGTGAAGCTCGATCGCTCGTTCGTCGCCGGCGTGCCCGGCGACGTGCGCGACGAAGCGATCGTCGAGGGCGTGCTGAGCATCGGCCGCCGCTTCGGGTTTCGCGCCGTCGCCGAAGGAGTCGAGACGGCGGACCAAGCGCGCTGGCTGGCGCAGGCGGGCTGCGGCTACGCGCAGGGCTATCACTTCGCGCGCGCCATGCCGTTCGCGGCGATGGACGCGTGGCTGGCGCAGCGGCACGAAACTCTGCGCTGGGCGAGCCGTATGTAGGGCATGAGAACCGCGACCAACGCCAACCCGAACGAAACCCGCCTGGTGCGGACCGTTCGCCCCACCCTCCCGGGCACCGCCGGCTTCAGCGGCTGGGGCCCGCGCGTCCCCGGCCTCTGAGCCGCACGCTACGAAGAAACCGTCCTCGCGTCGCCGAACGCCGCCGGGTGATCAAAGAAGGCTGGCGCGGACGCTACTACGAGGACTTCGAGGTCGGTGACGTCTACCGTCATCGCCTCGGCCGCACCGTGACGGAGACGGACAACACGCTCTTCACGATGCTGACGATGAACACGAACCCGATCCATTTCGACGAGAACCTCGCCTCGAAGACGCCGTTCGGCAAGATCCTCGTCAACTCGTGTTACACGCTTTCGCTCGCGGTCGGGCTTTCGGTGTCGGATCTGAGCGAGCACGTGATGGCGAACCTGGGCTGGAACGACATCAAGCTTCCGAGCCCGGTCTACATCGGCGACACGATCTACGCGCACAGCGAGATCCTCGCCAAACGCGAGTCGGAGTCGCGACCCGACGTCGGACTCGTCACCGCCCGTACCGTCGGTGCGAATCAGCGCGAGCAGATGGTGATCTCGTACGAGCGCACCTTCATGGTCTACAAGCGTGGGCGCGACCCGCGCGACCAGCTCGGCGTCTAGCCCGGCCGTCCCACGAAGAACGTCCGGTTTCGCTCGCTCCCCCGCGCGAGCGGGCCCCCATTTCGGCGCTGCGGTTTCATCGTTCGCGGCCGATAGGGAAGATGGAGGACGATATGACGACAGCGATGCGGGGGCGCGTGTCGACGGCGGCAGCTCTCGTGCGCGTCGCCGTCACACGCCCTGATCCCGCCGTACCGACGCGGGCTCGGCGATGAACGAACACCAGGACCGCTTGCTGGCCGTGACGGCGCTGACGGGCGCCGCCAGCTTGGCCGACGACGTGTACGTGCAGCGCATCCTCGCCGAGGGGACGCGCCGGATCACGCAGAGCGTTCCGTGCTCGGGCTTTCTCGTCCACCTCGAGGACGAGGAGATCGTCTTCGATTTGGCTTGCTGGGCCGAAGGCGTGCGCGGCGCGCCGGCGCCCGGTCTGCGCACGCGGCTCGAGGACTCGATCCTGGTCGGGCTGATGCGCGGGGAGCGGACCGGCGCGTGGGCCGACATCCATCGCGAAGGCTACGATCCGTTGCCCCGTTCCAAGCGCGACACGCCGGTTCGCGCGCTGATCGGGACCCGCTTTCGCATCGGCCGCGTCGACTACGCGCTCGTCTTCGCCGCCGAGCGCGTGCACCGGTTCGACGACGACGATCGCGCCTTCGTCGAGGTGCTGGCCTCGCTGTGCACGGGGCGCCTCCAATGGAGCCGCGCCGGCGCGCTGCCGCCGGCGGCCGGGCGCGACGCGCTGACCGGGATCGGCACGCGCGAGACGCTGCGCGCGTTGGCGGGTGCGGCGCTGGCGTCGGGGAATCCGCACGCGGTCGTCGTGCTCGACGTCGACGGCCTGCACCGCGTCAACGACACCCTCGGCTTCGCGGCCGGCGACACGATCTTGGTGGAGGTCGCCGCGGCGCTCTCGCGCGTCGGCGGTCCGGATCTGCTCGCGCGGCTGGGCGGCGACTCGTTCGGCATCGTCCTGCGCGACGTCGCCGACGCGGCCGACGCCGAGCAGCGCGTGCGCGCGTACCTCGACGTCTTCGCGACGCCGTTCGCGATCGACGGACACGACGACGGCCGGCAAGTGAAGCTCACGGCCAGCGCCGGGATCGCGCTGGCGCCGCGCGACGGTCGTTCGTTCGACGAGCTGTTCGCGCGCGCCGACGCGGCCTGCTACGAGGCGAAAGAAGAGGGCCGAGCGCGTTGGCGGTTCTTCGAGCGCAGCCTGCTCGACCGTTTCGCCGAGGCGCAGCGGATGCACGCCGATCTGCTCGACGCGCTCTTGCGCGACGAGCTGGTGCTCCATTTCCAGCCGCACGTCGACCTCGCCACCGGGACGATCGTCGGCGCCGAGGCGCTGGTGCGCTGGCACCATCCGCGCCGCGGCCTGCTGATGCCGGCTGACTTCCTGCCGGTCGCGCAAGATCTCGGCTTGATGCACCGCATCGGCCTATGGGTGATGGAGCAGACGGTCGAGGCGACCGGCGTCTGGCGCGCCGCGCAGCCCGGCTTCCGCGCCTGGTTCAACTTGTCGGCGTTCGAGCTGACCGACCCCAACTTTCTGGCCCAGGTGCTGGCGTTCGACGGCGCGCTCGAAGGGGTCGGCGTCGAGATCACCCAGACCGTGGCGCTGCGCGACGCCGCGGCCACCACGCGCGCGCTCGCGACGCTGCGCCAAGCGGGCCTCGCCATCGCGCTGCACGACTTCGGGATCGGCGCCTCCTCGCTGGCGCGGCTCAAGCGCGTGCGCGTCGACATGCTGAAGATCGACGCGGCCGTCGTCGCCGGCTTGCCCGAGGACGCGCACGACGTCGCGGTCGTCGACGCGATGGTCGGGATCGCCGACCGTTTCGGTTACGAGCTGCTCGCGCAGGGTGTCGAGTCGCGGGCGCAGCAGCGCGCGCTGCTGCGCGCCGGCTGCCGGTGGGGACAAGGCTTCTTGTTCGGCCGCCCGTGCTCGAACGAGGACTTCACGCGTCTGCTCGAGGGTCGGCCTCCGCAGGACGCGGTCACCGCCTGCTGAACGCGCGGCGCGTGCAACCGCTCGCAGACGTCCGCGTGATCGCGGTCGAACAATTCGGTGCCGGCCCGTTCGGGACGGTGCATCTGGCCGAGCTCGGCGCCGACGTCATCAAGATCGAGGACGTGCGCTCGGGCGGCGACGTCGGCCGCAGCGTGCCGCCGTATCAGGGCGGCCACGACAGCCTGTTCTTCGAGACCTTCAACCACGACAAGCGCAGCGTCGCGCTCGACCTCACGGACCCCGGCGGCCGCGCGGTCTTCCACGATCTGGTGCGGCACGCCGACGCGGTGTTCTCGAACCTGCGCGGCGACATGCCCGAGCAGCTCGGTCTGCGCTACGCCGATCTCGCGCCCCACAACCCGCGCATCGTCTGCGTCTCGCTGTCGGGATTCGGGATGACCGGACCGCGCCGCGCCGAGCCGGCCTACGACTACGTGCTGCAAGGGATGGCCGGTTGGCAGTCGCTGACCGGCGCGCCGGACGGCCCGCCGACCAAGTCGGGCCTCTCGGTCGTCGACTACAGCGGTGGCCTGGTGGCGGCGTTGGCGCTGCTGGCCGGCGTGCACGCGGCGCGGCGCGACGGCGTCGGCTGCGATTGCGACACCTCGCTGTTCGACACCGCGATGAGCATGCTGACCTACGTCGCGGCCTGGACGCTCGCGCCCGGCGGTGCCTACCGCCCCGAGCGACTGGCGAACTCGGCGCACCCCTCGATCGTTCCCTTCCAAAATTTCCGCACCGCCGACGGTTGGATCGTCGTCGTCTGCGCGAAGGAGAAGTTCTGGCGCCGCCTGGTCGACGCGCTCGCGCTCGACGCCGTGCGCGCGGATCCGCGCTTCGCCGACTTCGCCGCGCGTCGCGCGAACCGCGCCTTGGTGGAACGGACGCTCGCCGAGATCTTCGTCACCCGCTCGAGTGCGACGTGGCTCGAGCTGCTGACCGCCGCCGGCGTCCCGTGCGGACGCGTCAACGAGGTCGACGAGGCGCTGGCCGATCCGCAGACCGGCGCGCGCGGGCTGATCGCGACGACGGACCACCCGCGCTTCGGGAACGCGCGCTGGATCGCCAGCCCGGTACGCGTCGGCGAACCGCTCGCGGAGCATCGTCGCGCGCCGCAGCTGGGCGAGCATACCGACGCGATCGCGCGCGAGTTGCTCGGCTACGACGACGAGCGGATCGCCGCACTGCACGCGAGCGGCGCGCTGGGCGACCCCGCGGCGGTCTCGTGAGCGAGGCGGGCGAGGAGGGACGCCTAGCCGCCGAACGGATCTTGCAGTTCTTGCTCGACGCCGGCGACCTGCTCGCGTCTTCGCTCGACGTCGACCGCACCTTCGAAGCGATCGCACGCGCGGCCGTGCCCTACTTGGCGGAGTGGGCCGGCATCTTCTTGCCCCAGCCGGATGGTTCGCTCGGCGCGCGCGTGATCGTGCATCACGATCCGGCGCTCGTCGAACGTACCTGGGACGTCGTGCGCAGGTATCCGGCGACGCGCGCCAGCGACGGCATCGTGGCCGTCATGCGCACCGGTCAATCGCGGGTCGTCCCGCGGGTGACGGCCGAGATGCTGGCGGCGGTCGCGCAAAGCGAGGAGCAGCTGCAGCTGATGCTCGACGCGGGGATCCGCTCGGTGATCTCCGTGCCGCTGCACTCCGGCGGCCAGACGATCGGCGTGCTGCAGCTGGTCAACTCGCCGCAGGGCGAGGCGACCGACGCCGAGCGGCGCGCCGCCGAGTTGCTCGCCGCGCGCGCCTCGGTCGCGCTCGACAACGCGCGCCTGTTCGCGCGCGAACGGCAGATCGCGACCGCCTTCCAGCAGGCAGCGCTACCGGCGTCGTTGCCGGCGCTGGTCGGGCTCGCGCTCGACGCCGTCTACGTGCCGGGCTCCAACGAGAGCCTGGTCGGCGGCGACTGGTACGACGCGATCCCGCTGCGCGACGGCCGGCTCGTCGTGTCGGTCGGCGACGTCGCGGGCAGCGGCCTGGAGGCGGCGGTGCTGATGTCGGCCATGCGTCAGGCCGTCCGCACGATCGCGCTGGTGCACGCCGATCCGATGACCATCCTCGACGCGGCCGACCGCGCTCTCAAGAACGAGCATCCCGACCGCGTCGTGACCGCGGTCGTCGGCGTCTACGATCCCGTCGAGCAGGAGTTGTCGTACGCCTTGGCCGGTCATCCGCCGCCGCTGCTGCGCCGTGCCGGCGGCGAGATCGAGGCGCTGGAGGGTTCCGATCTCCCGCTCGGCTTGCGCGCCCGCGCGGCCGGCGCGGCCGCGAGCATTCGGCTCGGACCGGGCGACCTGGTCCTCTTCTACACCGACGGTGCGACCGAGGTGTCACGCGACGTCGTCGAGGGCGAACGGCAGCTGCGTGCTGCGCTCGCCGCGGTGCCGTTGCACGCGGCCGATCCCGCGCGCGCGATCCAGCGCGCGGTGCTGGCGGAGCGCACCAGCGACGACGTCGCGATCCTGGCCCTCACCGTCGTCCCGTTCCCGGCCGAGCGGCGCGCGGTGTGGTCGTTCGCGAGCGAGGACGCGCGCGCCGCACGCGCCGCGCGCCACGAGTTCGTCGCGCTGTTGGTCGCCCGCGGCTTCGACGCGTCGGCGGCGTACGCCGCCGAGCTCATCTTCGGCGAGCTGGTCTCCAACGTCACGCGCCACGCACCGGGGCCGGTCGAGGTCGTCTGCGATCTGGGCACCGAGCCGGTCTTGCACGTGCTCGACCGCGGGCCGGGCTTCGCGCTCATCACGCACCTCCCGACCGACGTGCTGGCCGAGCGCGGCCGCGGGCTGTACCTGGTCTGGAGCCTGAGCGAAGAACTGAACGTCAGCCGCCGGTACGGCGGCGGCGCGCACGCACGGGCGGTGCTCGCCGGCCGCTGAGCGGGGAAACCATCTGCGCGCGGCCAAGTGCCGCGTCGTTCCTCTTTTCCGAAAGGTGTGGTTCGGTTTATGAGACGAGCGTTCGCCGTGACGCTGATGTTCGCGTTCGCGCTTATCGTGTGCGGGAGGGCGTCGGCGTTCGACACCGGCCCGCACGCCAGCCTCACGGAAGACGTGATGCGCACCCTGGGCTTCAGCGGCGCCGCCGCCGACGCGACCCAGGTCGAGAACTGGTTGACCGATTACTATACGTCGACGCCGACGATCGGCTCCGGCCCGCAGTGCCAGCTCGAGAAGCTGCATTTCGACGACGTCTTCAGCAACGCCGCCATCGCGAGCTACTGGGCGAACTTGGCGGCCAACACCAAAGCGGCCGCGCAGAAGGCGGAGCAGGACAACGACGTCGTCGAGTTCCTCGCCGTCATGGGAATGTCGCTCCACGTCGTCCAGGACTTCTACAGCCACTCCGACTGGGTGGAGGCGCACGGCGTCGGCGGTTACTACAAGACCAAGACGTGGTTCGAGGACAAGACGCCGCCCACCAACCTGTACACGGGCTGGTACGCCAACTGCCTGAACATCCCGCAGGGCACGCACGTTCCGCACGGCGGCTACACCTGGGGTCTCAATCACGACTCGGTGGTGCGCCCCAACTATGCGAACGCGTACGTCTACGCCTGGGCCGGCTCGTACGAGTGGGCGCGCAACGTCATGAGCTGGGTGTCGAGCGGCTTCTTGAACAAAGTGAAGGCGTACGCACCGAGCTCGTCCGACGCCAAGGACCTCGCGTACGACCAAGAGGCGTCGATCTACGTCTCCGAGTGGATCCAGAATCCCGTCAACAAAGCCAACCTGGACGGTCATTGGAACGGCAACCGCAGCGGGTACGCGGCCGCGTTCGCGGCCTTCGTCGCCAAATGGACGGGCTCGCACGACTCGGTCTACGTCAAGACGTTCAAGACCCGCGCCGTCTACGCGACGCTCAGCCGGAACCTCTACACGACGACGACCGCGCCGATGCCGAGCATCGCCCAGTATCCCACCACCGGCACCGTCTTCGCGATGCGCACGCTGAGCGTCTACGCGAACTCGGCCTTCACCGGGACCGACTCGTACTTCGGGACGCTCAGCTCGAATAACGCCGGCCTCAAGCACTGGTACCGTGACGCTTCGCAGTACCACCTGCCGCGCACCAGCGTGCCGTGGCTGCAGCTCATGCTCGTCCCCACCAGCACGAGCCAGATTCCGTTCAGCTATACGCTCTGGAACGAGTTCGGGACGACCAACAACGATCAGGTTCCGATCCAGGGCGGCAAGAAGACGCTGAACTTCACCTGCCAGACGAAGAACGCGTCGTGCAGCGGCGACGTCAACGGCGGCCCGTGGACCGCCTCCAACCCGTACACGACGGCCGGGAGCGGCACCTCCGGGGTCAAGGTGCAGCTCTACTTCACGACGACGCCGGCGAAGGACTGACGCCGGCGCGGCGCAGCACGCGCTCGGCGGAGGTGATGATCGGCGCGTCGATCATCGTCCCGTCGAGCACGGCCGGCGAGCTGCGCGCGGCGGCGTCGACGATCCGCAGCGCGTACGCGATCTCGTCGTCGCTGGGCGCGAACGCGGCGCGCACCGGTCCTAGCTGCGCGGGGTGGATGAGCAGCTTGCCGTCGTAGCCCATGCGCCGCGCCGCGGCCGCGTCGCGGCGTGGAATCTCGGGATCGCCGTACTCGCGCGAGGGGCCGTCGATCGCCCAGCGCCCGGCGGCACGCGCCGCGACCAGCAGCCGGGCGCGATGCGGCAGCATGACGTCGAAGTCGGGCTCGCTGCCCAGCGCGGCGGAGAGATCGTAAGGACCGAAGGCCAACGCCAGGACGTTCGGCGCGGCCGCGATGCGCTCGCAGTGCACGATCCCTTCGGCGGTCTCGATCAGCGCGATCTGCGGCACCTCGCCGATCGCCGCCGTCACGTGCGCGAGATCGCCCGGATCGGCGACCTTCGGCACCACGACCGCGGCCGGGCGGCGCGCCGACGCGAGCATCGCGAGGTCGCCGCGCCCGTCGGCACCGTCGGGCGGATTGATGCGCACCGCGACGCGGCGTACGTCCTCGTGCGCGTCGAGGAACGCGTGGACCTGATCGCGCGCGAACGCCTTGCGGTCCGGCGCGACGGCATCCTCGAGGTCGAGGATCCCCCCGCTGGCGCCGACCGCGTCGAGCGCTTTGACGTACCGGTCCGGTCGGTCGCCGGGCACGAACAGCAGGAGCGAAGGATCGAGCGCCACGCCCCCGCCCTTCGCTGTGCGCGCGCCGATCACTCCGCTCGGTGCGGGCAGGCCGGCGGCGTCAGGCCAGTCGCACGTACTCGTAGTCGACGGGGCGGTCTTTGATGCCCTTCTCGGGTGGCGCGATCCAACCGGCCATCTTGCCGGGCTCGAAGACGCCGTGCATCAAGCTCGTGATGAAGGCGCGATCCGCGGCGCCGGGCAGCCAGCTCGCGAGCTGTGCGTCGTACGCCGACTGCGCGATCGGCGTGCCGTCGGGATCGGTCGGGACGTTGGCCCAGCTGCCGACGGTGCGCCGAAAGCGCACGCTGGGCAGCCGGAAGCGGAACCCGTGACCGGCGGCGTCGATCAAGCGGTTCCAGCGCGCGAGCCCCTTCTCGCAGTCCTCGACGTACGAGACGCGTACGAACTCGTTCATCGCGTTGCGCAGGGGGATGCGCTCGATCCGCGCGCCGCCCTTGCCGTCGGGGACCTCGAGGTCGTAGATCGTCTCGCGCTCGACGTGATCGACGTACCTCTTCTCGTCGGGACGGCCTTTGAGGCCGTTGGCGAAGTAGGCCGCCGCGTTCGAGCTGGTGTCGGCGCCGAACAGATCGAGCGACGAGGAGAACCAGAAGTTCAAGTAGCGCTGGATGGTCGGCAGATCGATCGCGCCGGCGTTGCGGATGGCGAGGGGATCGTCGGTGCCCAGCTCGTCCATCACTTCGAGCGTGCGGCGGGTGACACGCGAGATGCCGGTGTCGCCGACGAACATGTGGTGCGCTTCTTCGGTCAGCATGAAGCGGCAGGTGCGCGCCAGCGGGTCGAACGACGATTCGGCGAACGACTTGAGCTGGAACTTCCCGTCACGGTCGGTGAAGAAAGTGAACATGAAGAACGAGAGCCAGTCGCTGATCGGCTCGTTGAAGGTCGAGAGGATGCGCGGGTTGTCGGCCGCGCCGGAGTGGCGCTGCAGCAGCGCTTCCGCCTCCTCGCGGCCGTCGCGCCCGAAGTACGCGTGCAGCAGGTAGACCATCGCCCACAGGTGACGGCCTTCCTCGACGTTGACCTGGAACAGGTTGCGCAGGTCGTAGAGCGAGGGCGCGGAGTGCCCGAGCTGCCGCTGCTGCTCGACCGACGCCGGCTCCGTGTCGCCTTGGGTGACGATCAGGCGGCGCAGCGTCGAGCGGTGTTCGCCGGGGACCTGCTGCCAGACCGGCTTGCCCATGTCGTCGCCGAAGCCGATGGTGCGATTCGCGTCGGGCTCGGCCAAGAAGATGCCCCAGCGGTAGTCGGGCATGCGCACGTAGTCGTAGTGCGCCCAGCCCTTCGTGTCGACCGAGATCGCGGTGCGCAGGTAGACGTCGGAGGCCTGGAAGTCGGTCGGACCGAGCTCGTTCCACCACCGGAGGAAGGCCGGCTGCCACTGTTCGAGCGCGCGCTGCAGCGTGCGATTCGCGCCCAGGTCGACGTTGTTGGGGATGCGGTCTTGATAGTCGATGTTCGTCATCACACGCGGTTCCGGTCAAAGTGCGGTTTGGTGCCGGTGCCGAAGAGCGTGAGCGCGCCCTGCTCGCCGGTCGCGTTGGGCCGGATGAAGACCCAGTTCTGCCAGGCCGAGAGCCGGCCGAAGATCTTGGTGTCCAGCGTCTCCTCGCCGCCGAAGCGCAGCGAGGCTTCCATCCCCGTGAGCGCGTCGGGCGAGAGCGCCGCGCGCTCTTCGATCGCGAGGCGAATCTCGTCGGGCCAGTCCAGCTCGTCGGGCGCGAACGTCACCAGGCCGGCGTCGAGCGCGTCGCTCGCGGTGTAGACGAAGCCGCGCGCGCTCAGCAGCTCGTTGGGCTTCTCGGGCGCGCCCAGAAAGCGGGTCTGCAGGCGCGAGCGATCGTTGACCATCGGGAACATTCCCTCGTTGCACGCGTCGAGCACGATGACCGGCCCCTCGCCGTCGGCCGCGTCGAGCATGTACGCGCGGTCCGCCGCCAGCGCCAGCTCGAAGAAGAGGCCGCCGAAACACGAGCCCGCGTCGATCAGCGCGTACAGGCTGCGCGAGCTGACGTCCAAGCGCGCCAGGGTGCGCCGCAAGAGCCCGATCGTCTCGCGCACCAGCCAGTGCTCGCCGAACGCCTCGAGCTGGTGGCCGGCCGCGAGCACGGCGTCGAGGTCGCCCTCGGTGCGCAGCACCAGCAGACCCAGTTCCAGCTCGTTGGTGCGCAGCCACAGCAGCGCGTCGTCCAGCTCGCGTGCCAGCGCCAGCGGCCACCAGGTGTCGCCGGCCGCTTCGATCCCCGCGACGTCGACCGGCAGCGGGTCCTGCGGCGCGCGCAGCAGCAGCGTCGCCGTGCGTGCGGCGCGGTCGAACGCGACCTCGACGTGACGGTAGCGCAGGCCGTTCCCGTCGACCAGCTTGCGCAACGGGTGCAGCGTGATGCCGCGCGCGTCGCTCGGCCGCGGCGACGCCGCGGCGCGGGCGTGCGCGCGCTGCGCGACCAGCGCGGCGAAGTCCGACGGGCTCGCGATCGCGTCGACCAGGTTCCACTCCAGCGCGCGCTGCGCGCGCACGCCGTCGGCGTTGGTGCAGAACACGTCGGCCAGGTCGCGGCGCACCTTGCGTTTGTCGGTCAGGCGCGTCAAGCCGCCGGTGCCGGGCAGCACGCCCAGCAGCGGCACCTCCGGCAAGCTGACCGTCGTCGAGCGGTCGTCGATCATCAGGATCTCGTCGCACGCCAGCGCGATCTCGTAGCCACCGCCCGCGCACGCGCCGTTGACCGCCGCGACGAACGAGAGCCCGTCGTACCGGCTGGAGTCCTCCATGCCGTTGCGCGTCTCGTTGGTGAACTTGCAGAAGTTCACTTTCCAGGCGTGCGAGGACGTGCCCAGCATGTAGATGTTCGCGCCGGCGCAGAAGCTGCGGTCCTTGGCGCTGGTCAGCACGACGGTCGCGACCGCGGGGTGCTCGAAGCGAATCCGATCGAGCGCGTCGCGCAGCTCGACGTCCACGCCGAGGTCGTACGAGTTCAGCTTGAGCTTGTAGCCCGGCCGCAGCCCGGCGTCTTCGTCGACGTCGAGCGCCAGCGTCGCCACCCTGCCGTCGACGGAGAGCTTCCAGTGCCGATAGCTCTGCGGCGAGGTCTCGAAGTCGACGGGTCCGGCGTCGGCCGGCACTGCCAGGGTAACCATGGCGATCCTCTCGGTCGATCGGGTGTGTCCTGCAGTATACTGCATGGTAACCACCGACGCAAGTAGTATGCTGCAGGGTCGTCGATAGCTGCCGGGCGGCCACAGCCGGCGAACGGGCCAGCGTGCCCGTGTACCTTGCCGCCTACGGCACCCTGCGGACCGGCCAGTCCAACGGCGTCAGCCCCGCCGTGCTGGCCCGGCTGCAAAGCCGCGGCCCCTGTCTCATCCCCGGCCGGCTGTATCTCGTCCACGACGGGCCCGACGCCTACCCGGGCCTAGTGCCGTCGGCGAACAGCACGGATCGAGTAGTCGGTGAACTGTTCGAGATTTCCGAGAGCGGGGCAAAGGCGAAGGAAGTCTTGAGGCAACTCGACGTCTACGAGGACTGCCATCCGAGCGATGCGGCCCGCTCGATGTACGAACGTTGCCGTATTGTTGTCCACCCGGTGGCCGGGTCGCCAGTCCGCGCGTGGGTGTACCTGTACACACGAACGATCGAGGGCATGACGCTGATCGGGAGCGGCGACTGGGTCGACGCCAGCTCGATGGGCGCAAAAGCGCGACCCCTTGACGGCGAGTTTCAGCCGGGGGTTGGTCGATAGCCGCCTCGCATGCACATGTGCTTTGAGGGCCGTGTTCGCTAGGCAAGCAAGCGTGAGTTCCTTGTGTTCCTACCGGTAGATCATCGAGTAGCATTATGCAAAGCCGTCAGTGTGAAGATCTCCGTCAGCATAGCAGATCCACTCGCGCACCGGCTCGGGCAGCATGCTAGGCGGATTGACGGCGCGACCGTTTCATCGATTACGGAGCTGGCTCTCCAACGGCTTCTTGCACTTCCCGAACATGAGCAGCAGGTCTCATTCAGCGGCATCGCCTCGCGCGCAGGGCTGCATCTCGTGCTGGATGGATGGCGGCTTTTTGGTATCTCCTCGGAGAAGAGATGGGCCGAGAGGATTCGATTAGCAATCCTCACGCACCGCGGCAATACGGCGGCTTCATTCTCGTAATGCTACTGAACCGCACGAACGGTCACGAAGAAGAAAGCGATCCGTTCCCCGTGCGTCTCTGGCCAGCGCAGTCTTTGCCTGGAAGTCCGGCACCAGAAGAGTGGGTCTTCCTACGCTCAGACTTACCCGATGCGTCTGCGGCGGCCGTCGCGGCCAAGCTGTTCGAACTCGGCGTTGACCTATCGCCGGTCGCCCCGATCAGCTTCGATGATTTCGCCGACAGAGTGACTTCACGCGTGCGCGCCGCGATAGAAAATCTCTACGTCGAGCATCCTTTACGCGAGCCTCTGCTTCTTGCCGCGAATGGACGAACGGTCTCGATAGCCAATTCGGCTGGAGTTGTGCACTTCGCATATAGTGGAGCGCCAGATCCTCACGAGCCAAAGATCCTTGGGCACCTCTCGTCACGCGCCGTTCACGAATCGGTGCAATTCGTCATTCGGCGCTTGCGAGGTCGGTGATGGAGTCGTGAATCTTCTACGAGATACTAATGCGGAACTATCGATGGCTGTCCGATGAGTGAAAAGCTTCCGGCCCTGGACGGGCAGCGTTTCGTGCGCGCCTTGAAACGTGCGGGATTTCTCATTGTGCGCGTTCGCGGCAGCGCACATATCATGCGGCATCCCGAGGGCGGCCGCATGGTATCGGTTCATGTGCACAAGGGAGTTACGATAAAACGTGGTACGCTTGCCGCGCTGTTAGAGGATAGCGGCCTCACTGTTGAACAATTGCGCGAACTTTTATAAGAACAGTTCCCTTAGTCAGGCAGCAGATGAAGGTACGTTGACGGCAATTGTGGCTGCCACGTCGGACGGCGGAATCGGTTCGCCGCGTTCTGTAAGCACGTCGACATACGCTTCGATAACATCGCGAGCATTCGCGAGGCATTCGTCCACAGTCTCGCCCTGAGTATGCGCACCGCGAAACGCAGGAATGTGAACGGAATAGCCTCCTTCCGCCTCCGGTTCAAGCACGACCGCGTACGACCGCTCCATTAGAGCTCGTGGTTCCTCGTCAAACCGACTTCATCCCGCAGTTTTCACTGCGTCGTGCCTGTGGCGATCAAGTCCGATAGGCTCTCTTCGATCGGGCGGTGGCTGGTGTCGACGTCGGCGTCGGCGCGGCGGTAGAGCGCTTCGCGGCCGGCGAGGATGCGCTGCAGGTCGGCCATCGACTCGCGATTGCCGGCCATCGGGCGCATGTCGCCCTGCGCCACGACGCGCTCCATGTGCTCCGCCGGCGAGGCGTGCAGCCAGATCGTGCGGCACGTCGCCAACAGGTGCTCGAACGTCGCCGGCTCGGAG
Organism: Candidatus Sulfotelmatobacter sp.; assembly: GCA_035504415.1. Taxonomy (NCBI): domain Bacteria; kingdom Pseudomonadati; phylum Acidobacteriota; class Terriglobia; order Terriglobales; family Candidatus Korobacteraceae; genus Candidatus Sulfotelmatobacter; species Candidatus Sulfotelmatobacter sp. The sequence goes on along the minus strand of DATJRY010000011.1, from coordinate 510,164 downwards.
ACCAGACTTCCGCCGGTCGCTAGGACGAACCGGGGGTGCTCCGCCAGCACGCGATCCAGGCACGTGCGCTCGAGGCGCCGGAACCCGGCCTGGCCGTAGAGGTCGAAGATCGTCGAGAGCGGCACGCCGGCGGTGCGCTCGATCTCACGGTCGAGCTCGATGAACGGCACGCCGAGCTGCGCTGCCAGCGCCGTGCCGAGCGTCGTCTTGCCGGCGCCGCGCAGGCCGATGAGCGCGATGCGGCCGTCGCGCGACGCCGGGTCGACCTTGGCGAAGGTGCGCTCGAGCAGCTCGCGCGCCTCGCCGCGGTGGTCCGGCCGCAGCCCGCGCAGCACGGCGATCGCGGCGCGCAGCTCGGGCGGGTCGCCGTCGTCGCCAAGCAGTGCCTCGACGGGGACGTCGAGCGCGCGCGCCACTTGGCGTACCGTAAGGAGCGAGGCGTTGCCCTGGCCGGTTTCGAGCTGGGCCAGGTAGCGTTCCGAGACCCCGGAATCTTTGGCCAGGATCTTCCGCGTCATCCCGCGCCGGGCACGCAGCTCCCGCACCCGCTCGCCGAGGCGGGCGAGGAACGCGCCCTCATCGTCGGAATGCACTATCACGCTTGCGATCGCTCTCGCATGCAGTATAATCGCTATTATATACTTGACGCAATAGATGTCGGGCGGTACGCTGGCGTGGTGACAGGGCGGCCTTCCGGTCTTTAGTATCCGCTGGAAAAAGCAACAGGCGCCTCCAATCGTGGAGGCGCCTGTTGCTTTCGGTCTACCGTGGTAGAGCGAGGGCCCAGTAATGGTTAGGATAGTCGCGCGAGCTGAGACTTGGTAGTGAGGTCGGCCATATATCGCTGCGCGATATCGGTACATCGCCGGCGAGGGGTGACGGAGGGGAATCGAACCCCCGGCCTCGGGCTTACTGGGCCCTCGCTCTACCACTGAGCTACCGCCACCAACTTCTCGCCGGATTTCACGGTTTGATAGCGGTCGCGCGCTTTCCTTCTTCGCTATGCCGCTGGGAAGGCGCGCAATCGGTCGAGCGCGTCGGCCGCCCCTTTGAACATAGGCCCGAAGACCTCCCATGCCGCCGCACCGGTCTTCGTGAAATGAAACGTGAACGCGATCCGGTTCGAGCCGGGATCGCGACGCGCTTTGACACCCGCGACGAGGGTGCTCTCGGCAAACAGCTCGATGATGGGTCGCACATCGACCCAATCGCGCTCGTCTATCGTATGCAGGACGGCGTCATTCTCAGCGACTGCTCGGCTCATCTCTTTGAAGAGTGTAACAGCGTTCGTTGGTACGCCGACGCTTGGCAGTTCACCAAAGACGACTGCCGAGTAAAGCATCGACGCGGTAATGAAGCCGTTCTGGCTAAGGCCGTGTTCCTTAGCCTTCTCGACGATCCGTCGGCGAAGACCCGCGGGGACGCGAAGCAGGACGCTGTCCACGTCCCGAGGGTCGGAGGGGGCGAGGAGAGCGGCGCCAGCAGACATGGCGGCGCTCTCAAAACCGGGTCCATAGCAGCTTCATGATAGCAGTATTCCGGTACTACCGGGAGGATTCCCGCTGCCATCGGCAGAACGGCGCCGCCGGGAATCCCGGCGGCGCCGTTGGCTCGCTTGGTCGCTACTTCAAGCCGGGCGCGATGTGAAACCAGACGCCCAGGCGCCCGGAAACATTTCGGCAACAACTTCGCGTACCGGCCGTGCTATTCTGGGGGACAACGATGAATAAGCCCTCGGAGAAACCGCCACGAAGCCTTTTTGAGCGGTTCGTCTCGGCGATCGCGGGAGTCACGAAGCCCGAGGTGGACATCCTGGAAGCCCGCCGCAAGGTAGAGCCTCGCGTCAGGCGCGGCCCCAAGCCGAAGAAGCCAGCCGTCTGAGACATCCAGGCGCCACAGGCCTTATTTGCGAACGATTCGCAACTTTAAGGGGGCTTGACAACGTTATACACACGTGTTCTTTAGCTAATTAGGAGGACTTAAAGAACCACGAGGCGACGTTCGCTGGCCTTAGAGATTAAGCAAGCGAAAGGAGGTGACTACTCAAAATGCCCACGCAACCGACGAAAGCGCACAAGTACGCGAAGCTGCGCGAGATGATGCTGCATATCGCGACGAAAGAGCGCGATAACCCGACGTTTGGCGCGACCAAGCTAAACAAGATTCTGTACTATGCGGACGCGCTGTGGTACCTCCGCACGGGAAAGTCCCTCACGGGGGCCGAGTACACGAAGCTAGATCATGGGCCCGCGCCCCGCACGCTGCTTCCGGCTCAGGTCTCCCTTGTTCGCGATGAGGCCGCGACCATTGATATTCGGCGGTTGCCCTTCCGCGCGCAGAAGCGCCTAGTACCGAAGCGCGAAGCGCAGCTTGACGGGCTTTATCGAGTTGAGGAAGTCGAATTCGTAGATCAGATCATCGACGCGCTTCGTGACATGTCGGCTGGCCAAACGCGCGATATGACACACAAGCTTCTCGGCTGGCGTCTGGCGGATTACGGTGAGGAAATCCCGTACTATACCGCGCTGTTTGACATCGACGGCGACGTCGCCAAGCCTAGCGATATCCGGCGTGGCATCGAACTAGCAAAAGAGCGCGGGTGGAGCAGCAACGCTTCCCCAGCCTAGTCTTCGAAGAAACATTCGAGGCAGACTGCGCTAAGCTGTGTCCTGACCAGCGGGTGATGGATGATCACCTGCACGCTATCGAATTGCTACTTGAGCGGGCCGAGCGCCAGCAGGTGAGAATCCCGGTTATACCGGACACGAACGTCCTCGTCGTTCGCCTTGAATCGCGGGTCATAGACGGGCACGTGATCCCGCCGACGCGCACATTCCTTCGATTCGAGGGCGACGGTAAAGGGCACTTGCTAGCCATCGAGGCTGTTCCACCCGACGAATACCTCGAACACGAAGCAGAACAGCTAGAAATGCCATTTACCGACGACGACCCCTAGCCTGCCGAACCCGGTCGGCACACAATCGCGCACGACGTCTCAGTCACGCATTTCTTGAAATCAGAACCTTCCATGTGAGGCGGCGCCTGTCCACACCTTTGAGCGCCTTGGTAAAACGCGGGCCGTCGGTATTCTCGCCTCATTTAAACCTGAAGACTTGCTCGTCAAAGGTACGCGTCGAGGTGGAACGGCCGAGGCGCGACGAAGTGCCGCCGAGCGTGCGCTTCAGCACGCTCCAGAAGTTTTCGATGTTGTTCGTGTGAACGCGACCTTCGACGTACGCCACGCTGTGGTCGATGACTTGGTGGACGTACGCTTCCCGCGCGTCGGCGTAGGACTTCAGCGCATCGGTGTAGAGCACCGCACCGCGTTCGAGGTGCGGAAACAGCATAGGCAGTAGCGTCGTCCTGCGGTTGTCTTTGACCGCCATCGCGCGGACGCGACCTCCGCGCTCGCGCCTTCCCATGACGACGGTCTTCGCGTCCTGCTTCGCCTTCTTACCGGCTTTGCCGATGCGAACGGCCTTCGGAACGCCGCGCCGCGTTTTGCCGCCGACGTACGTCTCGTCGGCCTCGACTTCGCCGGTCAGCCTCTCGAACGTCTCGGTCTGCATGGCGAGGCGAAGACGGTGCAACATGAACCACGCGGTCTTCTGCGTGACGCCGAGGGACCGAGCAACCTCGCAAGAAGAGACGCCGTTGCGATCCGCTGAGAGCAGCCACATGGCCGGGAGCCACTTGTCGAAGCCAATCGGAGAGTCTTCAAAGATCGTTCCGACCTTGGCGGTAAACTGTCGGTCGCACTCGCGGCACCGCCAGGCGTTGCGCCCCTTGATCGGAGCTACGTCGGCCGATCCGCAGCCCGGCCGCGGGCAGGCCATCCCATTGGGCCACCGGATCGCGACAAAAAAGTCGTGCGCGACCTGCGGATCGGCAAAGGCGCGAACGGCTTCTAGGAGGGTGGACGGAACCGGCAGTCCCATGTCCCCATTCTAACGGCTTTGGCTGTTTGCGTCAAGTATATAATAGCCGGTATAATGCTTCGTGCGGTGCGCCGTCCAGCGCATCGGACCGCCCTCGCACCGAAAGAAGGTTGCCCATGGTCGCCACCGAGCCCGTCGTTCTCGAGAGCTATCTCGCCGGTCGGTGGGTGCGCGGTTCGGACGCGGGAGCGGAGCTGGTCGACCCGGTCACCGGTGAGGTCGTCGCGCTCGCGTCGTCGAGCGGGCTCGACCTCGGTGCGGCGCTGCGCTACGCCCGGGACGTCGGACGGCCGGCGCTGGGCGCGCTGACCTACGCGCAGCGCGCCGCGCTGCTGGGCGCCGTCGCGGACGCGCTGCAGGCCCGTCGCGACGACTGGTACGCGATCGCGCGCCGCAACTCGGGCAACACCAAGGCCGACGCGGGCATCGACGTCGACGGCGGCATCGGCACGCTGAAGTACTACGCGAAGCTCGGCGCGTCGCTGGGCGAGGCGAAGGTGCTCAGCGACGGCGCGCCGGCGCGGCTGGCGCGCGACCCGAACTTCCAAGCGCTGCACCTAGGCGTGCCGATCGACGGCGCCGCCATCCACATCAACGCCTACAACTTCCCCTCGTGGGGCTTGTGGGAGAAGGCCGCCGTCGCGCTGCTCAGCGGCATTCCGGTGGTGGCGAAGCCGGCGACGGCGACGGCCTGGCTGTCGGTCGAGATGGTGCGCGCGGTGATCGACGCGGGCGTGCTGCCGAACGGCGCGCTCTCGCTGCTGGTCGGCAGCGTCGGCGATCTGCTCGATCACGTGCGGTTCGGCGACGCGATCGCGTTCACGGGTTCGGCCGAGACCGGCGAGCGCATTCGCTCGCACCCGCAGGTGCGCGGCGCGGGCGTGCGCGTCAACGTCGAAGCCGATAGCCTCAACGCGACGCTGCTCGGCCCCGACGCGCGCGAAGGGACGCCGGTGTTCGAGCTGTACGTGCGCGAGATCGTGCGCGAGATGAGCACCAAGGCCGGCCAGAAGTGCACCGCGATCCGCCGCGCGATCGTGCCGGCGGCGCGGCGCGACGCGGTGCTGCGCGCGTTGGCGCGCGCACTCGACGCGGTGGTCGTCGGCGATCCCGCGACCGACGGCGTCACGCTCGGCCCGCTCGTCTCCGCCGGCGAAGCGCGGCGCGCGCGCGAGGGGATCGCGCAGCTGGCCGCCGCACCGGGCGCGTCGATCGCGTACACGCACCCGAACGTCCCGGCCGGCGAAGCGTTCGTCGCGCCGACGCTGATCGTCGCCGGCGGCGACGCGGCGATCGTGCACGATCTCGAGGTCTTCGCGCCGGTCGCCAGCGTGCTCACCTACACGACGCCCGACGAGGCGTACGCGCTGGCGCGGCGCGGCGGTGGCTCGCTGGTCGTCTCGGTCTTCAGCGACGACGCCGCGTTCCTCGCGCAGTCGGCGCTCGCGATCGGGGCCTCGCACGGGCGCGTGCTGCTGGTCGACACCGCGATCGGCGACGCGCAGACCGGCCACGGCATCGTGATGCCCTCCTGTCAGCACGGCGGTCCCGGTCGTGCCGGCGGCGGCGAAGAGCTGGGCGGGTTGCGCGGGCTGTGGTTCTACCACCAGCGCACCGCGGTGCAAGGCCCGCTGCCGGTCCTCGAGCAGCTGGCGGCGCAGGCCGTCAACCCGTACACGCTCTGACCGCACCGCGCGGAGGTCCGTCATGATCGCACCGGAGTCGCCGGTTCCCGCTCCCGCGGCGCTCGCGCCGCCGACGTACAACGCCGCCGCCGACCTGCTCGGCCATCACGCCGGACGCCTTGACAAGGTGGCCTTCGTCGACGAGTACGCGTCGATCACGTACGGTGCGCTGGCGGCGCGCGTCGAGCGCTGCGCCGGCGCGCTGCTCGGGCTGGGCCTGGAGATCGAACAGCGCGTCGTGCTCTGCCTGCTCGACACGATCGACTTCCCCACCGCGTTCCTGGGCGCGATCCGGGCCGGCATCGTGCCGATCCCGGTCAACACGCTGTTCAAGGCCGACGACTACGCCTACATCCTGGCCGACAGCCGCGCCAAGGCGGCGATCGTGTCGGCCGAGCTGCTCGCGCCGTTCATGGACGCGGCGCACCAGGCGAACTGGCACGGCACGATCGTGCTCTCCGATCCCGCCGCGCACGCCGACGACGCGACGCTGCCGCGCTTGAGCGCGATCGTCGATCTCGCCGAACCGCTGAGCGCGGCGGCGCCGACGCGCGCCGACGACGCGTGCTTCTGGCTCTACTCGTCGGGCTCGACCGGCAAGCCGAAAGGCACCGTACACGTGCAGACGAGCTTGATGGGGACCGCGCAGCTGTTCGCGCAAGGCGTGCTCGGCATGCGCGAGGACGACGTCGTGTACTCCGCGGCCAAGCTGTTCTTCGCCTACGGTCTGGGCAACGCGCTGACGTTTCCGCTCTCGGTCGGCGCGACCGCGGTGCTGTTCTCGGGACGACCGACGCCCGACGCCGTCAGCGGCGTGTTGCGGCGCGGACAGCCGACGATCTTCTGCGGCGTGCCGACCCTGTTCGGCTCGCTGCTGGTCCACCCGGATCTGCCGCTGCGCGAGGAGCTGGCGCTGCGCGTCTGCACCTCGGCCGGCGAGCCGCTGCCCGAAGAGATCGGGCGCAGCTGGACGGCGCGCTTCGGCGTCGACATCGTCGACGGGATCGGTTCGACCGAGATGCTGCACATCTTCATCTCCAACCGCCCCGGCGCGGTGAAGTACGGCACGACCGGCATCACGGTTCCGGGTTATCGCGCGCGCATCGTCGACGAGAACGGACAGGACGTCGCGCCCGGCGAGCTCGGCGAGCTGGAGATCTGCGGTCCCACCGCGGCCGCGTACTATTGGAACAATCGCGAGAAGTCGCGCCGCACGTTCGCCGGCGAGTGGACGCGAACCGGCGACAAGTACCGACAGGACGAGGACGGCTGCTACGTCTACTGCGGGCGGGTCGACGACATGCTCAAGGTCGGCGGCATCTGGGTCTCGCCGGCGGAGGTCGAATCGGCGCTGATCGCGCACGAGCAGGTGCTCGAGGCGGCGGTGATCGGCGTCGCCGACGAACAGGACCTGGTCAAACCGAAGGCGTTCGTCGTGCTCAAGCCGGGCGCGGTCGGCGACGCCGCGCTGATCGAGGCGCTCAAGCTGCACGTCAAGGACCGGTTGGCGCCGTACAAGTATCCGCGCTGGATCGCGTTCGTCGACGAGCTGCCCAAGACGGCGACCGGAAAGATCCAGCGGCACGTGCTTCGCGCGCGCGAACAGGCGTGAGGGTCGTCGTCGGCGACGCGCGGCTCGAGACGCTGCGGCTGCCCGGCGATCCCGCGCGTCCGACGATCGTGCTGCTGCACGAAGGGCTCGGCTCGGTCGCGCTGTGGCGCGACTTCCCGCAGCAGCTGGCGGCGCGCACGCGCTGCGCCGTCGTCGCCTACTCGCGTCGCGGCTACGGCGCGTCCGATCCGCTGGCCGGTCCGCGCGAGCCGGACTACATGCAGCGCGAGGCCACCGAGGTGCTGCCGAGCCTGCTCGACGCGCTCGCGGTCGAGCGGCCGATCCTGTTCGGCCACAGCGACGGCGCCTCGATCGCGATCGTCTACGCGGGGGCGTTTCCCGACCGGGTCAGCGGCTTGGTGCTCGAAGCACCGCACGTCTTCGTCGAGGAGATCAGCCTGCGCAGCATCGCGGCGGCGCGCGCGGCGTGGGAGCGGGGTGACCTGCGCGCACGGCTGAGCCGTTACCACACGCACGTCGAGGACGCGTTCCGCGGCTGGAACGACGCGTGGCTCGACCCGCGCTTTCGCGGTTGGAACATCGAGGCCGACGCCGCGCGCATCACCTGCCCGGTGCTGATCGTGCAAGGCGAGGCCGACGAGTATGGGACGCTGGCCCAGGTCGAGAGCATCGCGGCCCGCGTTCCCCTCACGCAAGCGTTGGTGATTCCCGGCGCCGGGCACAGCCCCCATCGCGACGCGGCGGAGAAGGTCCTGACCCGCGTCGCCACGTTCGTCGACACGAGCGTCCTCGGCGCGGATGAAGAATCGATGAAACGCGAATGAGCGTGCCGCTGGGAATCCTCGACCAGTCGCCGATCGTCGGCGCGGCCGCCGCACGCGAGGCCGTCGACGCGACGATCGCGCTGGCGCGCGACGCCGAGTCGCTCGGCTACCATCGGTACTGGCTGGCTGAGCACCACGCGACGCGCGGGCTCGCCGACGCGGCGCCGGAAGTGCTGCTGGGCCGCCTGACGGCGGAGACGACGCGCATGCGCATCGGCAGCGGCGGGGTGCTGCTCCCGCACTACGCGGCGCTCAAAGTCGCCGAGCAGTTCCGCATGCTCGAAGCGCTCGCGCCGGGGCGGATCGATCTGGGCATCGGACGGGCGCCCGGCGGCTCGCGCCGCGTCAACGGCGCGCTGGCGACCCACGACGTGCGCATGTTCCCGCGTCAGGTGCTCGACGTGATGGGCTTCCTGGAGGGCAACTTGCCCGACGAGCACGACTTCGCCATGCTGCGCGCGCAGCCGACCGGCACGAGCTCGCCCGAGGTCTGGATGTTGGGCTCGTCGGATTACGGCGCGGCGCTGGCGGCCGAGCTGGGCATCCCGTACGCGTACGCGCACTTCATCGCCGGCGACGCGGAAGCGGTGACGCGCATGTATCGCCGGCACTTCAAACCGTCGGCACGTTGGCCCGAGCCGCGGCTGCTTATCGCGATCGCGGCGCTCGCCGCGCCGACCGCCGACGAAGCGGAAGCGGCGGCGCGCACGACCGATCTGTGGCGGCTGCGCATTCGGCGCGGGCTCGACTTGCCGGTCCCCACGCGCGAGGAAGCACAGGCCTATCCGTTCAGCGAGGACGAGCGCGAGGAGGTGCGATGGAATCGCCGCCGCCTCGCGCTCGGGTCGCCGCCGGGGGTCCGTGCGCGTATCGAGGAGATCGTCGCGGCGCACGGTGCCGACGAAGCGATGATCGTGACCATCGCCCCGTCGTACGCCGAGCGCGCGCGGTCCTACGCCTTGCTGGCGCAGGCGTTCACGCTGGTCGGCGCTTAGCGCTCACCGCCGTCGTCGTCACTGTCGTCGGCGTCCTGCGCGTACGACGGCCGGTCGGCTGCGTACGTGGGGCGGCGAGCGACGCCGTACGACGGCCGCTCCTCGCCGACCGCCGCCAGCGCGCGATGCGCCTCGGGCGAGCCGGGATAGTCGGCGGCGATCCAGTGGGCGGTGCGGCGCGCCATCGCGTACGACTCCTGCGAGCCCGCTCGCAAGTACACCGTTTCCAGCGCCATCAGATCGCGCGGAATCCAGTGATCGGACGGATACTTGTGCTCCCAATCCCGGATCGCGTCGACGGCGAAGTAGAGCGGGCCGCGCAGCATGTCGTTCGGCGAGCTGCCTTCTTCCAGGCGCTTGCCCGCGTCGCGGATCGTGTTGGCGATCCCGAGCACGCTCATCTTCATTCGACCGAAATACTCGTCGGCCGGAGCGAGTCGGCCGGCAGTCGGGCCGGAGAACTCGTCGGCGAGTGCAGGAAGTCCCGGCAACGCTAACGCGAGGCCGAGAACGGCGAGACGGAGCTTGACCATGGTGACCCCTCAGTGCGGCAAGCTGCTGTGCAACTACGAAAGGCCCGCGGGCAGTGCCCGTGGGTGGCGTTCGTAGAGGGACCATCGGCACGGCAACGACGCGGCAACATACTCCGCGATGAGGCCGCGATTAGAAGTAGCTGGGACGCCGCTAGGCATGGTGGACGAGCCGTTTGGGCACCATACCCGAAGGCGCTCTGCGCCGTCATCATATTTTCACGAGGCCGATATGGAAACGCCATCATACTGGAGACCGCTGGTGCCGCTGAGCGCGGCGCTCGCGCTCCTCCTCCCGCTGGGCACACCGCTCGCGGCGCAGGCGCAAGACGCCGGCCCGGGCGTGGCCCGTATCTCGTACGCGCAAGGCGGCGTCGCCGTGCAGCGCGCCGACAGCAGCTCGCCGACGAATGCGGTCGTCAACGCTCCCGTCGAGGCGGGCGACTACGTGACGACGGGCAACGCCGGGCGTGGTGAGATCGCCTTCGACCACGGTTCCGACATGCGGCTCGGCGGTGACGTGCAGATGCGCATGGTCAACGTCAGCCCGAACGATCACGAAGTGCAGCTGGCGCAAGGGACGGTCGACATGCGCGCGCTGCCGGGCAGCAACGCGGCGGATCAGATCGACACGCCGTCGGTTTCGATTCGCCCGCACGGCGCGAGCAGCGTGCGCGTCAACGTCGATTCGCACGGCGTGACGCACGTGACGCCGCGCGACGGCTCCGCCGACGTGGTCACGCCGGGCGGCACGCGCACGATCGCGGCCGGGCAGACCCTGCTCGCGCATGGTCCGGCCGGCGATCCGTCGGTGCAGACCGCGGGCGCGCCGGCGTACGACGCGTTCGACACCTTCGACAACGATCGCGATCGCTACGAAGAGTCGCCGGGCGTCGCCGCGTCGGATGCGTACGTCGATCAGGACATCGTCGGCGTCGACGATCTCGGGCCGTACGGTCACTGGTACGACGATCCGACCTACGGCGAAGTGTGGGTGCCGGCCGACGAGCCGTCGGACTGGGCGCCGTATCAGGACGGCCAGTGGGTGTGGGAAGACGGCTACGGCTGGACCTGGGTGTCGTCCGATCCGTGGGGTTGGGCGCCCTACCACTATGGTTCGTGGTATCGCAGCCCGTGGGGCTGGGCGTGGTATCCGCCGCGTCCGGGTCCGGACTATCCGACCTGGCAGCCCGCGCTGGTCGCGTTCGTCGGGTTCGGCGGCGGCGTCGGCGTCTCGCTCGACTTCGGCGACCCCAACTTCGACCTCGGCCTGGACATCGGCTGGGTGCCGCTGGCGCCGTACGAACCCTACTATCCGTGGTGGGGCCCGGGTGGCTACAGCAGCATCACCTACGTGAACTCGTACAACGCGTACCAGAACTACGCGTACGGTTCGTACGTGAGCGGCCGGAACTTCTACGGCGGACGGTTCGGCCGCGCGATGCGCGTGGGTCCGTCGATGTACGGGCGCGCGCACGTCTTCCAAGGCCGCACGCCGTTCGTCCCGACCGCCGCGAACCTGCGCTACTCGCGCGCTTCGGTCGCGCGCTCGCTCGATCCGCGTCCGGCGCTGATGCGCGGCACGTATGCGGGTGACCCGCGCGTCGCGACGGCGCGCACGCCGTTCGCGCAGCAGCGCGCCGCGGCGGCGCGCTTCAGCCGCGCACCGGCGCACGCCGTCGCCGCCAGCTCGTTCCGCACCCGCACGGTCGCGGCGCGCACCGCGGCGGCCCGCGCGGGGACGATCCACCTCGCCAACAACCGCGCCACCGGAGCCCGGCCGATGGCCGCTCGTCCGGCGGCGGGCGCGCGTCCGACGGCTGCGCGTGCCACGGCGAACCGCGGCGCCGCGAACCGCGGCACGGCGCATCGCGCACCGGTGACGGCGAATCGCGCCGCCCCCAACCGCGCGGCGAACCCCGCCTGGAGTCGTTTCAACACCAACCGCGGCACGCACGTCGCGGCCGGCCGGGCCGCTCGTCCGGCGACCGCCAACCGTGCGACCGCCAACCGCGCGATCGCCAACCATGCCCCGGCGAACCGGGCCACGGTGAACCGCGGTGCGACCCGTCCGGTCGCCGCGCATCGCGGGACCGGCGTGCGCACGGCGGCTCGTCCGGCAACCCGCACGGCGGCTCGTCCGGCAGCCCGTGCCGCCGCTCGTCCGGTGAGCGTGAGCCACGCGGCCACCGGTCGCACTGCCCCGGCCCGCACCTACGCGCGGACCTACGCCGCGCCCCGTGCGGCGGCTCCGGCCCGCGCGGCCGCCCCGCACTACGCGGCTCCGGCCCGTGCGGCCGCCCCGCACTACGCGGCTCCGGCGCGCGCCGCCGCCCCGCACTATGCGGCGCCGGCCCGCCCGGCGATGCCGGCGGCCCGCCCGGCGGCTCCGCGAGCCGCCCCCGCCCCGCAGCGCCAGCAGCACCCACCACGCTGAGCGCTTCGGGAGGCCTGGGACCCGTCCGGCATCCGCCGGGCGGGCCCTTCGGCCAACTCTTCACCGAAAAAACCCTTGCAATCGTGCGGGACCGCGCGGTATGCTCGCAGCGGCGGTTGGACAATCGGATAATCCGCCAGGAGATAGATGTGACATTCGATCAATGGATCGACTCGGTCGACGCCCAGGTGCGCGGTCGGCTCGGCTCCGCGGTGAAGACCGAGGAGATCTCGTGGGACTCGGCCATGTGGGTGAAGGGTCGTTCCACCGTCGTGGCCGCCCTGGCCGACGACGAGACGACGGCGACGCTGTCGTTCGACAACGGTGACAAGGTCGCGATCCCGTTCGCGGCCGTGGCGCCGGCCGACGCGAGCGAGACGATCGCTCGGCGGCTACTCGCCGACCGGTAAACGCTCGGGGCGGTACGTCGGCCGCGTGGCCGGTGCCGCCCGCGCCGGTCCCCGCTATGCTGCGGGAGATGGCTGCTCTTGAGGCCGCTGGCCTCTTCGCTGACGTTTTCGCCCCCCTGACGACCTTCGCGCACGGCTTGAGCCTGCGCCGCGAAGGCGACGTCGTCCAGTGGACGTATGCGGGGCAGTCCGCGATCATCGCCCAGCACGACGCCGGGTCGGTGAGCGCCACCTTCGTCGGCGAGCCGGCCCCCGAGGCCGTCTCCGGCACGCTCGCCGCGCCCGCCTACCTGGCGCGCGGGGCCGCGATCTATCCGATGACGCGGGACGGCTGCGCGCGGATGGTCGACGACATGGTCGCCTTTTTCGGCGGCGTCCGCGAACCGCGCTTCGCCTTCGTCGAGGCGCTGACGGCGGCCTGACCGCGTTTCGCGCTAGGGCAGCGTGAGCGGACGGTAGCGGATGCGGTGCGGCCGCGCCGCCTCGTCGCCGAGCCGCGCGCGCTTGTCGGCTTCGTACTCCTGGTAGTTGCCCTCGAAGAACACGATCTGCGAGTCGCCTTCGAAGGCCAGGATGTGGGTCGCGATGCGGTCGAGGAACCAGCGATCGTGGCTGACCACCAGCACGGTGCCGGCGAACTCTTGCAGTGCGTCTTCGAGCGCGCGCAGCGTCTCGACGTCGAGATCGTTGGACGGCTCGTCGAGCAGCAGCACGTTGGCACCCGACAGCAGCGTCTTCGCCAAGTGCAAGCGGCCGCGCTCGCCGCCCGAGAGCGTCCCGACTTTCTTCTGCTGGTCGCCGCCCTTGAAGTTGAAGCGCCCGAGATACGCGCGTGAGGGCATCTCGAAGCGGCCGATCTGCAGGAGGTCGCGGCCGCCGCTGACGTCGTCGAAGACGGTCTTCTCGTCGTCGAGCGACTCACGACTCTGATCGACGATCGCCAGCTTCACGGTCGGACCGATGCGGATCGTGCCGGCGTCGGGCTGTTCCTTGCCGGCGATCATGCGGAACAGCGTCGATTTGCCGGCGCCGTTGGGGCCGATGATGCCGACGATCGCGCCGGGCGGGACGCTCAAGCTGACGTCGTCCATCAACAGGCGATCGCCGTAGGCTTTGCGCACGCCGTCGAGCTCGATGACCGTGTCGCCCAACCGGTCGGCGACGGGGATGAAGATCTCTTGCGTCTCGTTGCGCTTCTGGTGTTCGTAGCTGGAGAGCTCCTCGAAGCGCGCCAGGCGGCTCTTGCTCTTCGACTGCCGGCCCTTGGCGTTCTGGCGCACCCACTCCAGCTCGCGCTTGAGCGCCTTCTGCCGCGCGGATTCCGCCGCTTCTTCCTGCGCCAGACGCTCTTGCTTCTGATCGAGCCACGAGCTGTAGTTGCCCTTCCACGGGATGCCGCGGCCGCGGTCGAGCTCGAGGATCCACTCGGCGGCGTTGTCGAGGAAGTAGCGATCGTGCGTCACCGCGACGACGGTGCCCGGGAAGCGTTGCAGGTACTGCTCGAGCCACTCGACGCTCTCGGCGTCGAGATGGTTGGTCGGCTCGTCGAGCAGCAGCATGTCGGGCTTGGAGAGCAACAGCCGGCACAGCGCGACGCGGCGCTTCTCGCCGCCCGAGAGCGGGCCGATCTTGGCGTCCCACGGCGGCAGCCGCAGCGCGTCGGCCGCGATCTCGAGCTGCTGGTCCAGATCGTCGCCGGCGGCGAAGATGATCGCTTCCAAACGCGCTTGTTCGCCCGCCAGCGCGTCGAAGTCGGCGTCGGCTTCGCCGTACGCGGCGTACACGGCGTCGAGCGCTTTGCGCGCCTCGAGCACCGGCCCTAGTCCCTCCTCGACCGTCTCGCGCACCGTCTTGTCGGGATCGAGCTTCGGCTCTTGCGGAAGGTAGCCGACCGTCAGGTTCGGCGCGGCCTTCGCTTCGCCGTCGAACTCCTGGTCGACGCCGGCCATGATGCGCAGCACCGTCGACTTGCCCGCGCCGTTGAGCCCCAGGATGCCGATTTTCGCCCCCGGCAAGAAACTGAGCGAGATGTCCTTGAGAATCGCGCGCTTCGGCGGCACCGTCTTGCCGACCCGAAACATCGAATACACGTACTGCACGGCTCGCTGATATTGAGGGCCGCACCCGCGAGCGCCTCTCGCGCGAGGCGATCGCCGGCAGGGCGCGAACGCGGCCGCTTGGCATGAGACGCGATCCCGCCGTCGCGGTGCTCCTATGGATGACGCTGGCGCAAGCCGGCGCGACCCTGGACCAGCAAGGACTCGGCGGCCTCGCGCCGTTCTTCACGCAAGGCCTCGGTCTCGATCACGCCGGGCTCGGCGTCGTCTACGGCGGCATCTATCTCGGCTCGGCCCTCTTCACCGCACCATCGGGCATCCTGGTCGATCGCTTCGGCGAACGCGCCGTCGTGTTGACCAGCGGGTTGCTGATGGGGCTCGCGGTCGCGCTCGGCGCGTTGGTGCGCAGCGAAGCGTGGCTGGTCGGGACGCTGTTCGTGTTCGGCGTCGGTTACGCGGCCTCGTCGCCGGCCGGCGGGCGCGCGGTGCTGAGCTGGTTCACGCGCAATCGCGCGCTCGCGATGGGGATTCGCCAAGCCGGCGCACCGATCGGCGGGACGCTGGGCGCGTTGTTACTGCCGGCCGTCGCGCTGCACGGCGGCTACCGTCCGGCGCTCGTGGTCGGCGGCGTGGCGTGCGCGGCGAGCGCGGTGCTGGCGACCTGGCGCTATCGCCCGCCGAACGTGGAGCGCGGCACCGTGCGCCGCTCGCGCGAGCTGCTGCGCGGCATGTGGCGCTTCGTCGTCGCGCCGCGCAGCGCGGCGCTCAACGCCGCGGGCTTCGCCCTCGGGGCCGCGCAGTACACCGCGGTCGCGTTCATCGTCGTCGCGCTGCTGCACGACGGCGCGCCGCGCGCGTTGGCCGCGCTCTCGCTGGCGATCATGCAAGGCGCCGGGATCGCCGCGCGGCCGCTGTGGGGCATCGCCAGCGACGCGCTCTTCCGCGGCAGCCGGATCGTGCCGCTGCTGCTGACGTGCGGTCTGGCGGCCCTCTCGCTGTGGTGGCTGGGGGCGGTCGACGGGCCGCCGAGCGTACTGACCGTCGTCGGCATCTCGACCGGTTTGGGCTGCTCGGTGATCGGGTTCACCGGCTTGTTCAACACCGTGCTGGCCGAGCTGGGCGGCATCGACGCGGCCGGCAGCGCGATGGGGGTGGGTTTGAGCTTCGTCTACTTGGCCGGCTTCGCCGCTCCGATCGCTTTCGGCGCGCTGGTCGACGCGCACGGCTTCGGTTTGGCATGGAAGGCGTGCGCGGTCTTCGTCGCGCTCGCGGCGCCGCTGCTGCTCGCGGCGCGCGAGCGAACGACGGCCTAAGAGGCGTGCGGGCCTTCGATGATGCGCACGAACGCCTTCGGATCGATCTGGGTCGCGAACGCGTGCTCGATCGCCGCGGCGTCGGTGTCGAGGTACGCGCGCGCGTCGCGCTGCGGCTGATCGAACGGTAACCCGGTCGATCCTTCGTCGAGCAGCTGGCCGCCGATCGCGCCGACCGAGGCCGCTTCGACGACGCCTTGCCGCACGATCGACGCCTTCGCCAGCGCGAGCTCGAAGTCGCCGACGGGCTGCGTCTGCATGCGGCCGATCTCGTCGTCGATCAGCGAGGAGATGCGCGGCTCGTTGTTCGGCAAGCTCGCGAACTCGATCGAGAACAGATAGCGGTCGCGGCGCGGCGAGAGCTGCGCGTCGACGGTGTAGACCAGACCGGCGTCTTGACGCAGGTCGCGGAAGAGCCGGCTCTGCGCCGGGCTGAGCGAGCCGCCCCCCAGGATCGCCGTGCCGAGCAGCAGCGGGTACGACTGCGCGTCGCCGCGGGCGACCGGGACGATCTCCTGATAGCGCGCGTCGGTCTGCCCGACCGGGATGTCGACGGCGACGCGGCCCGGGCCGTTGCGCGGCAGCGGCGGCAGGTCGACCGCCGGCGCCGGGCCGCTGGCGTGCCAGTCGGCGAAGGCGTGCTCGAGGGCGGCGCGCACGGCGTCCGGCGAGACGTTGCCGACCACGACGATCGTCGTCAGGTCGGGGCGGATCACGGTCGCGTAGTAGCGTTCGACTTGGTCGAGCGTGAGGCCGCCGAGCTCCTGCGGCGTCGCTTCGCGCAGCTCGGGGTCGCCCACCGGTAACAAGTACGGCGCCGCGCGCCGCAGCGCCAGCGTGTTGGCGCTGTTGAGCGAGGTTTCGAGCTCGTCGACGGCGCGTTGCCGCGCGTACGCGAAGGTGCTCGCGTCGAAGCGCGGCTGCAGCTCGTTCTCGGCCAGCAGGTCGACCGCGCGGTTGAAGGACGCGCGCGTCGTCTCGAAGCCGAAGCTGGTCCCCGCGCGCAGCTCCGTGTCGGCCGCGTCGAGCGCGCGTTGCTGCGCGATGCGATCCTGCGAGCGCGTCCCCTCGGAGAAGATCCCGTCGAGGATTCCGCTGATGCCCTCTTGTCCCCGCGGTTCCTCGAGATCCGGGTTGTTCTTGATCGAGCCGAACAGGAAGACCGAGTCGGAGATCGTCTCGGGCTGCACGATCAGCGTGATGCCGTTCGAGAGCTTCGCCGTGGTCGGCGCGAGCTGGCTGGCCGGCACCTGCACGTCGCGGATCAGCGCTTCGCCCCAGGGCGGCAGGCTGGTGACGGCGGATTGCACTTGCAACGGCTTTTCCGTCCCTTGCTGCGGCGGCGAGGCGGCGGCGCTCTGCGAGGCGCTGGCCGACGGCGTCAGCTCGCCGACGATCGCATGGCGCGGGTCGAGATAGCGCTTCGCGACGCGGTTCACCTCGTCGATGGTGACCGCGGCGATCAACTGCTGCTCGTGCGAGATCGACGGCTCGCCGTCGAGCGCGATGGTGGTCGCCCAGTCGGCGGCCAGCGCGGTCACCGAGTTGCGGCTCTCTTCCTGCTCGGCGATCAGTTGGTGCTTGGTCGACTCGAACAGCTCGCGCGGGACGCCGTGCTCGGCGTATGCGCGCGTCACCGCCTCGAGCTTGCCGGCGACGAAGGCCGGATCGGCGCCCGGCCGCAGCGCGGCGGTCGCGAACCCCAGCTGCGAGTCGGGGGTGTAGGCCTCGGAGTCCCACTCCGCCTCGAGCGCGGTGCCGTCGTCGGCGAGCGCGCGAATCGGTCCGCGCGGCGAACCGAGGATGCCCTGCAGCACGAAGGACGGCAGGAAGTCGGGGCTGCTGATCCCCGGGAAACGGTAGCCGACGGTGGCCAACGGATAGATGAGCGTCGTCGGGCGCACCAGCACGGTGCGCTTGATCGGCTCGTAGTGCGCGACCGCGTGCGCCGGCACCGGTTTGCGCGGCACGTCGTCGAAGCGCGCGCGGATCTGCGCCAGCGCGCGCTGCGGATCGACGTCGCCGGCGACCACCAGGACCGCGTTGTTCGGCGCGTACCAGCGGTCGTAGAACGCTTTGAGCTCGGGGCCGGTGAGCTTGTCGAACGCGGCTTTGGTGCCCACGCCGTGATGGCCGTACGGCGTCCCCGCGTTGGCGATCGCCTCGGCCTGGGTGAAGAAGTCGGCGCCCGGTTCGGTCTCGTCGCGCAGCACCTCTTGTTCGATCGCGCCGCGTTCGTTCTGCCACTCGGACTGCAGGTCGCGCACGTCGTGCATGCGATCGGACTCGATGCGCAGCACCGCGTCGAGGTCGGCTGCCGGCACCGTGAACTGATACTGCGTGATCGTGTCCGACGTCTCGGCGTTGAAGTCGCCGCCGAGCGCGGTCGCGATCGTGCCCAGCTGCGCGGTGTTCAGCTCGGTGGTCCCGCGGAAC
Organism: Candidatus Sulfotelmatobacter sp.; assembly: GCA_035504415.1. Taxonomy (NCBI): domain Bacteria; kingdom Pseudomonadati; phylum Acidobacteriota; class Terriglobia; order Terriglobales; family Candidatus Korobacteraceae; genus Candidatus Sulfotelmatobacter; species Candidatus Sulfotelmatobacter sp. The sequence goes on along the minus strand of DATJRY010000011.1, from coordinate 491,966 downwards.
ATCATGTGTTCCTGCGCGTGGGCCATGCCCGGCACGCCGTGCGGATCGTCGCGCGAGCCGACCAGATAGGTCAGGTCGGTCGAGACCACCGGCGCCAGCGGATTGCGCACGATGACGACGCGCAGACCATTGTCCAGCGTCGCCTTGAGGACGTCGCCGTCGGCGCCGGCGTGCGCCGGCGGCTGCGGGGCTTGCGCGGTGAGGACGAACGCGAGCCCCAGCAGCAGCGCGGAACGGAACAGGGTCATGGTGGGGCCTGCATGCGCGCACGCGTCCCCGACCCCCTCTCGCTTCGCTCGGCGGTGCCGGGAGGCGCGGCCGGCGCGAGACGGCAACTGCATCTTCCCGATGAAGCGCAGCTCGATCGCCGCAATGCTGGTAACGCTGCTGCTGACGACGACGGTGCGCTCGCTGCCGTCGTCGGCAGCCCTCGCGTTCCCGGTCGCCAGTGCCGGCCCGCAAGCAGGCGCCCGGATCGACGCGACCGTCACGCGCGTGATCGACGGACGACGCGTGCGCCTGCCCGCGGCCGAAGTGCCGGCACTCGAGCCCGGCGATCAGGTCGACATCCGCTTCGTCGACTTCGTCCGGCCGCCGGCGCAGGTCAACTATCACGTGAACGTCGCTTTCCTCACCGAGGCGGCGCCGCAGCACTGGCTCTTCCCCACCAGTGGTCCGTGGGACCGACTGTTCGTCGCGCCGCGCCAGCGCGGCCGGCACGCGGCGAGGCCGTCGCGTCCGGTCGCCGACCTGCGCTTCACCTACGGCGTGGGCGACCGGCGCGGGATCCCGGTCGTCTTCATCGTGCCCGAGGATGACAAGACGCGCGGCATGGACGGTGTGCGCGACTACGTCGACGCGCACCCGACCGAGTTCAAGGACATGGCCGTCTCCTCGAACGCGGCGATCGAACGGTATCAATGGTTCGCGGACTTCCTCGGCTCGCTCTCGCAGGGCGCGATCGACACGGTCGCATCGCAGCAGCGCGTCATCGACATCGCGACCTCGCTCGGCGCGAGCCCGGCGGTGGTGCAGGCCTGCTACGCCGCCGGCGGGACGCCGGCCGAGGTCACCGCGTGCGTGCAGTCGAGCGTGCAGAGCATCGGCTACCAGACGAACATCGAAGCGCCCACGGAAGCGCAGTTTCTCGGCGGCGTCGCCGGCGCCGCCGCACCGACGACGATCGCCGCGTTCCTGGTCCCGTTGCTGACCGTCTGGCACCTGTTCGCACAGAACGGTCATCACGACTACGAGTATCTGCCGACCACGCTGGCGATGGGCGCGCCGGGCGTCCCGGCCGCGCAGCATCCGCAGGAGCTGCTCGGCATGAAGGTGCCGACGCTGCGTCCGCCGGCTGCCGCTTCCGACGTCTTGTTCTTCACCATCGGCGACCCCGGTGCCGCGCAGCTGCCGCCGGCCGTCGTCGACGACGCGGCCTCGACCGGCGTGTGCGCGACAACGCCGCGGCTCGACGTACCGCTGCACGTCGATCGTACCTCGCCGTACGTGCACGACACGGCGTTGCTCGTGACGCCCGACGGCGGCGCACCGTATGCCGTTCCGCTCGATCCGCACCAGGTCGATGCGCCCGTCCTGGCGCGCGACGCGCTGCACGGCGCGAGTGACGGCGGGTACGACGTGCGGCTGACCGGCGGCTACGGCTTCGGATCGCTGCGGACCGGGACGAGCGACGAGGCGCGCATCGCGCTGCCGGTGCGCGCGGCGTGGACGGTGGCGCCGATGCCGCACCAGCCGCCGACCGCGGGCCGCGATCTCGATCTGCTCGCCAGCTCGGGCTCGGCGGCGTGCCTCACCGCGGCCGAGCTGCAGCAAGGCAGCGGCGCACCGGTGTCGCTGACGATCAAACGGCGCGACGACCGGCGCGTCGAGCTGCGCGGATCGCCGGCGGCGGTCGCCGGCGCGGCGACGCTGCGCCTGTACGAAGACGACCCCCTGCACCGCGTCGCGCTCGAAGACGACGCGACGATCGCGATCGCGCCGCCGCCCGCGCAGGTCGACGCGGCGAGCGAACCGATAGCCTATCTCGGCGACCGTTCGTTGTTCCTGACCGGAACGCGCTTGCAGACGATCGCCGGCGTGCGCTTCGACGGCGCGACGTACGTGCGCACGGACGGATCGACCGCGCAAGCCGCCTGCTTCAGCGGGCCCGTCATCGCGGGGTTGACGCCGGGTGCGAGCGTTTCGGCACAGTTGCTGCCCGGCGACGGCGCACCCGGCGAGATCTTCAGCACCATGGTCGCGACGCCACGGCCGGCGCTCGAGCCCGCCGCGGGCGGCGCCGGGCAGGTCTTTTCGACGCAGCCCTTGCCGCTGGTCCTGGCCGCGCGCGGCGCGCTGCCCGAGCGCGCCGCCGTGCGCGTGCGCCAAGCGCCGGCGAGCGGCGCTCCGTGCGACGCGCAGCGCGCCGACGGTCCGCAAGCGGCGACGCTGCCCGATGCCGACGTGCGCCGTCAGACGGACAGCGCGCTCAACGTCGTGCTCGACGCGGCCGACGCGCTGCACGACCGTGCCTTCGGCACCCTACAGGTGCAGCTCGTCGACACGGCGCGCAAGATCGGCAGCGACTGGATCACGCTGCCCGAGACCTTCGTACGCGCGCCGGCCGTGAGTCACATCGAGTGTCCGTCCGATCCGCAGGCGCCGTGCACGCTGGTTGGGACGGGGCTCGACGCGATCGTCGGCGTCGAAGACGCGCCCGGACCCGACCAGACGCCGGGGCTGACCTGCACCGCCGACGTGAAGGACGAGCAGTGCGTGAGCGTGCCGCACTTGGGCCACTACACGCTGCGCCTGGAGGACCGGCACGCCGAGATGCGCGTCCCCGACGCGCTGGTCGTGCAGGCCGGCGGGGCTGCGGGGAAGGCGTCGGGCTAGGCGGAACCGCGCGAGGTGCGTTCGACCGGTGTTTTCCTCGGGCTCGTGCTCCTGACCGCTGTCTCGCCGGCTCGCGCGGCATCGCCGCCGCCGCCGGCCTACGCGCGCTTCTGCAGCCTGATGAGCGGCCGCGACCAAGCATCGCGGTCGTATCAGGTCGCGGTCGCGCGGCGGCCGCCGGGGCGCAGCGACGCCGAGGTGCTGAGCATCGTGCGCACGGCGCTGCCCGCGCACCGCGGGCTCGTCGACGATCCGCAGACGCTGCGCGTCGTCGTGCGCTCGTTCCGCACCGCGCACGCGGCGCCCGACTTCGCGGGCGAGCACGTGCTGCTGGCGGGCGGAGCGCCGAACGCGCCGGTCTGGCTCGTCGCCGCGATCGCCGACGACGGAACGGTCTCCTCGCTCGATCGCGCCGACGAGCACGACGTGCACGCGGCGATCGGCGGGATGCGGTTCATGGCCGCGTACGCGCTGCTCAACGATCTGCTGGCCTCCGACGCGAGCGTCCCGCGCGCCGGCTGCGAAGCACTGACGCGGGCCTGGTTCTGGAACGGTGTCGCCGAGGTGCCGGTGCTCGAGCGCGACTTCGCGACGCCCCCCACGCCCGACCCCGCGCGGCTGCGCGTCGCCGACGAGGCCTGGCGCGCGTACGTGGGCGGCGTCGGCTCCCAATCAGAAGCGGAGCGCGCGATCACGCTGACCACGTTGGCGACGCTCGGTGCGCGGCCGCCGCTGACGTTCGTGTACCGCGACGCGGGCAGTCCCGAGAGCGGCCTGGGCGAGATCGACGTGGCGCGCATCGGCAACGCGCACCACGCCTACGCAATCGTCCTCACCGGCGGCGACGGCGCCACCAAGATCGTCACCGCCCCGCTGTGCGTGAGCGGCGACACGCGCTGCGCCCGCTACTACACCTGGCCCTGACGCGTTCGCCACGACGAATCGGCTCGACGATCTGGCCGTAATGAGCTTCTGTGTGCCGTAGAGCGAGTGAGCGGCGCTTCTCGACACGGTATGCGATGGTGCGAATCGTATAAAAATTGTGTTTCAAGGCACAGTTTGTTCGGTAAGAAGCAGCAGGAAGTCTGGTAGCCTGACCGGCGTTTGAACCAGCTCCTGTTTGCTTGTTGCAAAGAAGTTGCCATGATTGCCGACGCGCCGCGCGCACCGGATCGCCCGATCCTGCCGCACCGCTCCTACCGAACCCTGGTCCGCCCTCGCGGGTCGACCGTCACCGCGCTGATTTGCGCGGCCCTCGGCTCGGCCGTGGTGCTGGCCTTCGCCGGTGTCATCGCAAACGCGTCGACATCGCAGTTGGCGCGCGCGCTGACGGCCTTCGGCGTACCGGTGACACTGCAGCCCGACCGGTTTCTGCACTACGACTTGCAGACGCTGCACTTCTCGATGCCCTCGCACAGCTGGGTCGATCTGCTCCTGTGGATCGTCGCGTGCGCGCTCGTCGTCGTCGTGTGCGCGATCGCTCGTCCGGTCTATCCTCCGTTGCGTTACTTCCTGATCCTCAACGCGCTCGTCGTGGGCGGCGAAGCGACGTACCTCTACTTCACGGGGCATTTGGGCTACGACTCGGACGACTTCTCGCAGCTGATGCTGCACACGGCGATCGCGACGTGGGTCATCGTCCCGCCCTTAGTCGCGCTGTTCGCGGCGCTCTTCCCGTTCGGCCCCCTGGCCATCGTCGAGATCGTCGTCTGCTCGCTGGCGTTCGAGATCGTCCTCTCGATGGTGCGCTACGGAACCTTCGTCGCGCTGCTCTCGCATAGCGGGCCGATCCTGATGTCGGATCTCTACCTCCAGTTCGGACCGCTCTTCGACGTGATCCCCCTGATCGGGATCCTCACGCTGTTTCTCGTCCCGCTGGCTCGCCGGATGCAAGGGAAGATGCAAGGCTGGGTGTGGTTGTGAACACGTCGCTCTTCGCCCACGTGCTTCAAACGTACGTCGTGATCGTCATCGCGGTCATGTGCGTGTACGCGGTCCGTCACTTCTGGTTCAGCATCAGCCGGCTCTCGATGACGCAGCGCCCCTCGTTCCAGGATCTGTACGACGACGAGTTGCCCGCGATCACCGTCGTCGTCCCCATGCACAACGAAGCGACGGTCGCGCGCGATGCGCTCGAAGCACTGTTGAACGCGGACTATCCGCCGGACCGCCTCGAGATCATCCCCATCGACGATCAATCGCGGGACGCGACCACCTCGATCTTGGCCGAGTACGCGGACCGCCACCCGATCGTGCGGCCGCTCTACGTTCTGCGCGGCGCGCGCGGAAAGCAGAACAGCCTCAACGTCGTGCTGCGCATCGCCAAGCACCCGATCGTGCTGGTGTTCGACGCCGACTATACGCCGGGTCCGGGATTGCTGCGCGAGCTCGGTGCGGCGTTCACGGATCCCGAAGTCGGCGCGGTGATGGGTCGCGTCGTCCCGCGCAACACCGGCCGCAACCTGCTCACGCGCCTGCTCTCGCTGGAACGCTCCGGCGGCTACCAGGTCGATCAGCAGGCACGCTTCAACCTGGACCTGCTGCCGCAGTACGGCGGAACCGTGGGCGGGTTCCGGCGTGAGCTCGTCGAGCGCATCGGCGGCTTTCACGAAGAGACCCTGGCCGAGGACACCGACCTCACGGTGCGCTTGTACGCGCAAGGCTGGAAGGTCGTCTATGCCAACCGCGCCGAGTGCTACGAAGAGGTGCCGCACCAGTGGTCGGTGCGCTTCCGGCAGCTGCGCCGGTGGTCGCGCGGCCACAACCGGGCGATGCTCAGGAACTTGAGCGCCATCGTGCGGTCCGAGCATCTCTCGTTCATCCAGCGTCTCGACGGCGTGCTGCTGCTGCTGGTGTACGCGATTCCGCCGCTGCTGCTTGGCGGCCTCGCGGCGAACGTCGTGCTGTTCTACATGGGGGCGATGCCGGTCATCGCCTCGATCCTGATCGGCTTTTTCATCGTCGGCTACAATGCGGTCGGGAACTTCGCTCCGGTGTACGAGATCGGCGCCGCCGAGCTGCTGGACGGCGGCGTCGAGCGCATTTATCTCCTGCCGCTGCTGTTCACGCTCTTCTTGTTCAACTCGGCCGCGGTCAGCGCGGGCGTGTTCGATACCATCGGCGACGTGCTCAAGAGCCGTTCGGTGCGCTGGGACAAAACCGGCCGCGCTCGGCGGCCGGAAGCGCCGGGACGAGCATGATCTCCCTTACGGTGACCATCATCGCCTTCGCCGCGGTGTTCTTCGCCCCGCTCTTCATGGCGGGCGTGGAGCTGGTGCGAAAGCGCGATGCCGCGGCGCTCCCCCTCACGCCGGAGTACGTTCGCGAGCCGCGCTTCTTCGCGCGCTCGTTTCGCGAGAAGATCGGACGGCTCGCCGACGCGCCGGCCGGTACGCCGGCGGGGCACGTCCTCTCGCGCGTGGACGACGACGTGCACGTGGTCGACGAGCTGCCCTATCAGGCCCGGACCACGGACACGCGTGTCCTGGTCGTCCGCGGCAGCGCCGACTATCCCAAGGACGTCGTGATGCGGGATCATTACGTGGTGGGGAACGCCTCCGGCGGCGAGCGCTTGCGAGCGCGCACGATTCTCGTCGAAGGCGACGCGACGCTCGGCCCGGGGCTGCGCGTTCGCCGCTGGATCGATGCCGAGCGTTCGCTGACGGTGCGGCGCGGCTCGGGCCTGGGCCTCTCGGGGAGCGCCGGTGGGCCGGTGACGTTGGAAGGCGACGTGCGCTTCACGCGCGTGTTCGGGACACCGGTGCGCACGGCGGCGAACGGCGGTGCCATCCCCGCCGCGCCGCATCTGCCGGGCGCGGAGATCGTCGACGCCGAATCCGTTCACGCCGCGGACATCGTGGCACGCGGCGATCTGCACATCCGCCCGGGAGCGCGCGTGCACGGGAGCGTCAAGTGTCACGGCCGCCTGGTGGTCGGGGCGGGCGCCGTCGTCGACGGCAGCGTGACCGTGCGTGGAAACGTGCATCTCGGGGCCGGCGCTCAGGTGACGGGTCACGTCTTCAGCGAAGCGTCGATCGTCCTTTCCCACGAGGCGCGGGTTGCGCTCGAGGGCGCCCGCAAGAGCGTGTACGCGGCGCGCCGCATCGTGCTGGGTCCCGAGGTGACGGTCTGGGGTTGGGTGTTCGCCGAGCGCGGTGGACGCACGACCGGTGCTTAAGCGCGCGCTCAATCGCCATCTCGCGCTCGGGATCCTGGCGATCATCTTTCTCTTCTTCGTCGGCGAGCGCACCGTCACGCTGCGCTCGCTCGAGCATCCGGACGCCATCGGCGTGCTGCTGATCACCGACGACGCGGACGCGGACGCCGCCGTCCGGGCGGCTTGGGAGCGCGCACTGGTCGAGGCGGGCCTGCCGCACCGCTGGATGTCGGCCGACGACGCCGTGCTGCTCGAACGCCCGCAGTGGATCGGAACGTATCCGGTCATCATCTTGCCCGATCGGCTCGCTCGCACCATCCCCGAGGCGCTCGAACCGACGCTCGAGCGATACGTACGCGGCGGCGGGACGCTGGTCGTCGTCGACGATGCCGGTACCCGGCGCGCCAACGGCAGCTATCGCACCGCTGCGCTGTTCGCCCCGGTGCTGGGGGTGAGCTACTTGCGCTACCAGCGTTTGCGCGGGCGCGCCTTCGGCCGCGGCGCCATTCGCTTCACCTCGGACCGTGCTGCCCGCCGCTGGCACGTCCCGTTCGGCAAGCTCGACCGCGAGCGCCGGCTCGCAACCTATCACTACGGCGCGGTGCGCTACCCGCTCTCGGCGACTCGCACCGATGCCCGCATCCGCGTCGATGCGACCTCGTCGCTGGGCGCGGTGCTCACCGAGCGCCGCGTCGGCCGCGGGAGCGCCGTCTACGTCGATCCGCCGGTCGGGTACCTGCGTGCGCAGGGCGACGGCTTTCTGCAGCGCGCGCTGCTCGACGCGATCGCGCTCGACCAGGGTGCCGTGCCGCACGTCGTGGCCGCCCAGGACGGCATCGGGGGCTTGGTCATGAACTGGCACATCGACTCCAACAACGAATGGACGGGCATCCCCAACCTGGTGCGCTCGCATCTCGTGCGGCCCGACTTGCGTTTCAACTGGGACGTCACCGCCGGCCCCGACCTCGACAAACCCGGTGACGGCATGGGCTTCGACGCCTGCGGCGCGGGCAAGAAATATCTCCTCGAGATCGCCCGCTACGGCTCGGTCGGCTCGCACGGCGGCTGGCTCCACAACGGCTTCGCATACGGCATCGAGCATCACATCCTCTCGCCGGGACAGATTCGGGAGCTCGTCGTGCGCAACGACGACTGTCTGCGCTCGGTACTGCACCACCCGATCGTCGACTACGCCGCGCCCGACGGCGCGCACCCGCAGCCGATGATGACGGACATCCTCGCCGGCCTCGGGATTCGTGCCTACTACGGCACCGGCGACACCGGGATGCCGGCCGAGCTCCCGTTCTTCCACGGCTCGTCGGTGAGCTCGACCGTGTGGGCGTTTCCGATCGAACCGCTGGGCCGCTTTGCCTCGATCGCGGAGATGCGGCGCGGGCACGTCTCACCCGCCCAGGTGCGCCGCTGGCTCGAGGGCGTGGCGGACGAGGCCGAGCGCGATCGCGCCGATTACTTGGTCTACAGCCACAGCTACGACATGGAAGCGCGGCAGTACGTCCCGCCGATGAGCGCCGTGTTCGATCGCCTCGAGCGCGATCAGCGGGCCGGTCGGATTCGGGTCGTCACGATGGGCGACGCGTCGGCGTTCTTGGCGCGCATGGTGCGCGTCGGCATGCGCTTCGAGCGTCGCGGGCCCGACTTTCTGGTCCATCTGAACGACGACGAGGGGCTGCGCGACGTCGCGTTCGCGATTCCGCGGCTGCGTCCGCACGTCGTCGTCGCCGGCACGCGCACCGTCGGCAGCGACGGGATCTACTCATACCTCGTCGTCGACCGCGATCCGCACACGTTCGACGCCGTCATCCCGGAGCAGTCGTTCGTCCGATGAATCCACGCTTGTTTCTTTTCACCGCCGCGCTGGCGGCCGCCGTGCCGGGCATACCCGCGCGTGCCGACGAACCCCCGGGAGCGGTGCCGATCGTGGCACCCGCGCCCAGCGCGTCCGGCAGCCCCGCGCCGGGCTCGTCGGCGCCGCCGGCCTCCGACGAGCCGTCGACCGTGCTCGAGGTCGATGCGTCCTCAATCGGCTTCTCGCCGGGCAGCGTGTTCGGACCGTGGCAGTTCCTCACCGTCGCGGGCCGCACGATTGCCGGCCCGAACGACAAGCCGGGCTTCGCGACCGTCGTGCGGGCCGATCACGACAGCGGATTCCCCACCTCGGGAACGTGGTACAGCCTCGACGACTACCACACGTTCTCGAATGGCTTGTTCGTCTACGCGCAGCTGCAGGCGTCGAGCGGAACGATCTTTCCGCGCCGCGGCGCCTACGCCGAAGCGGACCCGACGGTGCTGCCGAATTTCGTGTTCGCGGTCGGCGGCGGTGAGCTGGTCTCGTACGCCGGCCTGGTGCAGCGCTACCTCAACGTCGGGCCGACGCTCTACTTTCCGCACGGCAACGCGACGCTGCGCTATCTGCCGCTGTGGACGCAGGGTCAGGTGTCCGCGTCCTCGCTGCTCGGCACGGTCGAGCTCGGCGACGAAGGCCGCTCGACGTGGACGCTCTCCGTGCAGGACGGCGTCGAGCCCGCGTTCGAGGTCAACGATCCGTTCGTCGCCGCGACGACACAAGAGCGAACGTTCGTGGCGGACCTGAGTTTTCGCCACTGGATCACGCCGCGCTTCGGCTACGTGATCTCGGGCGAGCTCGGCGACCAGCACGACCGCTTCACCGGAGTCCCCGTCTACGCGCGTCGCGGCGCGACCGTCGGCCTGTTCTGGGGCTTCGGGCATGCCGCGGCGGCGCCGTGAAGCGCCGCCGCGACCGACTCAGAAGTCGTATTCGAGCTGAGCGCGGTTGTACTTCGCAGGCGTGGGAGCCGTCTGCGCAAAAACGTTGCTCGCATTGGCTGCGAGTGCGAAGAAGAGCGCCGCGCTCGTCACCAAGACGCGCGGCCGAATGTAGGCAAGCACGTCGCGCAGCGTAGCGCGCTCGACTTATCGTTGGGTTAATCACGTGGCCTTAAGCAAACGCGCGGAGGTCGATCGATGACGCAAGTGCACCGCTGCGCGTGGGCGGGCAGCGATCCGCAGATGATCGCCTATCACGACGACGAATGGGGCGTGCCGGTGCACGACGATCGCGTGCTGTTCGAGTTCTTGGTGCTCGAAGGCGCGCAGGCCGGGCTGTCGTGGTCGACGATCCTGCGCAAACGGGAGGCATACCGCCGCGCCTACCGCGACTTCGATCCGGCCGCGGTCGCGCGCTTCGACGCGCGCAGCACGGCGCGGCTGCTGGCGGATCCGGGCATCGTCCGGCACGCGGGAAAGATCGAGTGGTCGGTGCGCAACGCGAAGGCGTTCCTCGCCGTGCAGCGCGAGCACGGCTCGTTCGCGACCTATCTGTGGGCCTATACCGGCGGCGTGCCGATCGTGCACCGCCCGCGCACCGGCGCCGACGTCCCCGCGCACGACGAGCTCTCGGATCGGCTCAGCGCCGATCTGCGCAAGCGCGGCTTCGGCTTCGTCGGGTCGACGATCTGCTACGCCTTTCTGCAAGCCGTGGGCGTCGTGAACGACCACGTCGCCGGTTGCTTCCGTGCGCCGCCGGAGGCGAGGGCCGCGGCGCGGCGGAAGGCTCGTTGATGCTGTTGCAAGGCGATGCGGTGGTCTTGGCGGGCGCGACCGGCCGGGTCGGGAGCGCGACGCTGGCGACGTTGGCGCGCGAGGGCGCGCGGGTGCTGGTGCTCTCGCGCTCGCGCGAGCGCGCGCAAGCGACGATCGACGAGGTGCTCGACGACGACGAGGCCGGCGCGGTCGTGCCGTTCGCGGCCGATCTGCACGAGCCCGACCAAGCGCAGGCGGTGATCGACGCCTGTGTCGAGCGCTTCGGCCGGATCGACGGGCTGGTGAGCCTGGCCGGTTCCGCGCGGGTCGTGCCGCTGATCGCGTCCACGCGCGAGGACCTGCGCGCCAACCTGGACGGCTTCGTCGAGACCGCGTACAACATCGCGCTGCCGGCGCTGCGCGCGATGCTGCGGCAACCGTACAAGCCCGAGACGCGCTCACGCGGGCGCATCGTCGTGGTCACCGCCGGCTCCTCGAAGGCGCCGGCGCCCGGCCGCGGCCTGTTCGGCGCCGCGAAGGCGGCCGTCAACGTGCTGATGCAAGCGATCGCGCGCGAGCACAAAGCCGACGGGATCGTCGCCAACGCGCTGGTGCTCGGGGGCGTGGCCACGCAAGCCGCGCGCGGCTACCTCGACGCCGAGGCGTTCGCCGCCGCGGCGACGCCGCAAGAGGTCGCCGACGCGCTGGCGTTCCTGGTCAGCGACCACGGCAGCGGCGTCAACGGCGCGCTGGTCGACCTGAACGCGCGCGAAGTCGACTAGCTCGTCGCGCCGACCAGGCGCGCGAGCGACTGCGAGGGCTCGCACTGCAGCTCGGCCATCAACACCTCGCGATATTGACGAAAGTGGCGCAGCGCCGCGGCGCGGTCGCCGCCGGCCAGGTAGGCACGAATGGCCAGCTCGCGTGCCGGCTCGTCGCACGGATCGTAGGCGATCATGTCGTGACAGAGCCGCAGTGCCTCTTGCACGTCGCCCGCGCGCAGCGCGTGCTGGGCCAGCGCCTGCGCGATCTCGCAGCGCAGCTCGCGCAGGCGGCGTTCGGTCGGTTCGAACCACTCCCACTCTTCGAGGCGGGCGGGCCGCGAGGCGCGCAGGCGTTCGTACAGCGCCTGCAGCGCGGTCGCGCGCGTCGCGTCGAGCGGCTCACCCGGACGTAGCGCGGTGACCGCGCGATCGATCTCCCACAGATCGACGGCGACGCCGTCGCCCAAGCGATAGCCCTCGTCGGTGCGCACGACGACGCGCTCCTCGCCGAGCCGCGTCTTGAGCCGGTGCAGGCAGACGTGGAAGGCGTTGCGCGCCGCGCTTTCGTCGAGATCGGGCCACAGCGCGTCGGTCAGCCGCCCGCGCGGAATCGGGTCGCGGCGCACGGCGAGCGCGGTCAGCAGCGCGTGCTCGCGTTCGGGGAGCGTGAGCGGGGTGCCGTCGCGCAGCACGCGGCCGCTGACCAGATCCACCGCCAGGCCGGCGGAGAGGCTCGCCGTCACCGGTTGCGCGCCGGCGTAGCGAGCGACGAACGGAGCGAGCGCGCCGCCGTGCACGCCGCGCGCTAGAGCCGCGACCGCTTCACGCACCGCCGGGGCGTCGATGCGTTGCGCGGCGGCGGCCGCCTCCGCGAGCGCGTCGGTGCGGCGCGCGGGCGCGAGCACGGCCAGTGCGAGCGCCGCCAACAGCTGCGGAAACGGCGCGGCGTCGAGCCGCGCGCTCGCGTGGGCGCGCTCGGCGCGCTCGAGCGCGTGCGCCGGCGTCGCCGCTCGCGCCGCCGCGACGAGCCAGCCGCGCGCGACCCAGCGCGGATCGTCGGACGGTCCGGGCTCCTCGTCGCGGCCGCACGCGACCGCCGCGAAGAACGCGAACGCGCGCGCTCCCTCGCGCTCGACGGCCGCGTCGAGCGCGCGTGCGTGCTCGGTCGCGAGCGCGTCCTCGCTCGCCAGCCACGCGCCGAACGCCGCTTCGGCGTCCGCAAGCGCGACGACGTTGCCCAGGCCGCTGGCGCGCAGGCGTTCGTGGGCGCGCGCCAGGCGTTCGCGTTCGCGCGCGCGCTCGCCGCGCATGCGAGCGACCTCGGCGCCTTCCGCTAACGCCACCGTGCCGGCGACGACGTCGTTCGCCTGCACGATCTCGCGCGTCGCGGCGAAGCCGGCCTCGGCGTCGGCGAGTCGCCCGAGTCGCGCGGCCACGGTCGCGTGCAGCGCCGTCAGCCACGCCGCGAGTGCCGGCGCGGCCGCGCCGGTCGTCGCGCGCAGCTCCTCGAGCTGCGCCAGCCCAGCCTCCGAGTCGCCGAGCCAGCCGACCAGCAGCGCGCGCAGCACGTGCAGCGAGACCGTGCCGGAACGCGAGCCGGCACGACTCGCGCGCGCGCACACACCGTCTGCCTCGCGCAAGAGTCCCGGCCCGTCGCTGGCGAACGCGCGCAGCAACGCGGTGACCGCCCACAGGCGCGGCGTGCGCTGCACGACGCTCGAGCCGAGCGCCGAGAGCACGCGCGCGTAAGCCAGCGGCGGCGCGCCGTCCTCGACGTCGTCGACCGCCGCCAGCGCGGACGCCGCCGCGGGCCGGTCGCCGGCGGCGAGAAACGCGTCGGCGGCGCGCAGCGGCTGACGGTCGCGCACGGCCGCGGCCAGCCGGGTCAACAGCGCCTCCAGCCGCGGCGCGTACGCGGCGCGCAGCGTCGCGGCGGCCAGCGGGTGGACGGCGATCGTGCCGTTCGCGCCGCGTGCGACGAACGGCGAGCTGCGCGCGAAGGCGGCGAACTCGGCGAGCGCTTCGCGATCGTCGAGCGCGGCGGCGATGTCCTCGTCGCGCGCGTCGGGGAGCGCGCCGGCGACCAGCAGCCCGTCGATCGCACCCGGCGGCGCGTCGACGAGCACCTGATCCGCGAGGTACTCGTGTAGCTCGTCGTAGGCGAGATCGTCGAGCCGCTCGAGCAACGGGCCGGCACGTCCTTCGCGCGCGAAGCGCGCCAGCAGCAGCACCGCGATCGGCCAGCCGGCACTGACGGCGCCGATGCGCTCGGCGAGTGCCGGGTCGGCGCCGTCGCCCGCGAGCGCGTGCGCGATCTCGTCGGGCGCGAAGGCGAGGTCGGGCGCGCGCAAGCTGACGATGCGATGCGGCGCGGCGAAACGTGAGAGGTGCAGGCGCAGCGGCACGCGGCTGCACAGGATCAGCGTGCGGTTCGCGGGCCGGTCGGCCAACAGGCGGGTCAGAAGCTCCGGCGAGACGCCGTCGAGCTCGTCGAGGGCGAACCAGCCCGGTGCGGTCGGAACGCGCCAGGCCGCCAGGGCGAGGGCGAGCCGGTCGGCGGGCGCGACCAGCTCGTCGCCCAGGGCGGCCGCGGCGCGGGCGAGGTCGGCGCCGCGCTCGGGCTGGGCCTGGGCCAGTGCCCCGAGCAGGGCGGCGGCGAAGGCGAGGTCACCGGGGCGCGTGGGCGCGGCCAGGACGCCATGCGGCTCGTCCGCCAGCAGCTGCCGCGCCAGGGTCGTCTTGCCGAACCCGGCCGGGGCCGCCAACGCGATCAGCTCCGGATGCGCCGCGCGCACGCGTTCCACCAAGGCCGTACGTGGCAGTTCGACGGGCTCGAGCGAGGCGGAGCGGTGCATGGACGACGACGCTTCCTTCGGCGCGCCGCGCGGCTTCCCGCGTGCTCGCCAAGATTAACGTCTGTTTACTTTGCACATCGGCCTGTGGACGGTGTGGACGCGGTCAGTTCGCGGGAAGACGCCGTCGTTCGTAGGCGTCGTTGATGGCGCCGTAGCACTCGCACGCCGCCTGCGCCAGACCGGTGCGATCGATGATCGCGAACCGGCCGCGCGAGTAGCGGATATGGCCGGCGGTCTGCAGCGCGGCGGCGGCGATGCTCACGCCGGCCCGGCGGACGCCCAGCATCGTCGCCAGCGACTCATGGGTGAGGTGGAACTCGTCCCGCCCGACCCGGTCGTGGGTCATCAGGAGCCAGCGTGCGCAGCGCTCGTTGACGTAGTGCAGCCGGTTGCAGGCGATCGACTGCGCCATGACGTCGATCTGGGCGGCGATGAAGCGCTGCGCGAGGTCGCGCAGCTCGGGGTGCCGTCCGCACAGCGTGGCGAAGGCCTCGAACGGGAGCCGGTAGCTCTCGCCGGCCACCTGGCACCAGGTCGAGAGCGTCGCCACCGCTTGGTCGCCGAGCAGCGCTTGCGCACCCGTCAGCCCCTCGCGGCCGATGGTCAGCGCCTCGATCTGGGCACCGTCACCCATGACGGTGACGACCGAGATCACCGCGTCGATGGGGAAATAGACCGTGTCGATCCGATCGCCCGGCTGATAGATCATCGTTCGGCTGGCCAGCCAAACGCGCTCGAGCCCAGCTTCGACCGCCGACCGGACGTCTGCCGGAAGGGCGCGGAGCAGGTGGTTGTCGGGGAGATGCTGCGTCGTGGAACCCTGTGCGGACGTGCGAGCTCGCCCGAGACGAATAGTCTCGGCGCTTGGTATGGGATGATACCGGAGCCGCTGCCGAGCCGTCGGTACGCTACCGGACGACAGACCGGGAAACCCGGCCTCCTAGCAGTGTGTTAGGATGAGTGCTAACACCCGAATGAAAGAGGGACCCTCGCGCGTGCGCGATTCCGACGACCTTCTCGAGTTCGAGCGCCTCGCCGTCCGCGGCGCCCTGGGCTGCTTCGAACCCAATGCCGACGTCTTGGTCGACGAGACCGACGGCGCGTTCATCGTGCACGTCGAGCTGGCCGGCGCCGACGCCGAATCGCTCCGTGTCACGGTCGACGACGCCTATCTGATCGTCACCGGAAAGCGAACGCCGCGCGGCGTTCCGCGCACCGCGTCCCTGCTTCGTAAGGAGATCGCGTCGGGCGAGTTCCACAAAGCGATCCACCTGCCGCTGCCGGTCGCGCCGGAAAACGCCTCGGCGCTCCACCGCGACGGCGTGCTCACCGTTCGCCTCCCGCTCGCCCCCGCCCAGAAACACCCGATCATCCGGACCACGATCCGCATGACGGTCAAGAGGACCCCTGTTTAATGGCCAAACCCGACAAGACTCCCGAGATTCTCGGCATCCTTCCGCTCCAGGACGCGGTGCTGTTCCCCAACACCGTGATTCCGCTGGCGGTCGTGAAGCGGCCGGGCATCCAATTGGTCGAGGAGGCCCTGCGCGAAGGCAAGCAGATCGGCCTGGTCGCGCTCAAGGACAAGGAAACGGAAGATCCGGGTCCGGACGACCTGCGCCGCGTCGGCACGCTCGGCACGATCCAGAAGATGCTCAAGGTCCCCGACGGCACGCTGCGCTGCATCGTGGCCGGCGGACCGGTGTTCCGCGTCGATCAGTTCGTCGCGACCGAACCGTATTTGGCCGCGACCTACACCGAGCTGCCCGACGTGACCGACGACAGCGATCGTCTGGTCGCGATGCAGCGCAATCTCGGTGCGCTGTTCCAGAAGCTGCTCGGCTATCTGCCGCAGGCCCCGCGCGAGATGGAGATGGAGGTCAACAACATCTCCGATCCCAACCTGCTCTCGTACTTCGTCGCGTCCACGATGCGGCTCGAGACGGCGGACCGGCAGGCGATCCTCGAGGAGCGCGACACCGCCAAGCGGTTGCGCAAGCTCACCATGCTCATCACCAAGGAGCTCGAGGTGGTGGAGTTGGGCCACAAGATCCAGTCCGACATCCAGCGCGAGATGGAGAAGAACCAGCGCGAGTTCTATCTGCGCCAGCAGATGCGCGCGATCCAGGACGAGCTGGGCGAGAGCGATCCGCAGCAAGCCGAGACCAACGAGCTGCGCAAGAAGGTCGAAGAGGCCAACATGCCCGAGGACGTCCGCAAGTCGGCCGACCGCGAGCTGGACCGTCTCTCGAAAGTCCCGACCGCCAGCCCCGAGTACAGCGTCATCCGCACCTACCTGGATTGGCTCACGCAGCTGCCGTGGAGCGTCTCGACGTCGGATCAGATCGACATCTCGAAGGCGCGGCAGATCCTCGACGAGGACCACTACGACCTCGAGAAGATCAAGGACCGCATCGTCGAGTACCTGGCCGTCGGCAAGCTCAAGAACAAGCTGACCGGACCGATCCTGTGCTTCGTCGGACCGCCGGGCGTCGGCAAGACCTCGCTCGGGCAGTCGATCGCGAAGGCGATGGGCCGCAAGTTCGTACGCCTGTCGGTCGGCGGCGTGCGCGACGAGGCCGAGATCCGCGGGCACCGGCGCACCTACATCGGTGCGATGCCGGGCACGATCGTCCGCGCGCTGCGCGACGCCGGGACCAACAACCCGGTCATGATGATCGACGAGATCGACAAGGTCGGCGGCGACTTCCGCGGCGACCCGCAGTCGGCGCTGCTCGAAGTGCTCGATCCGGAGCAGAACAACACGTTCCGCGATCACTACCTCGATCTGCCGTTCGACCTCTCGCGCGTGCTGTTCATCTGCACGGCGAACACGCTCGACTCGATCAGCGGTCCGCTGCGCGACCGCATGGAGATCATCAACCTCTCGGGCTACACCGAGCTGGAGAAGCTGCAGATCGCCAAGCGGTACCTGGTGCCCAAGCAGAAGAAGGCGAACGGACTGCGCGAGTCGCAGGCCCAGCTCCCCGACCCGACGCTGCGCCAGATCATCGTCGACTACACCCGCGAGGCCGGGGTGCGTAACCTCGAGCGCGAGATCGGCACGATCTTCCGCAAAGTCGCGCGTAAGGTCGCCGAGGATCCGAAGTACAAGGCGCGGGTCAAGCCGGAGAACCTGGTCGACTACCTCTCCAAGCCGCGCTTCTACAACGAGGTCAAGCGGCGGACGGCGTCGGTCGGCGTCGCGACGGGGATGGCGTACACGCCGGTCGGCGGCGACATCCTGTTCATCGAGACGACGGCGATGCCGGGCAGCGGCAAGTTCACGCTGACCGGTCAGCTGGGCGACGTGATGAAGGAGTCGGCGACGGCGGCGATCTCGTTCCTGCGCTCACGCTCGAGCGAGCTCGGGTTGCCGGACGACTGGTTCGCCAAGCACGACCTGCACATCCACATCCCGGCGGGCGCGATTCCCAAGGACGGCCCTTCGGCCGGCATCGCGATGGCGACGTCGATCGCCTCGATGCTGACCGGGATCAAGGTCGACCCCGAGATCTCGATGACCGGTGAGATCACCCTGACCGGTCAGGTGCTCCCGATCGGCGGGCTCAAGGAGAAGGTTCTCGGCGCGAAGCGGGCCGGCATCAAGAAGGTGCTGCTCCCGCGCCGCAACGAGATCGATCTCGACGACGTGCCCAAGGAAGTCCGCGACACGATGACCTTCGTGGCGGTCGACGAGCTGAGCGAGGTCTTCGCCCAGGCGCTCGGCAAGCGGGTCATCACGCCGGTGCTGCTCGGTGCGCTCGAGACGAAGAGCGCCAGCAACGTCGTCGCGCTGCGGCCGACCAAGCGCACCCGCCCCGCCGCGCGCCCGGCGCGCGCGGTGCGCGGCGCGGCGCCCAAACGCGGCCGCTAAAGCCGCAACGATCCGACACCCCCGCGGCGGCGGCGTGGACCAACAGTCCACGCCGCCGTGCTGTTTTCCGCGCCGGCGTCAGCGCGCGATCGGGGAGTCGACGCGGTACGACTCCCCGCTATGGTCGAAACGGATCGCTTCGTGCAGCGTGCGCGCGGCGTGCTGTTCGGAGCCGGTGACGACGCGCTTCTCCTCGAGATTGTCGTAGCGCCGGTCGGCGTGCTCGGCCAGGAACTCCTCGACGTCGGGATTTGCGACGGCGTGGTCGATCTCGTGTCCCAAGCCGAGCGCGGGTGACTGCCGGCCGCCGGTCGTGGTGAGCAGCGCGCTGTACGGGTCCCAGTGGATGGTGTGCGTGTTGGGGTCGTACGAGTCGTCGTTGTGGTGGTTGATGCTCAGGTGGTGGCGCCCGGGTGAGTGCTCGAGCCGGTCGATGAGGCCGCGCTCGACGCCGTCGCGCGCGAGGTAGCCGAAGGCCGCGTCGACGAGCGGCTTCGCGCCGGCGGCGAAGCTGAGCGAGCCGTAGCGCACGGGCGCGGCGCGCCGCTCGGGAGGAAGGAGCGTCAGCGGTGTCATGGCGCGCTTCGTTCACGCGTGCGGACCCGCGCGACAAGGGGGGGCGCAACCGCGCGCTCTCGCGCGGCGTCGGTGGATGCGTGCGAACGGAGGCGCGGGCAGTCGAAGCGGCGGCGTTGGGGATCGGCGTCGCGCCGGAGGACACCCGGCCGACCACGCAGCTCGACGCGCGTCTCGTGCTCGCGCTGGGC
Organism: Candidatus Sulfotelmatobacter sp.; assembly: GCA_035504415.1. Classification (NCBI taxonomy): domain Bacteria; kingdom Pseudomonadati; phylum Acidobacteriota; class Terriglobia; order Terriglobales; family Candidatus Korobacteraceae; genus Candidatus Sulfotelmatobacter; species Candidatus Sulfotelmatobacter sp. Next base: position 473,091 of record DATJRY010000011.1, on the reverse strand, counting down.
GTGGTGTGGATCCTCTGGGGCTCGACCGTGGCCGGGATGCGCGCGGCCGTCGCCTCGATCCCGCCCTTCGCGATGACCTCGCTGCGCTTCACCATCGCCGGGCTGCTGCTCTACGCCGTCTGCGTGCTGCGCGGCAAGGCGCAGGTAACGCGCGACGATCTCGTGCGGGCAACCGTCACCGGCGCGACGCTCCTCTTGTTCAGCAACGGGATCACCGCGTGGACGGTCCAGTTCATGCCGACCGGCGTGAACTCGCTGCTGCTCTCGCTCGCGCCGGCGTGGATGGTCGTGTTCGCGTACCTGTGGGGCCGCGAGCGCCCGACGGTGCTCACCGTGGTGGGGATGCTGATCGGCTTCGCGGGACTCGCGCTGCTGCTCGCACCGCACGGGCGCGGGGGCCTTTCGATCGCGCCGCTCCCGCTCGCGCTGGCGTGCTTCGCCGCGTGCTCGTGGGGTTTCGGGTCGGTCGCGCAGCGGCGCTTGGGCCGGCCCGACAGCCTCGTGCTCGCGACCGCGCTGCAGATGACGGTCGGCGGCGCGCTGATCGGGATCGAAGCCGCACTCTTCGGTCAGTGGCAACTGCTCGACGTGCGCGCGGTCAGCGCGATGTCGTGGCTGGGTCTGGCGTGGCTGATCGTGTTCGGCAGCATCGCCGGCTACAGCGCGTATCTCTACACGATGCAGCGCGCCAGCGCGGCGCTCGCCGCGACGTACGCGTACGTCAACCCGGTCGTCGCGGTCATCCTCGGCATCTGGCTCTTCCACGAGCGCTTCACGCCGCTCGAAGCGCTCGCCAGCGCGATCATCGTCGTCGGCGTCGCCCTCATGATGATTCCGCCGAGGAGCGCCGCACGAACGATTCCCTCGCAGGTTTCAGAGATCGTTCACCAAACCGCAACGCGACCGCACAGCTGATCAGCGCGACCACGCAGCTGGCGATGGCGAACGGTTCGGCGAGGTTCGGTCGGTGCATGCGAATCAGCTCCCAAGTGAAGAACGCCGTCTGCGAGAGCATCAAGATCGCCCCGGGTACGCTACCCGCTACGCCTCCGAGCTTGACGGTATTCATCGCGCCGCCGAGGACCAGGACGGTGCCGAAGAGCAATGCGGCGACCGGCGGCGCGACCCACGGGAGGATGCCGACGTGCTCGAGGTACCCGATGGCAAACGCGACGATCGACGTGACGATACATCCGACGATCATCGTGGTGACCCAGTCTTGGCGACGCGACGCTGCTAGCAAGCGCTGAAGCGGCGCGAAGATCGGCGGCGCCACGATCGCGAGCAGCGCGAGACACTCGAAGGCAACCCGCCAAAACTCGACGCGACTTTGGAGCAGCCAGTAGTAGTCGACGATGTCCGGTATCGCCACAGCGACGAGCAGGACGGCGACGAGAAGTGTGCCGACAACGAGGTGACGCATCCAAAGCGGTAACCGCGCCACGCCGGCGCTGAGCCGGGCGAAGCGGTGTCGCATGTTATTCGTTCACTGCCGGCCGCCTGCGGACGAAGGCGCGTTCGTGCTGCGCCGGCCTGACTTGGCCTCGGCGCAGGGACGCGGTGCCGATGACGACGCACGCGACCGTCAGGCCGACCATCCACATACCCGCATCCGGTTGCCGCAGCGAGAAGAGCAACGCCGCCGCGAACGCGGTCTGCGAGGCGGCGAGGAGAACGAAGAGCGCCCGCTGAACGCGGGCCGCGCGCCGTGCGAAGCCGGCGCAGCAGAGTACCGAGCCGACAGCCCACGAGATCGCCGCGCCCCGTGGCGACACGAGCGGAACGAGCCCGGCACGGTTGGCAAAACCGAATGCCGTGAAGGCTCCCAATCCGAGGACGCACGCGAGAACGACGTTTTCGACCGCTTTGCGGGTCACCAGAACCCTGAGCCGATGCACGTCGTGCGCCAGCCGCGGAGCGATGGAAATCAAGAGAAGATCGACCGGGATCGTGGCGTGCCATAGCTCCACCGGTTGGCGGAACTTGAACCACGCGTACGCATCGCTCGCGACGACAATCGCCGCCCACACGATCAGCTGCCACGGACGCGTGCGCCAAGACGATGCGTTCTTCATTGTCGCACGAACACCGTCCCCGCTGGTCCGTCGAGCACGTCACCGATGATCGCGGCGGTGCCGAGATACGCGAGCTCGGCGAGCACGGCCTCCGCGTCCGCGCGCGGGAGCGCCATCAACAAACCACCCGACGTCTGCGCGTCGGACAACGCGATGCGGAGCCACTCCGGGACGGCGTCGTCATAGCGGGTGAAGCGCGCGTGTTCCGCCAGGTTGTCGCGGGTCCCCCCGGGGACGCAGTCGTCGGCTATCAATTCTGATAGGCCGGGGTACAGCGGGACGCGCGCGGCGTCGATCGCGAGCGCGAGGCCGGCGGCGCGCGCCATCTCGCCGGCGTGGCCGACCAGGCCGTAGCCGGTGACGTCGGTCGCGCCGTGCACGCCGTGGGCCAGCATCGCGCGGGCCGCGGGTGCGTTCAAACGCGCCATCTGCTCCACCGCGGAAGCGAGAGCGTCGTCGTCGATGCGATCGCGCTTGCGCGCGGTCGTGAGGATACCCGTCCCGACGGTTTTGGTCAGTAGCAGCGTGTCGCCGGGACGGGCTCCGCCGTTTGTAACGACTCGGTTCGGACGAATGGTTCCAGTAACGGCCAGTCCGTATTTGGGCTCCGCGTCCTTGACGGTGTGGCCGCCCAGGATCGGTATGCCGGCCTCCGCGGCGACGGCGGCGCCCCCCTCGAGAATGCGGGTCAGGACGTCCGTACCGAGCTCCTCGATCGGAAACGCGGCGATGTTGAGCGCGCTCAGCGGCGTGCCGCCCATCGCGTACACGTCGCTGAGCGCGTTGGCCGCGGCGATGCGCCCGAAGTCGTACGGGTCGTCGACGACGGGCGTGAAGAAGTCGACGGTCTGGACCAAGGCCAGATCGTCGTTCAGGCGATACACGCCGGCGTCGTCGTTGGTCGCGATCCCGACCAGCACGTTCGGATCGGCGGGGGTGGGCAAGCGGCGCAGGACCTGCGCCAGGTCGGCAGCGCCGACTTTACTCGCTCAACCCGCGCAGGCCGAATACGCGGTCAGTCGGATCCGTCGTCCGGGGGACTCCATCTCCACGTCGAATACTCCGCGAGCGTCGCTCGCCCCCGGAGGCCCCGTGTCGAAGAACCTGCTCTTCATCCCCGGTCCCGTCACCGTCGCCGAAACGGTGCTCACCGCCACGGCGAAGCCGATGATCGATCATCGCGGCCCGGAGTTCAAAGAGCTGCTCGGTTCGATCTCGGCGCGGATGAAGCCGATCTTCGGGACGCGGCGCGCCGAGGTCGTCGTGCTGAGCTCGTCGGGCACGGGCGGGCTCGAGGCCGCCGTCGGCAGCCTGTTCGGCCCGGGCGACTACCTTCTCGCGTGCCCGATCGGCGTCTTCGGCAAGCGGCTCGTCGCGATCGCGCAGACCTTCGGCTGCGAGGTCGAGGTCCTCGAGACCGAGTGGGGCAGCGCGGTCGATCCCGACGCGCTCCGCGCGCGCCTCGCGGCCGACACCGACAAGCGCATCACCGGCATCCTGCTCACCCACAACGAGACCTCGACCGGGACGCAGAACGACATGGCCGCGCTGAGCGCCGCGATCGGCGATCACGGCGCGTACACCGTCGTCGACTCCGTCAGCGGACTGGCCGCCGGTCCGTTCGAGATGGACGCGTGGGGCTTCGACCTGGTCGTGACGGCCTCGCAGAAGGCGTTGGCCGCACCGCCCGGGCTGGCGATGGTCGCGGTCGCGCCGCGCGCCTGGCAGCGCATGGACGCCAACGTCGGCGCGCAGCGCTATTATTTCGATCTGCGCAAGGCGCGCGAGTTCGCCGCGCTCGGCCAGACGCCGTGGACGCCGCCGGTTTCGATCGCGTTCGGGCTCGCCGCCGCCCTCGACGACTTCGAGAAAATCGGCGCGCGCGCGACCTGGGAGCGCCACGCGCGCTACGCGCGCGCGATCCGGGATTGCGCGCGGGCGCTGGGGCTGCGGGTCTACTCGCGCGAGGGCGCGCACTCGGTGACCGTGGTGGCGATCAACGTTCCCGAGGGGATCGACGGCGACGCGATCCGCAAGGAGCTGCGCGAGCAGCGCGGCGTCGTCATCGGCGGCGGTCAGGGCCCGCTCAAGGGAAAGATCATTCGCATCGGCACGATGGGCGATCTCACCCAGACCGACGTGCTCGGCGCGCTGGGCGCGCTCGAGATCGCACTGTTGGAAGCGGGCTACTCGGTAAAGATGGGCAGCGGCGTGCAGGCGGCCCTGCGGGTGTTCCTTGAAGCGGAGCAAGCGACAGCAGTCGTCTGACCGAAAGGGGTCGCCCGATGCTCCGTCCGGTGTTCTCGACCGCGGTGCTTACCGTTGGGTGCCTTCTCGCATTGTCGCTCGTCGGCAATGTGCGCGGTGCCGATCCGCCGCACGTCGCCGCCTCGGATCCGCTGACGGCGGGGCGATTTCTGGTCGCGTACGGCGGCTGCAACGACTGCCACACCGCGCGCTGGGACCAGCTGCACGACGCGACGCCCACCGCCGAACTGTTGACCGGCAATCCGCGCGGGTTCGCGGGGCCCTGGGGCACCTCGTACGCGGCGAACCTGCGGCTGCTCTTCGCGAAGATGAGTCCGGACGACTGGCTGCACCTGGTGCGGCATCACGACGGTTTCGATCACCCGCCGATGCCGTGGTACAACATCCAGCAGCTCACGCCCGACGACCAGCGCGCGATCTACGTCTACATCCACGGCCTGGGCCCGGCCGGCGTCCCCGCCCCGCCCTACACGCCGCCGACCGCGCGCTGATGCGATGATCCACCTCCGGCCGCACCTCACCTTCCGAGGCGAGTGCCGGACCGCGTTCCGCTTCTACGAGCGCGTCTTCGGCGCGCGGCTCGAAACGTTGCTGACCTACGGCGAAGCGCCGGGCGGTCACGACGTCCCCGAAGAGATGTACGACAAGATCCTGCACGCGACGCTGTGCATCGGCGACTACGCGCTCTTCGGCGCCGACGTTCCGCTCGACGAGTACGCACCGCCCGGCGGCTTCGCCGTGACGGTCGACATCGACGACGCCGACGAAGCGCGCCGCATCTTCGATGCGCTCGCCGAGCGCGGCACGGTCCGCTTGCCGCTGCAAGAGATGTTCTGGTCGCCGGCGTTCGGCGTCGTCGTCGACCGGTTCAACGTCCCCTGGGAGATCAACGCGCTCGGCGCCGCTTCCGAGGGCTGACGAGGTCCGCCGCGCGATCAGCCGATCGCGGGGACGAACCGTTCGCGCAAGGTGCGCTTGGAGATCTTGCCGGTCGCGGTGTGCGGCATCTCCTCGATGAAGACCACTTCGTCGGGGAGCCACCAGGTCGCGACCTTGCCCTCGAGCCAGCCGATGACGTCGTCGCGTCCGATCGCGCTGCCGGGTTTGCGCACGACGACCAGCATCGGGCGCTCCGACCACTTCTCGTGCGGCATCGCGATCGCGGCCGCTTCCTCGATCTCGGGGTGACCGACGGCGGCGTTCTCCAGGTCGATCGAGCTGATCCACTCGCCGCCGGACTTGATGAGGTCCTTGCTGCGATCGCGGATCGTCAAGTAGCCGTCGCGATCGAGCGTCGCGATGTCGCCGGTGCGAAACCAGCCGTCGGGCGTGATCGCGGCTTCGCTGGCGGCCTCGTTGCGGAAGTAACCGGCGGCGACCCACGGGCCGCGTACCTGCAGCTCGCCTTCGGACTCGCCGTCGTCCGGCTGCACGACGCCCTCGTCGTCGACGATGCGCATCTCGACGCCGTACACGCAGCGGCCCGCGCGGCGCTGGTACTTCAAACGGTCGGGCGAGAGGCGGTGCTTGCGTTTGATCGACCCCGTCGTGCAGATCGGGCTGGTCTCGGTCATCCCCCAGCCGTGGATGACCTCGATGCCGCGCGATTCGTAAGCTTCGATCATCGACGCCGGCGCGGCCGAGCCGCCCACGCGCAGCGCGCGCAGCGTGCTCAGCGACTTGCCGCTCTCGACCAGATAGTCGAGCAGCCGCAGCCAGATGACGGGGACCGCCGCCGCCGTCTCAACGCCTTCGCTCTCCATCAGCTCGTACAGGCTCGGCGCGTCGTGGGCGGGCCCCACCAGCACCAGCTTGCCGCCGATCATCGGCGCCGAGTACGGATAGCCCCAGGCGTTGACGTGGAACATCGGCACGATCGGCATGTAGCAGCGGCTCGACACGTTGACGCGGCTGGCTTCCGCCATCCCGCCGGCCATCGCGTGCAGCACCGCCGAGCGGTGCGAGTAGAGCACGCCCTTCGGATCGCCGGTGGTGCCCGAGGTGTAGCACATCGCGGCGGCCGTGTTCTCGTCGAACGTCGGCCACCCGATCGTGGTCGGCTGATCGCGCAGCAACGTCTCGTAGCAGAGCACGTTGGGCAGCGTCGTGGCCGGCATCGTCGCCTCGGCCGTGAGGATCACGTAGCCGCGGACGCGCGGGAGCAGCGGGGCCAACTCTTCGAGGATCGGCACGAAGGTCAGGTCGACGAACAGGTACTGATCGTCGGCGTGGTTGACGATGTACTCGATCTGGCCGGCGAACAGCCGCGGGTTGATCGTGTGGCAGACCGCGCCGATCCCCGAGACGCCGTAGTAGAGCTCGAGGTGGCGATAGCCGTTCCACGCCAGCGTGCCGACGCGGTCACCTTGACGTACGCCCAGCGCGCGCAACGCGTGCGCCAGCTGCGCGACGCGGGCGCCGACCTGCGCGTACGTCGTGCGGTGGATCGGACCTTCGACGCTGCGCGAGACGACCTCGGTGTCGCCGTGGAAGCGGGCCGCGTAGCCGATGATCGAGCTGATCATCAGCGGCGTGTCCATCATCACGCCGCGCATCAGGGATGGTGCTCCGCGAACGCATCGTCGAGCGTGTCCATCTGCAAGGTGCGCACCCAGAACATCGTCAGCGTCTCGGCCATCTTCTCGACGCTCGGCTTGCGCGCCGCCAGCACCCACTCCGCCAAGATCGCGACGGCGGCGCTCGAGAGGCCGACGGCGACCAGCCGGCTGTCGACGTTGCGCAGCACGCCGGTCGGCTCGAGCCAGTCGGTGGCGCGCGTGAGCTGCTGCACGACGCGCTCGCGCACCACCCGGCGGTGCTGTTCGAGCTCCGGGCTCACGCCGAGCGATTCGAGCGCGTAGATGCGCGCGCGGCGCGGGTCGGCGGTCAGGTACTCGTAGTAGGCTTGGTTCGAGGCCAGCACCCGTTCGTAGTGCGGTTTGTCCGTCTCGCGCAGCGCGTCGCGGATGATCTGGTACGTCGTCTCCGAGACGTCGTCGTAGATGGCGCGCAGCAGCGCCTCGCGCGAAGGGAACTCTTCGTAGAAGTGCCGCGCCGTGACGCCCGAGGCGCTGCAGATCATCGGAATGGTGGTCTTCTGGAACCCGATGGTGCCGAACAGATCGAAGCCGGCGGCGAGCAGGCGCGCGCGGCGACCGGCCCGCCGTTCCGATGCCGAGAGGCCGCCGTAGAGCCGGCCGCTCTCGGCCGGCGCGTTCTCGTCCGCGGTGCGGCGCGGGCTCTTGGCGGCCCGGGAAGAAGCCATCAGCTGAACCTCGTCACGACGTCGAGACCGCGCGTCGCGTAGGTGTCGAAGGCGTGGAAGACGTCGGTGACCTCGTCCAAGCCGATGCGCCGCGTGATCAGCGCCCCCGGATCGAGCTTGCGCCGCGCGATCAAGTCGAAGATCTCGGCGTAGCCCGCGTGGGGACTCGAGCCGGAGCCGACGATCTCCAGCTCCGCGTTGACCAGCGCGTCGGCGGGGAACGGGATCTGGCCCTTGTCCTCTTGCGAGGTGAGGCCGACTTGCACGTGACGCCCGCCGCGCCGCAGCGCGCGGATCGCTTGCTGCGTCGTCTTCGCGGTCGCGATCGCGTCCATCGTGAACGGCGCGCCGCCGCCGGTGATCTCGCGGATGCGTTTGGTGGCGTCGACCTCGGCGCCGTCGATCGTCTCGACCGCGCCCACGCGCCGCGCGAACTCCAGCTTGGCCGGGTCGAGATCGATGGCGATCGGGCGCGCGCCCAGCGCCGCCGCGACCTGGATCGCCGAGAGCCCGACGCCGCCCGCGCCGAAGATCGCGATCCAGTCGCCCGGGGCGGGCCGGGCGCGGTGGGCGACGGCGTGGTAGCCCGTCGTGAAGCGGCAGCCCAGCGCCGCGGCGACCTCGTCGTCGACGCCGTCGGGCAGCGGGATGCAGTTGAGGTCCGCCATGCGCACGATCAGGTACTCGGCGAAGCCGCCGTCGCGCGAGAAGCCGGAGAACTCCGGCTGCAGGCACAGGTTGTCCCGACCCGCCGTGCAGTTGTCGCAGGCCCCGCACGACTGCAGGAACGGAACCGTCACCCGCTGGCCGGGGCAGACCCGCTTCACCGCGGGGCCGACCGCCTCGATGACGCCGCCGATCTCGTGGCCGGGCGTGATCGGCAGGCGTGCCCGCGCGCCGATCCAACCCCAGTCGTCATTCCATTGATGCCAGTCGCTCCGGCACACGCCGACGGCGGTGACGCGGACCAGCGCGTCGGCGCCGGTCGGAACGGGGACCGGGACGTCCTCGATCTCCAACGGCGCCCGGAACGCGACCAGTCGAGCGGCCTTCATCGGCGCAAACGTTATCCGGCCCACCCCCCTCGCCCTCGTCTCCGGAACATCCGATTGTCGCTTCCGGTGCGAGCCCGAAGGGTGCAACTGCCGGGCGACAAAGAAGATTGTTACATGCGCGTCCGGGGTCGCACCCGGGTTGCCCGTCCTGCCACAGGAGGTTCTCCGTGCCGTTTGCCCTCCACGACGGCGTCGCCGTCGTCACGATCGACTACCCGCCGGTCAACGCGCTCGGCGCGACGTCCATCGCCCCGCTCCTGGAGGCGTTGAACGCGGCGGCGGCCGACCCGAAGGTCGGCGCGATCGTGCTGACCGGGGCGCGCGGCACCTTCAGCGGCGGCGCCGACATGAAGGGCTTCGGGGTGATCCCGCGGCCGACGCCGACCACCCGCGACCTGATCGCTTGGATGGAAGGCTCGCCGAAACCGATCGTCGCCGCGATCGACGGCGTCGCGCTGGGCGGCGGGCTCGAGGCCGCGCTGGGCTGTGACTACCGGGTCGCCGCGCGCGGGGCCCAGCTGGGCTTCCCCGAGATCAAGCGCGGGCTGCTGCCGGGCGCGGGCGGGACGCAGCGCGCGCCGCGCCTGATGGGCGCCGCCCCCGCGCTCGCGCTGATCCTGGGCGGCGACCCGATCGACGGCGCGCGCGCCGCGCAGGTCGGCCTGGTCGACACGGTCGCGACCGGCGCCGTGCTCGACGACGCGATTGCGCTGGCGCGCACGCTGATCGGCGGGAGCCGCCGCCGCGCCAGCGACCTCGCCGTCAGCGGCGACGATGCGCGCGCCGCGATCGACGCCGCCCGTGCCAAAGCGGCGCCGGAAGAGCGCGGCGGCCTGGCCGAGCACCGCGCGATCGACTGCGTCCAGGACGCGCTCACGCTGCCGTTCGCGCAAGGCGACGCCAACGAGTTGCGGCGCTTCATCGAGCTGCTCGGTTCGGAGCAGGCCAAGGCGCGCATCTACCAGTTCTTCGCCGAACGCGAAGCCGGCAAGATGCCCGACGGCAGCACGCCGCCGCCGTTCGACGTCAAGACCGCGGTCGTCATCGGCAGCGGCACGATGGGCACCGGCATCGCGATGACCTGCGCCAACGTCGGCATCAGCGTCACGCTGGTCGACGTCGGCGAGGAACAGTTGACGCGCGCCAAGGGCATCATGGCGGGCAACTACGCCTCGACGGTCAAAAAGGGCCGGCTCTCGCAGGACGAGATGGACGCGCGCTTGGGCCGCATCGCGTACTCGACATCGCTCGACACCGCGGCGAAGGACGTCGACCTGGTCATCGAGGCGGTGTTCGAGGAGATGGACATCAAGCAGGACGTCTTCCGCCGCCTCGACACGATCTGCAAGCCCGGCACGATGCTGGCGACCAACACCTCGACCCTCGACGTCGACGCGATCGCCGGCGTGACGAAGCGCCCGCAGGACGTCATCGGCCTGCACTTCTTTAGCCCGGCCAACGTCATGCGGCTGCTCGAGATCGTGCGCGGCGCGAAGACGTCGACGCAGACGCTCGCCAACGCGCTGGGCCTGGCGAAGAAGTTGAAGAAGGTCGGCGTCGTCTCGGGCAACTGCGACGGCTTCATCGGAAACCGCATGCTCTACCCGTACCGCCGCGAGACCGAGTTCTTGTTGGAAGAGGGTGCGTCGCCGGCGCGCATCGACGGCGTGCTCAAGAAGTTCGGCTTGGCGATGGGCCCGTTTGCGATGTCCGATCTGGCCGGACTGGACGTCGGGTGGCGCATCCGCAAGCGCAAGTACGCCAACGGCCGGCCGCCGGGGCGCTACTCGAGCGTCGCCGACGAGCTGTGCGAGATGGGCCGCTTCGGTCAGAAGACCAACGCGGGGTACTTCCGCTACGAGCCCGGCGATCGCACCCCGATCCCGGACCCGATCGTCGACCAGGTCATCGCCAAGAGCGCGCAGGCCGCCGGCATCGCGCGGCGCGAGATCAGCGACGACGAGATCGTCAAGCGCGCGATGTACCCGCTGGTCAACGAAGCGGCGCTGATCCTCGCCGAGGGGATCGCCTCGCGGCCCGGCGACGTCGACGTCGTCTACGTCAACGGCTACGGCTTCCCGGTCTGGCGCGGCGGGCCGCTGCGCTGGGCCGACTCGCTGGGCTTGCGGCAGGTCGTCGACGACATGCTCGCGTTCCAACAGCAGTACGGCGACGTCTGGAAGCCGGCGCCGCTCTTGAAAGAGCTGGCGGATCGCGGCGAGTCGTTCGGCAGCTGGAAGGGCTTGGGAGCGGTCGCGCATGCGTGAGGCCGCGATCGTCTCGACCGCGCGCACGCCGATCGGCAAGGCGTTTCGCGGCGCGTTCAACGACACGCACGGCGCGGAACTGGGCGGTCACGTCATCCGGCACGCCGTCGAGCGCGCCGGACTCGATCCGGCCGAGATCGAGGACTGCATCATGGGTTGCGCCACGCCCGAAGGCGCGACCGGTCACAACATCGCGCGCATCGCCGCGGTGCGCGCCGGTTTGCCCGTCACCGTCGCCGGCACCACCATCAACCGTTTCTGCTCGAGCGGCCTGCAGGCGATCTCGCTGGCGGCGCAGCGCGTGGTGATGGACGGCGTGCCGGCGATCGTCGCCGGCGGTCTCGAGTCGATCAGCTTGACGCAGAACAACCGCAACACGTTCCACCTCAAGGACGAGTGGATCGACGAGCACAAGCCCGAGCTGTACTGGGGGATGATCGACACGGCCGAGGTCGTCGCCGAACGCTACGGGGTCTCGCGCGAACGCCAGGACGCGTACTCGCTGCTCAGCCAGCAGCGCACCGCCGCGGGACAGGCAGCGGGCCGCTTCGACGCCGAGATCGTCCCGCTCCCCAGCCGCAAGGCCGTCGCCGACAAAGAGACCGGCGCGATCTCGTATCAGGACGTCGTGCTGACCCGCGACGAAGGCAATCGTGCCGACACCAACTTGGCCGGGCTCTCAAAGCTCGAGCCGGTGCGCGGGCCCGGCAAGACGATCACCGCCGGCAACGCGAGCCAACTCTCCGACGGCGCCTCGGCCTGCGTCGTGATGGACGCGAAGCTCGCCGAGCGGCGCGGGATCGAGCCGCTGGGCTTCTACCGCGGCATGGTGGTGGTCGGGCTCGAGCCCGACGAGATGGGCATCGGCCCCGTCTTCGCGATCCCCAAGTTGCTGGAACGCCATCACCTGACCATCGACGACGTCGACCTGTGGGAGCTGAACGAGGCGTTCGCGGTGCAGGCGCTCTACTGCCAGGAGAAGCTCGGCATCCCGCTCGAGAAGTTCAACGTCGACGGCGGCGCGATCTCGATCGGTCATCCGTACGGGATGAGCGGCGCGCGCATGACCGGCCACGCGCTGATCGAAGGCAAGCGCCGCGGCGCCAAGCACGTCGTCGTGACGATGTGCGTCGGCGGCGGCCAAGGTGCCGCCGCCCTGTTCGAGGTCGCGTAGGTGGCTTCGGCTACGCCGAAGCCGTCGCGTTCGGCCTTCGGCCGATCCGCCTTAGCCTTCGCCGGCGATGGTCATGCCGCCGTCGATGGTGATGACCTGACCGGTCATGAACGCGCCGGCTCGCGAGGCCAGGAAGATCGCAGCGCCGGCGATCTCGTCGGGCTCGCCGATGCGGCGCAGCGGGTAGTGCTTGACGGCGTTGGCGTAGATCTGTGGATCTTCCCACAGCTTCCGCGCGAAGTCGGTGCGGATGATGGCCGGCGCGATGGCGTTGACGCGCACGTTGGCGGGACCGTATTCGACCGCGAGGTTGCGCACCAGCTGGAAGTCGGCGGCTTTCGAGATGCCGTAGGCACCCAGCACGGTGCTGCCCTTGAAGCCGGCGATGCTCGAGATGACGATCACGCTGCCGTCGCGGCGCTCGGCCATCTGCGGGATGACCATCTGGCACAGCCAGATGTTGCTGCGCACGTTGCTGGCCATGATCTTGTCGAACGCGTCGTCGGTGATGTTGAGCAGCGGGCCGAAGTACGGGTTGACGGCGGCGTTGCAGACCAGCACGTCGATGCGGCCCCACTCGTCGATGGTGCGGTCGACCAGCCCTTGCAGTGCCGCACGGTCGGAGATGCTGGCCGCGTGCGCGATCGCCGTGCCGCCCTTGGCGCGGATCGCAGCCGCGACTTCTTCGCACGCGTCGGCTTTGCGCGACGAGATCACGACCTTCGCTCCCATCTCCGCCATGCGCTCCGCGATCGCGCGGCCGATCCCTCGTGAGGACCCGGTGATGAGCGCGACCTTCCCCGACACGTCGAATAGCATCTCCATCTCCGTTTCTGACGAGGCAACCCCATGGATCTAGCGTTCAGCCCCGACGAGCGTGCGTTCCGCGATGAAGTCCGCGAGTTCATCGCGACGCACCTGCCGGACGACATCCGCCGCAAAGTGCAAGCCGGTGATCCGTTAGAGAAAGACGATTACTATCGCTGGCACAAGATCCTGTTCGATCGCGGCTGGGCCGCGCCCGGGTGGCCCGAAGAGTTCGGCGGTCCCGGTTGGGATTCGATTCGGCGCCACCTCTTCTACGAAGAGTTCGCCTACGGGTGGGCGCCGCGCATGCTGCCGTTCGGCTTGAACATGGTGGCGCCGGTGATCATGGAGTTCGGCAACGACGCGCAGAAGCAGCGCTATCTGCCGAAGATCCTCAGCGGCGAGGAGTTCTGGTGCCAGGGGTACTCGGAACCCGGCTCGGGCTCCGATCTCGCATCGCTCTCGACCAAAGCCGAGCGCAAGGGCGATGCCTACGTCATCAACGGCACCAAGACGTGGATCACCGCCGCGCAGTGGGCCGATTGGATCTTCGTGCTCGCGCGCACCGAACCGAACGCCAAGAAACAAGAGGGCATCTCGTTCATCCTGGTCGACATGCGCACGCCGGGCGTCACCGTCCGCCCGATCGTGACGATCGACGGCGGCAAGGAGATCAACGAGGTCCATCTCGAGAACGTGGTCGTCCCGGTCGAGAACCTGGTCGGCGTCGAAGGCGGCGGCTGGACCTACGCCAAGTTCTTGCTCGAGCACGAGCGCACCGGGACAGCCGGGATCGCCGGTTGCCGGCAGATGCTCAACCAGCTCGACGAGCTGCTCGAGCGCGAGAACATTCACGACCGCCGCTTGGCCGAACGCATCGCCGAGGTCGACATCGAGCTGACCGCGCTCGCGTTCACCGAGCTGCGCGTGCTGGCGGCGGAGTCGGCCGGCAAACGGCCGGGACCGGAGTCCTCGATCCTCAAGGTCAAAGGCACCGAGATCCAGCAGGCGATCACCGAGCTCGCGCTGGACGCGGGCGGCCCGTACTTCGAGGTGCCGCTGGCGCGGCGGTATTACAACTACCGCAAGACGTCGATCTACGCCGGCTCCAACGAGATCCAGAAGAACATCATCGCGAAGCGCATCCTGAAAGTTTGAGAGAGCAGAGAGTCATGGATTTCAGTCTGAGCCCCGAGCAGCTGCTCATCAAGGACAGCGTCGCGCGCTTCGCCGCCGAGCACGGCGAGGGCAAGCACGAGGACCACTGGCCGACCTTCGCCGAGCTGGGTTGGCTCGCGATCGGAGCGCCTGACGAGCTGGGCGGCTTCGGCGGCCCGATCGAGACGCTGCTGGTGATGGAGCAGTTCGGCCGCGGTTTGGTCGTCTCGCCGTACGTCGCGCAGGTCGTGCTGGCCGGCACGATCCTCAAGGACGCGGAGCGCAGCGACCTGCTCGAGCAGCTGGCGGAAGGCAAGCACCGTTTCGCGGTCGCTTACGAGGAGCCGCACGCGCGCTACGACGCGGCCTCCGTCGACACGGCGGCGACGAAGACTGCTGACGGGTGGACGCTGCGCGGCAAGAAGGTGCGCGTGCTCGACGCCACCAGCGCCGGGACGCTGATCGTCTCCGCGCGCACCGAGGACGGCGTCGGTCTGTTCGCCGTTCCGGCCGACGCGGCGAAGCTCTCGCTCGAGAAGTATCCCTCGGAGGACGGCTACGACGTCGCCGACGTCACGCTCGACGGCGTGAGCGTCGGTGCCGACGCGCTGCTCGGCGATGCGGGCGACGGTCTCGCGATCCTCGAGAAGGCGCTCGACCACGCGACCGCAGCGCTGTGCGCCGAAGCGCTTGGCTTGTGCTCGCTGATGCTCGAGGCGACGGTCGACTACACCAAGCAGCGCCAGCAGTTCGGCGTCGCGCTCAGCTCGTTCCAGGCGCTGCAGCACCGCATGGCCGAGATGTACATCGAGCTCGAGCTGGTGCGCTCGATGGCGTATCTCGCGGCGATGACGCTCGAGGACGGCGCCGACCCGGCGGCGCGCAAGCGCGGCATCTCGGCGGCGAAAGCGCAGATCGCGAAGTCGGCGCGCTTCATCGGGCAGCAGGCGATCCAGCTGCACGGCGGGATCGGGATGAGCGAAGAGTATAAGGTCGGCCACTACTTCAAGCGCTCGACGTTGGTGGAGCGGCTGTTGGGCGATCGCGACTACCACCTCGGCCGCTACGTCGCGCTGCGCGGCGCCGCGGTCGCGGAACCGGTTCCCGTCTAGCCGTCACGGCGGCGGCAGGGAATGCCGCCGCGCGGCGGAAGCCGCTGCGGTCGTGTCTCGAACGACCGCGTTACGCTGGTCGGTGCTCGGGGCGGCCGCGCTCATCGCGGCCGCTCTGGGTGACTTCGTGGTCGAGCGGATCGCCGACACGGGCGTCTTCGGGGCCGGCTACATCGACCGCGATCAGAGCGGCGTCGGAAGCGTGCTCGTGCTCGGGGTGGGCGTCGCGTTCGCGGCCGTCGTGTGGCGCTTCGGCGCCCTGCTCGGCAGCGCCGGCGCGGCGCGCCGCGCCGCGTGGCACCGCGCGACCGCGCGCGCTTTGGCGCCGCGCACCCTGGCCCGGGTACTGCCCGTTGCCTTCGTCATCCAACTGGCTGGCGTGTACGGCATCGAGAGCGTCGAGCGGCTCGCGCTGGGCGCTCCATTGCCGGACGGCGTGGGCTGGCTGGGCGCGCCGCTGGCTTTCTCGTTGACGTTCCACCTGCTGCTCGGGCTGGTCTGTGCGTTCGCTCTGACCGCCGCGCTGCGCGCGCTCCTGGCCGCGTGCGCGGCGCTCGTCGTGCGCGTGCTCGCCCTCGCCACGGCGCTCGCCGACGCGCCGCAGCCGTGCCTTTCGGCGCGCACCGACACCGTGCTCGCCGCCGTGCGCGAGCACTTCGCCCGGCGGCACGGCGAACGCGGACCACCGCTCCTCCCGACCATCGCTTAGCACGCAGCGTCGGGCGCGTCGTGCGCCCGCTCGGAGGAGCACATGTTTCGCAGCTGTCGCGCGCTGATGTGCGCGTTGACGTTATTCGCCATCATCGCCGCCGGCGGTACGCGCGCCGCCCGCGCGGCCGAAGTGACGACCGGAGCCCTCACGGGGACGGTCGTCAGCACCGATGGGCAGCCGATCTCGGACGCCGTCATCACCATCGCCGCGCCGGCCGGGCGCTACGAGACGCACACCGATCCGCACGGACGCTTCACCCTGGTCGGCATCGTTCCCGACACCTACGCGCTCTCGGTCGAAGTCGCCGGATACGAATCGTTCATCCAGCGCGGCGTGACGGTGACGGCCGCGCAGCCCGGACACGTCACCATCCGCCTCGCGCCGCTGCTGCGGACCATCGGGTCGGTGCGTGCGAGCGGCGCGGCGTTCGTGGTCGGTTCGACGACCGACACCTTCACGGTCAGCGGCGATGCCGCGCGCGCGACCGCGCCGAGCGAGAACGGGTCGGGCCTTGCGCAATACAATGCCGGCACCGTACAGGGGGCGATCGCCTCGGCGCCGGGCGTGGACGTCGACACGTTCGGCAACGCGATTCTGCGTGGCGGAAAGGTCTCCGACGCCGTATTCGACTACGACTCGGTGCCGGTGCCGCAGGGCTTGATCGCCGAGCCGGGCGGAAACATCGTCGGCGCGCAGCTCTCGACGGTCGGCGTCGCCGCGACGACGGTCACGCTGGGTGGGTTCGGCAGCGAGAGCCAGAACGCGCTGGCCGGCGTCATCGACGAGATTCCGCTCACCGGGACGTATCCGCAGCGTCAGACGTTGGAGTTGGGAACCGGGATCGGCACGCAATACGACGCGTTTCGCTGGCAGAATCAGTGGGCGACGCCCGATCTGCGCTGGCGCTTCGCGTTCTCGACCGACCTGAGCAGCGAATACTTCGCGTACGGCGACGGACGCACGTTCTATCCCTCCGAGGAAGGGACGTACGGCCTGGCGCTGCAGTCGCGCGGCGAGAGCGCGAGCGCGGGCAACGTCCACTTCGCGCTCACGCCGCACGACGACCTCAGCTTCGTCGGACTCTACGGTGAGGCGAGCTATCAGCAGTACGGTTTGCCGTATCCGGGGCTGACCGTCGGGAGTTTCGACTGCAACCCGAACTTGACCGATTGCAGCGCCACGAAGTACGCGACGTATCCCGGCGAGAGCAATCCGAATCTGCCGGTCGGCTACGCCTCGGGGTTGACCGGGACGTACGACATCCTCAAGCTCGGCTGGGCGCACACGAGCGCGCAAGCGGTTTCGCGGCTCCAGCTCTATCAGTCGCAGTTCGGCTCGCAGGCCGGCGGGCCGTTCTGGGACGATCTCTCGTTCCCCGACGGCATCATCTCGTTGTTTACACACCAGGGCGGACGCGAGAACGGGGTGCTCTACGACGTGCTGAACGTCGCGAGCGACCGCAACCGTGTCGACTACGGCGTCGCGTACCGCGAGAACAACAGCTTTCTGGACCAGATCGTGCCGACCGCCGATGAGTACATCCACTCGAACCCGACGCTGTTCACCGGCTTGGCCTACCTGGGCGACACGTGGACGGTCGCGCCACGGCTCGACGCGAGCGGAACGGCGCGGTTCGAGCGCACGCACATCGTACCCAGCGACGGCACGCCGTACGACGTCGCGGCGATCGACCCGCACCTCGGTTTCGCGTACCGGGTCGGCGGCGACTACGCTGTGCGGGCCACCTTCGATCACACCACGGTCGCGCCGGCACCGCTCGAGACCGACCGCTCCGACAGCACCAACCCGGCACCATTCGTGGCGCTCGCACCCGAGATCACGAACGACGAGGCGATCTCGTTCGAGGGCCGCGGCCGCACGCAGTTTCGGCTGACCTACTACGCCGAACACGAGAGCAATCGGATCGACGTCCTTCCGTCCAACTTCCGTTCGGTGGTCGCGGGAGATCAAAGCCCGAGCGGCATCGGGGTTCCCAGCAACGCGGGGGCGCTGCTGGGTCATGGCCTCGAGCTGTGGGGGAAGACCGGCAACTTCTCGCTGGACGCGAACTACCTGCGCGCATATTCCTCGAGCGCTTCCCAGTTCGCATACAACGACCTCAACCCGGCGGCGATCGCGGCCAATGCCCTGATACCGCTGAGCTACGTGCCGGACTTCAGCGCGCTGCTTTCGTACGAGGTACGGGTCACCTCGCGCTTCCGCGTCACGCCGGAGGTCTCGTTCGAGTCGGGGTATCCGTACGGCAACGGCACCATGATCTACGAGTTCGTGAACGGCAAAGCGGTCTTGGTGCCGAACGACAACTACCTCAACCCCGGCTACAACTACTACTTCCTCGAGAATCCCGGTGCGCCGTACAACGCGCAAACCAACCCCTACGTCGCATCGCTCGGCACGCCCGAAGGACCGCTGCCGAACTCGCTGCACGCGCCGCCGCAGACGCTGCTCTCGCTCCACGCCGAGTTCGACATCACGCCGCGGCTGACGGCGATCTTCGACGTCGCGAACCTGCTGGGCACGGCGAGTCCGACCGATTACCAGTCCAACCCGTATCTGATCGGACCGCCTGGCTACAAGGGAACGGCGAACCCCAATTCGCCCTACGCGATCTGGTACGGCCAGCAGCTCGCCGGTACGCCCTATCTGCTCGGCAACGGCGTCCCGACCAACGACGGCCAGACGCAAGCCGTGCCGTGGAACTACGGCACGGCGGGTTACGTTCCGCAGGGCTACCCCCTGGCGCGGACCTTCGAGCTGAAGTTGCGCTACCGCATGTGATGCGCGGCGCCGATCGGCGGGTACACCCAGGGAGATATGATGTCCCGCCCCTTGGAAGAGTACGCGCTGATCGGCGATCTTCGCTCGGCGGCGTTGATCAATCGGTACGGGACCATCGAGTGGCTCTGCCTGCCGCGGTTCGACTCGCCGGCGTGCTTCGCGTCGCTGCTGGGCAGCGGCCGGAACGGCTTTTGGCGCCTCGCGCCGACCTTCGGCGTGCAGGACGTCAAGCGCGAGTACCGGCCCGACAGCATGGTGCTGCAGACGACCTACGTGTGCGAGACCGGGAAGGTCCGCGTCATCGACGCGATGCTGCCGTGGAGCGAATCACCACGGGTCGTGCGCTACGTCATCTGCGACGAGGGCAGCGTCGATATGCGGATGCGCATGCGCATCCGCTTCGACTACGGCGAGACCATACCGTGGGTGCACCGTCGCGGCGGCGCGACGGTGGCGGTAGCCGGCCCCGACGCGGTCGTCCTGCACACCGACATCGAGGTGCACGGCGAGAACCACTCGACCGTCGCCGACTTCACCGTCGCCACGGGGCAGCGGGTCGGCTTCGACCTCGCGTACTTCCGCTCGTACGACGAGGCGCCGGGCCCGGCCAACGTGCGCGACCAGCTCGAGCGGACGGACGCGTTCTGGCGCCAGTGGGCTAGCGGCTGCACCTACGAGGGCCCGCACCGCGAGGCGGTGGTGCGCTCCTTGCTGACGCTCAAGGCGCTCTCGTACGACGGGATCGGCGCGGTGATCGCCGCGCCGACGACCTCGCTGCCGGAGCGGCTGGGCGGCGTGCGCAACTGGGACTACCGCTACTGCTGGCTGCGCGACGCGACCTTCGTGCTGGTCGCGTTCCTCAACGCCGGCTATGACGCCGAGGCCTACGCGTGGCGCGGTTGGCTCTTGCGCGCCGTCGCCGGGGCGCCGGCGCGCCTGCAGATCCTGTACGGCATCGGCGGCGAGCGGCGCGTCCCCGAATACGAGCTGCCGCACCTGGCCGGCTACGCCGACTCCAAACCGGTTCGCGTCGGCAACGCCGCGAGCGAACAGCTGCAGCTGGACGTGTACGGCGAGGTGGTCGACGTCATGTACCAGGCGCACCGCGCCGGACTCTTGCCCTCGGCGAACGAGTGGGCGCTCACGCGGGCGGTCGTCGACGCGGTGGCGGAGCGCTGGTGCGAGCCGGATCACGGCCTGTGGGAGGTGCGCGGCGAGTCCCGTCATTTCGTGCACTCGAAGGTGCTGGCATGGGTGGCGATCGACCGCGCGATCCGCTCGGTCGAGGAGACGACGACGCTCGACGGGCCGGTCGACGAGTGGCGCGCGCTGCGCGAGCGCATCCACGCCGACGTGTGCGAGCACGGCTTCGACGCCGCGCAGAACACTTTCGTCCAATACTACGGTGCGACGTGCCTCGATGCCAGCGCGCTGCTCATGCCACTGGTCGGGTTCTTGCCGCACGACGATCCGCGCGTGCAAGGCACGCTCAAGGCCATCGAGGAGCGGCTGCTGGTCGACGGGTTCGTGCACCGCTACGAACAGGTCGACGCCGGGGTGGACGGGCTGCCGGCCGGCGAGGGCGCGTTCATCGCGTGCAGCTTTTGGCTGATCGACAACTACGTGCTGGCCGGCCGCGACGAAGACGCGCGCGACATGTTCGCCCGTCTGCTCGCGATTCGCAACGACGTCGGCTTGCTCTCCGAAGAATACGACACGCACGAGCGCCGCCTACTCGGCAACTTCCCGCAAGCCTTCTCGCACGTCGGCTTGGTCAACAGCGCGTTCAACCTCGCCAAAGGCGCCGCCGCCCAACAGCGCGCCGACGGCGGCCCGATCGAGCCGCCGTAAGCGTCAGGACCGGTGGCGGGCGAAGAGCGGTTCGGCGAACGGCTTGACGAACCAGGGCAGCGCGTTCTTCACCATGCCGTCGACTTGGCCGTTGTGCTCGCTCAACGCCGCGATGACCGTCGAGTGGCGTAGATCGGTGCGCAGGTCGCGCGGGATCGGGAAGAACAGCACGACGTAGACGACGGCCCAGGTCACCAAGAGCACCTTGAGCACGCCGATCAGCGCGCCGCCGACGCTGTTGCCGATCCCGATGACCGGCAGCTTCGCGATCCGCGAGAGCACCGACGAGAGCACCATCAGCACGACGTAGACGAAGACGGCGAAGGCGGCCATCCCGACGACGTGCGCGGAGCCCGGGCCCAGGTGCAGCGTGCGTTCGACCAGGTCGTCGAGCGAACCGCGATACAGCAGCGCGGCCCACACCGCGCAGGCCAGCGCGACGAACCCGCCGATCTCGGCGACGAACCCGCGCTTCCATCCCTTGAGGACGAACAGCAGCGCAAACGCCGCGACGACCAGGTCGGGCCAGGTGATCACGTGCGCGGTTGGGCTCCGAACCGCTCGCGCAGGCGGCTGAGGATCGCGGCCATCGCGGTGTCGGCCTGCTCCTCGGTCAGCGTCGCTTCGCGGCTCTGCAGCACGATGTGCAACGCCAGCGACTTGCGGCCCTCGCCGACCTGCGGCCCGCGGTACTCGTCGAACGGGCGCGCGGCGGCGACCAGCGGTTCTTCACGCACCGCGGCCACGAGGTCGCCGGCCAGCACGTTCACCGGGACGACCACGGCCAGGTCGCGGTCGAGCGGCGGGAACTTCGAGGGCGGCGTGTAGTGCGGCACCGTGCGCGCGGGGAGCGCGTCGACGAAGACCGTCGCGAGCGTCGTCGACGCGCCGACGCCGTAGGCGTGCGCCAAACGCGGATCGACGACGCCGACGTAGCCGACGACCTGCTCGCCGACGCGCAGCGCGGCGGTCTTGCCGGGATGGAGCGAGGGGTATGTGCCGACTTCGACGGACGGCTGGACGCCGAGCGCGCGGCGCAGCAGCGCCAGCACGTCGGAGCTGAGCTGCCCGAAGGCGTGCTCGTCGCCGCTGTGCACGACCGTCAGCTCGACGCGCTCCAGCGGCTCGGGCTTTCCGTCGGCGAAGACGTGTCCGAGCTCGAAGACGCGATACGGCCGCACCGCGCGATCGCGCGCGGCGAACTCGAGCAAAGCCGGCGCGATCGAGAACCGCATCCAGCGCTGGTCTTCGCTGAGCGGGTTGCTGATCTCGACCACATCGGGGACGCTCACGCCGTTTTCGCGCCACGTGTCGGCGACGCTCGCCGGCTGGAGCGAGAGCGAGATCGCTTCGGTGTAGCCGAGGCCTTCGAGCGTCGCCGCCAACTGCATCTCGCGCTCGAAGTCGGCGCTGTCGATGTCTTGCGCCGCCACCGCCGGCACGCTGGCCTGCACGCGGTCGTAGCCGACGACTCGCGCCACCTCTTCGACCAGGTCGGCCGGGATGAGAATATCGGCGCGCCAGTACGGCGGCTGCACCCGCAGCCCGTCCTCGACGCGTTTGACCTCGAAGCCGAGCGAGGTCAAGGCGCGCTCGATCTCCTCGGGCGTGACGGTGAAGCCCAACAGCCGTTCGACCTCGCCCGCCGGCAGCACGACCGGCGCGGGATCGGGCGCGGGGCGGCCCGCCGCGCGCGGCATCCGCACGCTGCCGCCCTCTTGTTCGAGCAGCCGCGCCGCGCGCGCGGCGCCGACGTCGGCCAGCGCGACCGGCAGCGATTTCTCGAACCGCGAGGAGGCTTCGGTGCGCAGCTTGAGCGCGGACGACGAGCGGCGGATGCGCGGGCCGGTCCAGGCGGCCGACTCGATCAGCACCTCGGTCGTGCTCGCGACGACTTCGCTGCGCAGTCCGCCCATGACGCCGGCCAGCGAGGTCGGCCCCTCGTCGTCGCAGATGACGATGTTGCGCGGATCGAGCGTGCGCGTTTGGTCGTCGAGCGTGGTGAACGTCTCGCCGGCGATCGCGTCGCGCACCACCAGATGGTGTCCGACGATGCGGTCGTTGTCGAAGAAGTGCAGCGGCTGGCCCAGCTCGAGCATCGCGAAGTTCGAGATGTCGACGACGTTGTTGATCGGGCGCTGGCCGGCCAGCGCCAGGCGCAGCCGCATCCAGGTCTTGGCCGGACGCACGCGCAGGCCGCTCACGCGTTGGAACACGAACCGCTTGCAGTCGACGGTCTCGATGGTGACGCGCGCGTCCTCGGGGCCGTCGCTGTAGCCGACGCTCGACTGCGGCTCGCGCAAACGCTTGCCGAACGCGGCGGCCAGCTCGCGCGCCAGCCCGACGATCGAGAGCGCGTCGGGCCGGTTCGGCGTGACGTCCACGTCGAGCACCGGTTCGCACAGCCGGAAGTATGCGATCGCGTCGGTCCCGGGCGCCAGCCCCGCATCGAGCTGCAGGATGCCGTCCTCGAACCACTCGGCCGGCAGCGCCAGCTCCTCGGCGGAGCACAGCATCCCCTCGGAGTCGACGCCGCGCATCTTGCGCGGCGCGATCTCGAGGCCGCCGGCCAACTTCGCGCCGATGCGCGCCACCGGCACCGTCTGGCCCGCGGCGACGTTGGTCGCGGCGGTCGCGATCGTCAGCGGCCGCTCCGCGCCGACGTCGACCGTGCACAACTGCAGGCGATCGGCGTTGGGGTGCGGCGCGACCTTGGTCAGGGTGCCGACGACGACGTTGGTCAGCTCGGGCCGGGTCTCGATCTCGTCGACCGGAAAGCCGAGCGCGGCCAGCTTCGCCACGATCGCTTCGACGTCGGTGGGCAGCTCGACGTAGTCGCGCAGCCACGCCAGCGGAACGCGCATGCTAGGACAGTCCCTCCGCGAATCCCGGTGCGTTCTCGATGAACGCGCGGATGTCGTCGACGTCGTACCGCTTCATCGCGATCCGCTCGAGACCGCAGCCGAAGGCCCAACCCGAGACCTGGTCGGGGTCGTAGCCGACGGCGCGCAGCACGTTGGGATGCACCATCCCGCTGCCGCCGATCTCGATCCAGCCGCTGCCGCCGCAGGTGCGGCATGCGCCGCCCGCGCCGTGACAGGCCGGACAGTTGACGTCGACTTCGGCCGACGGTTCGGTGAACGGGAAGAACGAGGGGCGGAAGCGGACGTCGGCCTCGGGACCGAACAGCTCGCGGCACATGCCGACGAGCATCCCTTTGAGGTGCCCGAAGTGCACGCCGTGCCCGACCAGCAGTCCCTCGACCTGGTGGAACATGTAGAGGTGGCGCGCGTCGACCGCGTCGCGGCGATACGCTTTGCCCGGCACGATGACGGCGATCGGCGGCCCGTGCTTGCGCATCGAGCGCACCTGCATCGGCGAGGTGTGCGTGCGCAGCAGCAGGTCGGGGCGCAGGTAGAACGAGTCGAGTCCTTCGCGCGCGGGATGATCGGGCGGGATGTTGAGCGCGTCGAAGTTGTTGGCGTCGGTCTCGATCTCCGGACCGAGCACGATCGCGAAGCCGTGGCGGGTGAAGTAGCGGGCGATCTCGATCGCGACGCGGCGCACCGGGTGCAGCGCGCCGATCTGCGCCGGCGGCCCGGGGAAGGTGACGTCGATCGTCTCGCTCAGCGAGGCGTCGAGCGCCGCGCGCTCGACGCGCTGCTGCGCGAGCGCCAGCTTCGCTTCGAGCTGCTCGACGGCGGCGTTGATGATCTTGCCCGCACCGGGACGTTCGGCGACCGGCAGCGCACCGATGCCGCGGCGCACCGCGGTCACCTCGCCGCTGCGGCCGAGGAAGGCGACGCGCACCTCGTCGAGCGCGGCCGCGTCCGACGCCGCGGCGACGGCCGCGTCGAACCGCGCGGCCAATGCCGCGAGGGTCGTTTCGAGTTCACTCATGCCAGTCGTCGTCAATCCGTCCGTCCATGCGAAACGCCCGATCCGTGGTGGACCGGGCGTGCGTCGAGTTCGTTCTCGAGAGGGGCGCGTCCGCTTCGGGACGCGGCACCCGCCTCAGCCGGTGGCCGTGGGGTGCAAATGCCGGTACATCAAGTATGCGCGGACCGAGCCCGTCGTGGCGAACAGTTTCCAGAAGACTTCGGAAGTGCGCATGGCGTCGGCCGTCCCTCTCCCGTTCTGCGTTGAGTGCGCGTCGTTTTCGACGACTGTGGCCGGAGTATAGCACCGGCCGAAAACGCCGCCAAGTCTTGACAGAGAAGGCTTTTTCGGCGACTTGACAGACTACTTGACACGCGCGGACTCGTAGAGAACGATGCTGCCGGCGACCGCCGCGTTCAAGCTCTCGGTTGTGTCGCATTGCGGGATCCGCACCGCGCGGTCCCAGCGGGGCAGCCAGTCGCGAACGCCCCGCCGCTCGTTCCCGATTGCAACGACGGCGTTCGCCGGAATGCCCACGACGCGCAGGTCCTCGCCGTCGAGGTCGGTCGCCACGACTGGGCGCTCGGCTGCTGCCGCCAGCGCCAACAACTCGTCGGCGTCGACCGCCGCGACCGGCAGCCGGAAGATCGAGCCCATCGCCGCGCGCACCACCTTGGGCGCGAACGGATCGGCGCCGCCGCGCCCGAACAGCACGCCGGCGGCGCCGAACGCTTCGGCCGAGCGCACCAGCGTGCCCGCGTTGCCGGGGTCGCTCACCCCTGCCAGCAGCAGGACCGGCCCCGGCCGAGCCAGGATCGTGGCCGGCCCGGCGGCCGGCAGGTCGAACACCGCGACGATCCCGCTGGGCGTCTCGACGTCCGAGAGCCGGGCCGCGACCCGGTCGGGGAGGACGTGGACCGGGACGCCGTCGGCTTCGTAGACCCCGGCGTCGAAGCGACCGAGCGCCGTTTCGCTGAGGTAGATCTCGCACGGACGCGTCCCGCTGCGACGGGCCTCTTCCAAGAGGGTGGGGCCCTCGGCCGCGAACCGGCCGGCGGCGCGCCGGCCCTTGGGCGTGCGCAGGTCACGGACGGCCTCGATGCGCGGGTTGTGCGGGCTCAGCGGGGTCGGCACTCCGGGCCCTTCCCGGCCTCGCTGGGGACCCCCGCCCTCGCGGCCGAAGAGCGTCGGTCGTGAAGGACCGCCGGTTGCCCGAGATCGCGTTGCTGCTGCTGATCGCCGTTCTGATCGCGGCGGGCGCGCAACCCGTACTGCACCTGTTGGCCGCGAACCGGCTGTTCGGGACGCTGCTGCTCGCGGTCGCGCTGATCGCCACGGTGCTCGCGATCCGGCGCGCCTACGATCCGGCCTCGCCCACCGTGCGCGCCGACGTTACCAAGGGCGTCGCGTACTGCGTCGCCGTCGCGCTCGCGCTGGTGACGATCGACTGGGGTCCGCACTGGGCGATTCGCGCCTGCATCACCGCGGCGGAAGTCGCGGTCGTCTTCGACATCACCACCATCATCGCGCGGCCGCGCGCCGCGGGAGGCTGACATGCCGGTCTTGGTCACGGGGGCCACGGGTTTCATCGGTCGAAGCGTCGTGCGCGAGCTGCGCCGTCGCACGCACGTCGTGCGCGGCCTCGCGCGCAGCGACGAAGCGGAACGCACGGTGCGTTCGCTCGGCGCGGAGCCGGTACGCGGTTCGCTCGCGTCGCTCGACGTGCTGCGCGCCGAGGCCGCGCACGCCGACGCCGTCCTGCACTGCGGGTTCGACTACAGCGGCGAGGGCGTCGCGCTGGAACGCGCCGCGCTCGAAGTGCTGCTCGACGCGCTGCCGCCGGGTCGTCCCTTCGTCTACACCAGCGGCGTGTGGGTGTACGGCTCGCGCGGCGACGCGCACCTCGACGAGAGCTCGCCGCTCACGCCGCTGCCGATCGTGGCCTGGCGTCCGGCGCACGAGCAGCTGGTCCTCGAGCAAGCCAGCCGGCTGCGCGCGATCGTCGTGCGGCCGGGGATCGTGTACGGCGACGGCGGCGGGATTCCGGGCCAGATGGTCGAGCAGGCGCGCGCGGGGACGCTGCGCATCGTCGGCGACGGCGAAAACCGTTGGCCGACCGTGCGGCACGACGCGCTGGGCGAGCTGTACGGCTTGTTCGTCGACCATCGCGACGCGCGCGGCGTCTACAACGCGGTGCGCGGCGCGTCGGTGCCGTACGGCGAGATCGCGAACGCGGCCGCCCGCGCCGCCGGGGTCGACGCGGCGGTCGCTTCGATCTCGCTCGACGAGGGACGCGCGCTGCTCGGACCGTTCGCCGATGCGCTCGTCGCCGACCAGCTGATCGACGCCGGCAAAGCCGAACGAGATCTGGGGTGGTCGCCGCATCGTCCGACGCTGCTCGAAGAGCTGGCCAACTCCGTCGTCGTCTGACGGCATGGACGTCCGCAAGACCCGCCGCGTCTACGAGGGCCGCGTCGTCAACCTGCGTGTCGACACGCTGCCCAGCCCGAGCGGGGGCACGCACGACGTCGAGGTCGTCGAGCACGGCGGCGCGGTGGTGGTGATCGTGCAGCCCACCCCTGACACCATGCTGCTCGTCAAGCAGTATCGACACCCGGTGGGACGGGAGACGTGGGAGGCGGTGGCCGGCGGGATGGATCCGGGCGAGAGCCCGGTCGACGCCGCGCGCCGCGAGCTGCGCGAGGAGACCGGCTACGTGGCGCGCGACGTCCGGCATCTCTTCTCGGGCTACTCGGCGCCCGGCTTTTGCACCGAGCTGCTGCACTTCTGCCGGGCCGAGGGGTACGAGATCGGCGCGACCGATCCCGATCCCGACGAGCAGATCGAGGTCGGTATCTTTCCCGTCGACGAGCTGTGGAGCAAGATTCAACGTGGGGAGCTGCAAGATTGCAAGACGCAGGTAGCGGTGCTGTGGGCGCTGACCGCGCGCAACGCGTCGTAGCGCTGCAGGGCGCGCTGCTCACCGCGGCGCGCGATTTCGGCGACGTGCCGGCCTTCCGGGCGCAGGCCGATCGCATCATGGCGACCGCGGCGGCGCTCGACTACGTGCTGATGCTCGCCCGCGGCGCGGCCGGCACGCGGATCGCCGAGCGCGACGCCGAGCGCGCCATGCACGAAGGCATCGCCCGCGCGGTCGACGACTTGATCGTCGCCGCGAGCGCCATCGCGCGGACCGGCACGCCCGAGGCGACGGCGTACGCGCACGAGGCGGCCAAGGCGTTGCGCGACGCGCTGGCGGCGGAGAGCATGCGCACCGACGAGCGTGCCTTCGCGGTGATCGCGCTGGCGAACGTGTGACGACCGACGATCCGGCTGCGCTGCTGGCCGCGCTCGATGCCGGTGAGGAGCATCTGCTGGGCGAGGAGATGCGCTCGACGCTGCTCGCCCACGGCGGCCGCACGCGGCGCGTCGTCGTGCTGCTGCACGGCATGACGGCCAGTCCACGAACGTGGCGCGACTTCGCGCAGGCACGGTACGCGCGCGGCGAGACCGTGCTGATCCCGCGCCTGCCGCGCCACGGCCACGCGGACCGGATGACCGATGCGCTGGCGGGGTTGACCGTCGACGAGCTGCGCGCGCAGGCGCAGCGGATCGTGGCCACGGCGGCCGCGCTGGCCGACGAGATCGTGGTGGTCGGGTTCTCCATGGGCGGCGTCATGGCGCTGTACCTCGCGCAACAGGATGCGCGCGTGACGCGCACGATCGCGATCGCGCCGCTGCTCGGTATTCGCCCGTTCCCCTCGGCATGGCTCGGCGCGCTGCGCGGCCTGCTCGCGCGCGCGCCGCGGCTGTTCCTGTGGTGGAACCCGTTCGATCGCGGTCGCAGCGACCCGCCGCACGGCTATCCGCGCTACTCGACCGACGCGCTGGGCGCGGGACTCGCGCTGGCGCACGAGCTGTTCGCCGCCGCGCGCCGCGCGCCGCCGGCCGCCGGGGACGTCGAGATCGTTCGTAACGCCGGGGAGACCGGCGTCAACAACGGTGCCATCGACCGGCTCGTCGCACGGTGGCGGCGCGCCGGCGCCGCGCGCGTGCGCGTGCTGCACTTGCGCGGCGCCGGCATCTCGCACGACGTCATCGAGCCCGAGCTGCGCGGCGGTCCCGCGCCGCGCTTCCTCCCGCAGCTGCACGCGCTGCTCGACGCCGATCTCAGCGAAGCCGACGCTTCCCTCGATGCGTACTAGTGGATGATGGCATCTATCGCGGTTGGCTGGTTCTTCAACTACGCTGTACCACTCCTCAGTCTAGCGGCAGCTGCGATGGCGGCATATTTTGGGCAGCGCGCGTTAACCGCGATTCAGAAGCAAATCGGCCTCGCCAATCAGCAGATAGAAATAGCAAATGAGCAGATAGAACTCGCCAACCGACAAATAGCCGAAGCTCGAACCCAGACGAGCCTCGCTCAAAGCGCGCTTGACCTTGCAAATAAAGAATTTGACGCGACGATCGAGACGCTAAGAATAACGCGTCGCGAAGCGACTATTGCAGAAACTGAGCGTAGTAGGAAGCCAAATGTAGTCGTCACTTTCGGTCTAATCTCAGAGAAGCCGGTCCTCCGCCTGAGAAGCGGGGTGGGTATTCAATCAAATATTTCCCCCGTACAACTTCGGCTCGATATTGCTGTTCTTAACAACGGTAGACGCCCCGCCACTAATGCGGTTGTCGAAGTCATGACGTCTAAGAACCTTGAGATGCGCGAGAAATTCGCGCAGGGCCCTATCATAAGGCGACCCACTGCCTGGGGAGCTGAATTCGTCCTTGGCGAAGCTGAGATATTCAATGATGCTATGCCGCACCCAATAGGTTACGTTCTTGTGTATGGTGCTTGGGGAGAACACGCGCTCTATTGGCGAGTTCAAGCCGACGAAGGAGCCTGGCCGCCAGCCAACGAGGAGGACGCTCTCGAGAAGAAATGGCACAGGCTTCCGATTCGAATTGAAGGCGGGTTCGGAGCTGCTCCGGTCGTTGTTCCTGGACATCCTTTAGCGTCTGGATCAATCACATGTGCCGAGGACGAACACGACCCGGGCTCCGTACAGCCAGAGCCCGCCGTCTAGCGAATCCGTCCGCCGGCGGCCGCGCCCGGCGGGAGTGCCGCCTCGATGCGGGCCAGCGTCGCGGGGTCGAGCACGACGTCCGCCGCGCGCGCGTTCTCCTCGAGGTGCGTGACGCGTTCGGAGCCGGGCAGCGCGACGACGTCCTCGCCCTGCGTCAGCACCCACGCCAGCGCCAGCTGCGCGGGCGTGCAGCCGCGTTCGCGCGCCAGCGCGGCCAGCGCGTCGACCAAGGCCAAGTTGTGCGCGAGGTTGGCGTCGTCGAAGCGCGGGACGCGCCGGCGCAGGTCGTCGTCGGCCAGCGTTGCCGTCTCGCGAACGGCGCCGGTGAGCAGCCCGCGGCCCAGCGGCGCGTAGGCGACCAGCGTCACGCCGAGCGCGCGCGCCGCGGCCAGCACGCCGTTCTGTTCGACGTCGCGGGTGAACAACGAGTACTCGCTCTGCAGCGCCGCGATCGGCGCGACGGCGGCCGCGCGGCGCAGCTGATCGGCGGTCGTCTCGGAGAGGCCGAGCCGGCGCACTTTGCCGGCCCGCACCAGCTCGGCCATCGCGCCGACCGTCTCTTCGATCGGCACCTGCGGGTCGACGCGATGCAAATAGTACAGATCGACGTGGTCGACGCCCAGCCGCCGCAGCGACGCGTCGATCGCCGCGCGGACGTACGCGGGGCGACCGTCGCGACCGCGCCAGGACGGGTCGTCGGCGCGTCGCAGCATCCCCGTCTTCGTGGCCAGCACCGCGTGCTCGCGGCGGTTGCGCAGCGCGCGGCCGACCAGCTTCTCGTTCTCGCCGCGGCCGTACATGTCGGAGGTGTCGATCAGCGTGACGCCCAGCTCGAGCGCGCGATGGATGGTCGCGATCGCCTCGCGCTCGGGGACGGGCGTGTAGAACTCCGACATCCCCATGCAGCCCAGCGCGATCGGGCCGACCGCGGGTCCCTCGCGGCCGAGCCGGCGCGCGGTCACGGTGTTTCGGTGGGCGCGACGAGGAAGTCGAGCGCGTCGAGGTACGAGTCGATGCCGCGGCCGGTGAAGCGCGCGACGCAGACGTCGCGCACGACCGACAGGCGGCGAAACTCCTCGCGCTCGGCGCGCGCATCGAGATCGGAGAGGTGGACTTCCACCGTCGGGACCTGGATCGCGAGAATCGCGTCGCGCAGCGCCCACGAGTAGTGGGTGAACGCGGCGGGGTTGATCAGCACCGCGTCGGCCCAGGCGCGCCGCGCGTGCAGCTCGTCGATGATCGCGCCTTCGTGGTTGGACTGGAAGAACTTGACCTTCCAGCCGTACTTCTTGCAGCGCTTGCGGATCGCGCGCTCGAGGTCCGCGAGCGTGGCCGTCCCGTACACCGCCGGCTCACGTTCGCCCAGCAGGTTGAGGTTGGGGCCGTTGACGACGAGGATCTTCATCCCAGACCGATACCGGCCAGCGCGGCGCGCACGTCGTCGGGGGTGACCCCGTCGTCCAGCCGCGAGCTGCCGATGGCGTCGAGCAGGACGAACTGCGTGCCCTGCGCGTGGCGCTTCTTGTCGCCGGCGGTCGCGGCGACGACCGCGCTCGGATCGAGCGCGCGCCAATCGTCGGGGATCGGCAGCGTCGCCAAGTGGGCGTCGGGCTCGGTGCGTGCCGCGTCGTCGAGGTAGCCGCGCGCGACCGAGAGCGCCAGCGCGGCGCGCATCCCGACGATCACCGCCTCGCCGTGGCGCAGCGTGCCGTAGCCGGCGACCTTTTCGAGCGCGTGGCCGACGGTGTGGCCGAAGTTGAGGATCGCGCGCACGCCGGTGCGATCCTCCTCGTCGAGCGCGACGATCTCGGCTTTCAGCTCGACGCAGCGCGCGATGGCGTCGATCGCGCTGGCCGGATCGTCGAGCAGCGCGGCCTCGCCCTCGCGCAGCGCGCGGTAGAGGACGGCGTCGAGCGCCAGACCGTACTTGAGCATCTCGCCGTAGCCCGAGACGACGTCGCGCCGCGGCAACCGCCGCAAGACTTGCGGCACGATCGCGACCAGCGCCGGCTGGGTCACCGTGCCGACCAGGTTCTTGCCGGTGCTCAGGTTGATCGCGGTCTTGCCACCGATCGCGGCGTCGACCGCGCTGAGCAGCGTGGTCGGGACGGCGACGAACGGGACGCCGCGCTGGAACGTCGCGGCGGCGAAGCCGACCGCGTCGCCGATCGTCCCGCCGCCGATCCCGACCACGATGCCGCGGCGGTCGAGCCGGTGCGCGGCGAACGTGTCCCACAGGTGCGCGACCGCGTCGAGCGACTTGAGCGACTCGTCGGCGTCGACCTCGATGACGTCGGCGGCGACGCCGGCGTCGGCGTAGGCGGTGCGCACGCGCGCGGCGAGGTCGCGCACCTGGCGGTCGACGACGATCAGCACCCGGCCGCCCGGCTCGGGATGCGCGCGGCGCGGCAGCTTGTCGAGCAGATCGCGTGCGATCGCGACGTCGTACGGCTTCGCGGCGGCAACGCGCACGTCGCGCTCCTCGCGCAGCGCGCGGTCGATGGCGTCGGCCGCGCCGGCCGGCGAGATGCCGTCGACGCGCACGCGCAGGTCGGCTTCGAGATAGCGTGCGCGCCGGCCGGCGTGCAGGCGCGCCAGCGCGCCTTGCTCGCGCAGCAGCGGCCGCTGGCCGGCCTCGCGCGAGGTGCGCAAGCTGCACGTCTCCAGCGACGCGTCCAGGAAGACCAACAACCCGCTGGACGCGATCGCGAGCCGGTTCTCCTCGTCCTCGAGCGCGCCGCCGCCGAGCGCGACGACGGTGCCGCCGCGCATCGCGACGCGTGCGATGGCCGCGCGCTCGCGGGCGCGAAACGCGGGTTCGCCCTCCTGGTCGACGATCTCGACGATGCGCCGGCCGTCCTCGTTCTCGACCAGCCGGTCGATGTCGACCGCGTCGAGCCCGCGCAGCGCCGCCAGCAGCGGCGCGACGCTCGACTTGCCGGCGCCGGGGGGGCCGCACAGCCACACGTTAGCGGGCACGAACCGTCGTCTCCCAGCCGCGCACGCGCTCCACGACTTCCGCCAGCGAGTCGCCGCCGAACTTGGTCAGCACGGCGTCGGCCAGCACCAGCGCCAAGAGCGACTCGCCGATCACCGCCGCCGCCGGTACGGCGCACACGTCGCTGCGCTCGATGTACGCTTTGGTCGCCTCGCCGGTGCGCAGGTCGACCGAGTCGAGCGGATTCATCAACGTCGCGATCGGCTTCATCCCGACGCGCACGACGATCGGCTGCCCGGTCGTCATCCCGCCTTCGATCCCGCCGGCGCGATTGGTGCGATAGCGCGTGCGCGTATGCGGGTCGGGCTCGTAGGCGTCGTGCGCTTCCGAGCCGCGCCGCGCCGCCGCGCCGAAGCCCAGCCCGATCTCGACACCCTTGATCGCGTTGAGCGACATGAAGGCCTTGGCGACCTCGCCTTCGAGCCGGCGGTCCCACTGCGCGTAGGAGCCCAGCGCGATCGGCACGTCGCGCGCGACGACCTCGAACACGCCGCCGAGCGAGTCGCCGGCGGCCTTGGCGTGCTCGATCTCCTGGATCATCGCGGCGGCGGCGGCGTCGTCCAGCGCGCGCACCGGCGAGGCGTCGACCTCGTCGGGCGTGACCTCGCGCCACGGCGTCTCGTCGACGGCGCGGCCGATGCGCACGACGCGGCTGTGCAGCGAGACGCCCAGCGCGCCTAGGAACGTGCGCGCGAGCGTGCCGAGCGCGACGCGCATCGCGGTCTCGCGCGCGCTGGCGCGTTCGAGCACGTCGCGCATGTCGTCCAGCTCGTACTTGATGCCGCCGACGCGGTCGGCGTGACCGGGACGGGGGATGAAGACCGCGCGCGCGGCCGGCGCGTCGTCGTCGGGCTCGTCGACGCGCATGATCTCGGCCCAGCGCACGTGGTCGCGGTTCTCGAGCACCAGCGCGATCGGGGCCCCGAGCGTCTTGCCGCGCCGCACGCCGCCGACGATGCGGATCTCGTCGGTCTCGATGTTCTGGCGGTTGCCGCGTCCGTAGCCCAGCTTGCGGCGCTTGGCCTGCGCGTGCAGCGTCGCGGCGTCGATCCGCAGCCCGCTGGGCATCCCGTCGAGGATGCCGATCAGCATCGGACCGTGCGACTCGCCCGCCGTGAGGTAGCGCAAGCTCATGTCGTCAAAGCCTCCGGCGGGGCGAAGCCGAACCAGCGTTCGAACGTGGCGGCGGCTTGGGCGAGGAACATCGCCGTGCCCGGCACGGCGCGCAAGCCGCGGGCGCGCGCGTCCCGCAAGAACGGCGTGTCTTCGGGCGTGTAGACGAGATCGAACGCGGCCGCGCCGGCCGGCGCGTTGCGCGGCAAGAGCGAGCGCTGTTCCTGGCCGACCATCCCGACCGGCGTCGCGTTGACGTAGACGTCGGCCACCGGCACCGCGTCGAGCGTGCACGCGCTCGCGCCGAACGCGGCCGCGACGGCTTGCGCGCGGGCGCGGTCGCGGCCGGCGATCACGATCGAGGCCGCGCCGCTGCGGCGCGCCGCCTCGGCGACCGCCCGCGCCGCGCCGCCGCAGCCCAGAATCGCGACCCGGGCGCGGCGCAGCGCGACGCCGTGCGCGGCCAAGCCCGCCTCGACGCCGGCGACGTCGGTGTTGTCGGCGATCAGCTGGCCGTCGCTGCGGGTGAGCACGTTGGTCGCGCCGCACGCGTGCGCGGCCGGCTCGACGCGGTCGGCCAGCGTCAACGCGCGCTCCTTGTGCGGCAGGGTGACGTTGCAGCCGACGAAGTCGGGATCGACGCGCCAGGCGCGCAGCTGCGGCGCCAGCTGCTCGGGGGTGAGGTCGACGGCACGGTAGTCGAGCTCGACGCCGCCGGCGGCGGCGAAGCGCGCGAACAGCGCCGGCGAGCGGCTGTGCGCGACCGGATGGCCGATGACCGCCGCGCGCTTCACGCGACGGCCTCGAGCGCGCCGGCGAAGCCGGGGAACGAGACGGCCATGCAATCGGGATCGTCGAGCACGACGTGCACGCCGGCCGCGCGCGCGGCGACCGAGAACGCCATCGCGATGCGGTGATCGCCGGCTGTCACGATCGCGCCGCCGCGGATGCGCGCCGGCCCGCTCACCGCGAACCCGTCGGGCGCGGTTCTCACGTCGATGCCCAGCGCGCGCGCGGCGGCGGCGAACGTCTCGATGCGATCGGACTCCTTCACTCGCAGCTCGGCGGCGCCGCGCACGCTGGTCGTCCCGCGCGCGAACGCGCCCAGCACCCCGACCAGCGGCAGCTCGTCGATCAACCCCGGTACTTCCCAGGGTTCGATCGCGATCGCGCGCAGCGGCGCGCCGCGCACGACGACGCGGCCGCGCGGCTCCGCGCCGCCGTCGGTCTCGGTGACGGTTACCTGCGCGCCGAAGCGGCGCAGCACGTCGAGGAACGCGGTCCGCGTCGGGTTGAGGCCGACGTCGTCGACGGCGACGCGCGCGCCCGGCACCGCGGCCGCGGCGGCGAGCAGAAACGCGGCGCTCGAGATGTCGCCGGGTACCGTCAGCTCGATCGCGCGCAAACGCGCCGGTCCTTCGACGATCAGCTCGTTGCCGTCGAGGGCGCACACGGCGCCGAACGCGCGCAGCAGTCGTTCGGTGTGATCGCGCGTCGCGAGCTCGCCGCCGATGCGTGAGCGACCGTGCGCGTTGAGCGCGGCCAGCACCAGCGCCGACTTCACCTGCGCGCTGGGAACGGCGACCGTCAGGGTGGTCGCCCGCGCCTCGCCGTTGCCGGCGATGGTGACCGGGGCCGTCCCGCCGGGGCTGAGCGTCAGCCGCGCGCCGAACGCCGCCAGGGGATCGGCGACGCGGCGCATCGGTCGCCGCCGCAGCGAGGCGTCGCCGTCGAGGGTGACGACGATCGGCCGGGTCGCGAGCAGGCCGCTCATCAAGCGGATCGTCGTGCCGCTGTTGCCGCAGTCGATCGGCTCGCCGGGCGCGTCGAACACCCCGTCGCGTCCGTCGACGACCAGCGCCGCACCGTCGGCCGCGATGGTGACCCCGAGCGCGCGCAAGACCCGCTGGGTCGAGAGGACGTCGAGGCCGGCCGGGACGTTGTGCAGCCGCGAGCGCCCGTGGGCCAGCGCGGCCAGCATCAGCGACCGGTGTGCGATCGACTTGTCGCCGGGGACGCGCGCGCCGGGCGGGGCGCCGGGGAGATCAGGTGGGGTCATCGGCCTCTTCAGAAAACACGCAAGCCCCCCGCCGTGTCGGCGAGGGGCTCGCGGTGCAGTCGTTGGTCCCTGCGTTACGCGTTGCCGAGCTCGACCGACACGAGAGCCGTGCAGCCAAAATACCAGGCAAGAAGATACGGACGGGACATGTGGGCTGATTGAACCAGAGGCCGGTTCGCGGTGTCAACCCGCCGGGGTAGGGCCCCAGCTCACGAGGCCGCTGCGCAGGTCCTGGACGCCCCAGACGACCCCGAGCGTGCGCGCCTGCCGGGCGGCGCGCAGGACGGGATTCATGGACAGGGTGGTCGCCGTGAGCTGCGCATTGGACGCGATCAGCGCCCGGAGCTGCTGGTCGGGCGGGAGGCGCCGGTCGAGGTGGGCCGTCGCCGGCAAGATCGCCCGGACGACCGATCCCAGGCTCCCTCCGGGAAGGACGCCCGCGTTGAGGCTGTCCAGCGTCGCGTCGCAGGCGCCGCAGGCGCTGTGACCGACCACCGCGACCAGGGAGACGCCCAGGGCGGTCACGGCGTACTCGAGCGACCCGATCACGACGTCGTCGGCGGTGTTGCCGGCGACGCGGCAGACGAACAGCTTGTCCAGCCCTTCGTCGAAGACGCTCTCCGGGGCGACACGCGAGTCGGCGCAGGCGAGGACGGCCGCGTACGGGTGCTGCTTCTCCGCGTACGGCCCCTGATAGTCGGGGTAGCGGCGGGTCGCGCGGCCACCCTGGAACCGCACGTTGCCCGTCGTGAGCTTTTGCAGAGCGTCCGCCGGGGGGCCCGGCGGGACGTCGAGGGCGGCAGGCGGATCCGTTGCCATGCGCTGCCGCTTCCGCGCCGGGTGAGCGGTCTCCCGGACCGTACGGCGAAGGCCGCCCGATGGCCGCCTCGCTTCTCGCTCCCGACCTGCTCTCGGAGGCCGTCGCCGTCCGCCGGGACCTGCACGCGCACCCCGAACTGGGCTTCCGCGAGGTCCGCACGGCCGGCATCGTGGCCGAGACGCTGCGCGGCCTCGGCCTCGAGGTCCACACCGGGGTCGGCGAGACCGGCGTCGTCGGGCTGCTGCGCGGTGGGCACGACGGCCGGACCGTCATGCTGCGCGCCGACATGGACGCGCTGCCGATGCAGGAGGAGAGCGACGCACCGTACCGTTCGCAGAACGCCGGCGTCATGCACGCGTGCGGTCACGACGCGCACGTCGCGATGCTGCTCGGCGCGGCACGCGCGCTGGTCGCGAGCGCGGACGAGCTGCATGGACGGATCGCGTTCGTCTTCCAGCCGGCTGAAGAGGGCGGCGGCGGCGCGAAGGCGATGCTGCGCGACGGTCTGATCGGCCGCTTCGAGATCGCGCGCGCGTTCGGGCTGCACATCTCGTGCATTCTGCCCTCCGGCGTGATCGGCGTGCGGCCGGGCCCGATCATGGCGGCCGTCGACCAGTTCGATCTCGTCGTCGAAGGACGCGGCGGCCACGGCGCGATGCCGCACACCGCCGTCGATCCGATCGTCGTCGCCGCCGACCTGGTCGGCACGCTGCAGCGCGTCGTCAGCCGCGAGGTCGATCCGGTCGAACCGGCGGTAGTGACGATCGGCGCCATCAACGGGGGCACGACCTACAACGTCATCCCGCCGCGCGTCGCGCTCAAGGGAACGGTGCGTACGTTCAGCGAGACGACGCGGGCGACGATGGAAGGCCGCATCCGCCGGATCGCCGAGCACACCTGCGCGGCCGGCAGCGCGCACTGCACGCTCGACTGGCACGCGTCGTACCCGGTGACGACCAACGACCCCGCGCAGACCGCGTTCCTGCGCGAGACGCTGGTGGCCGAGCTGGGCGCGCCGCGCGTCGTCGAGATCCCGCCGATCATGGGCAGCGAGGACTTCTCGTACTTCGCCAACGAGGTCCCTGCGTGCTTCGCGTTCCTCGGCGCCGGTGACGCCTCGCACGCGAACCCCAACCACCATCCGGCCTTCGACATCGACGAGACCGCGATGGCGACGGGCATCGCCGCGCACGTCGCGCTAGCGCTTGCGGCAACCGCGCGCGAACGCTAGCGCCGAGCGCTCAGAGTCCCGGGACCGGGACCGGGACCGGTTTGTCCTGGATGTCGAGGCCCGCTGACTGTGCCAGCGATTTGATCGACGTGGTCGACGCGCCGAGGCTGGCAACGTCTTGCGGGCTGAATTGTCCGGCCTTGAACTTCTGACCGACGGCCTGGAAGTTCGCTTCGAGCCCGGAGAGGGCGCCGTCGAACTTTTGCAGCAGCGGGTCCTTGCTGTCGTGCGCGATCTTCTCTGCGACGCGCACTTCGTGGTAAGCGAACAGCAGCGCCACGCCGCCCTTCACGATCGTGGAAAGGCGATGCGGCGCCCCGCTCTGGAACGCGCCCAGCCGATACGGGAGCCACACCCAATGATGAAACGCGAAGTACGCGACGCCGAGGTGCGCGACGAAGCGCGTTTTGTCGAGGAACGCCGAGGACGGCGCGGCGGTGCCGACGAGCATCGCCAGCGCCAGCGCACCGACGGAGAGCGACGTCCTCCAGGAACGAACGAGCATCAAAGGCCTCCGAAACGCGAGGGAACGACTGCTGACGACCATACTATCGGCAGCTCGCTCAGGTTTCGGAATCCGACGAAAAACGAGAACAGGGACGCCGATTGGCGCCCCTGTTGCTTTTGGTGGAGCCGGTCGCCGGCTAGGCGGCGGTCGTCGTGCCGACGGCGTCCTTGGCCAGCGCGGTGAGGCGGCCGAAGGCGGCGGCGTCGTGGACGGCCAGGTCGGCCAGCGCCTTGCGGTTGACCGCGACGCCCGACTTCTTCAGACCGGCCATCAGCTTGGAGTACGAGATCCCCTCGCGGCGTGCGGCGGCGTTGATGCGCGCGATCCACAGCGAGCGGAAATCGCGCTTGCGGACGCGACGGTCGCGGAAGGCGTAGGCCAGCGAGTGCAGCAGCGCCTCGTTGGCGACGCGATAGTTGCGGCGGCGCGCGGCGCGGAAGCCCTTGACGAGCTTCATGACCTTGCGACGATGCTTGATCTTCGAAAGACCGCGTTTGATACGAGCCATTTCCTACAGTCCTCCGCTTACAGCAGGTACGGGATCTGCGGCGCGAAGCGCTTCAGATCGCCCTTGAAAGTCGGCTGGTCCTTGCGGAAGTTCCGCTTGCGCTTGCGCGACTTCTTGCTGAGGATGTGGCCGCAGCCGTCGAACTGGTGACGATGCGTCACCTTGCCGTTGGCGCTGACCTTGACCCGCTTCGCCGTTCCGCGGTGCGTCTTGATTTTAGGCACTGGCTCCCCCGATGGTCGCTTCCGCATGCTCGTCGCTCGGATGCTCGTCGTCGTGCGGATCGGAATCCGCATGAAGATCGCTGTCCTTGGGCGGCGGCTCGTCCTTGTGGTGAACGAACTTGGGCGGCCCGAGCGGCGTCGCGCGCGGCGCGAGGATGAGAAACATGTTCTTGCCTTCGAGTCTGGCTTCGCGCTCGAGAACGGCGGTGTTCTCGAGATCCTTCGCGATACGGTCCAGAAGACGTTTTCCGAATGCCGTGTACGTGATCTCACGGCCGCGGAACATGATCGTGACTTTGACCTTGCCGCCGTCGAGAAGAAGGCGCTCGGCCATCTTCGCTTTGACTTCGTAGTCGTGGACGTCGATCTTGGGGCGGAGCTTGACTTCGCGCAACTCGTAGTTGCGCTGTTTCTTGCGCGCCTCTTTGTCTTTCTTCGACTGCTCGTACTTCAGTCGACCGTAGTCGCCGATACGGCAAACCGGGGGAACCGCCGTCGGTGAGACCTCGATGAGGTCCAACCCTTTACCGCGCGCTCGCGAGAGGGCTTCCTCGGTCGGCATGACGCCGAGCTGAGTGCCGTCGTCGTCGATGACGCGGACTTGGCGGATTCTGATCTGCTCGTTGACGCGAAGCGGTCGTGCTATGACAAACTCTCCGGAAGGGACACAAAAAAGCGAAGACGCCGAAGCGGTCTCCGCTTGTCAGAGAAGAACCGGATCGCCCGCAGGCATCCGGTGAGGACCCGAGGGTCCTGCTTCGGCTCGGGGAGCGTATCACGCGCCCGGGTGGGGCGTCAAGGACGGTCCTCGTCATTGTGGGCCGCCGCGCGCGTCCCAGCAACGGCCCAGCCGACTTTTATCTCAGACCAAGCGAACCTTCATCCGCGACCAAGCACACGGTCTCCGCTTCAGCCTAGCATCAGGGCATGAAGCTCTCATTCCAGCCCTTCCTCGCCGCCGCCGTCGCGGCTACCGCGGTCCTCGGCTCGGCTCCCTCGAGCGCGCAGGCCGCCATTCCGGCCCCTTGGGTGGGCGCCTGGTACGCCAAACCCCTCACCGGCGGGATCGCCGACCTGGTCATCCGCCGCAGCGGCGGTGGCCCGCTGCTCTCGGTCGACGGCCAGTGCGAGCCGACCGCCTGCGCCTGGGGGACCGTCTCGCTGAGCTACTCGCCCGACGGGATGGAAGCCAACGCGATCTACCGGACCTCGTTCGCGATCCGCCAGCTCCAGCTGACCCTCTCGCCCAACGGCGAGGAGCTGACCGTCGTCGACCTGACCCACTTCACCGACGGCAGCGGCCGGCCGGACTACACCCACACCGACACGCTCTTCCCGATCCGCTGACGCCGCGGCGCGGTCAGGACGCGACGGCCGCCGTCCGGGCCCGCTTCTCGAAGGCCGCCAGCGCCGACGCCACCACTTGGTCCATGTTGTAGTAGCGATACTCGGCCAGCCGGCCGACGAAGGTGACGTGGCGCTGCGCGGCCGCCAGCGCCGCGTACTTGCGGTACAGCTCGCGCGTCTCGGGCATCGGGACCGGGTAGTACGGCTCGCCGCCGTCGTGCGCGTACTCGCGGCCGAGCACCGTGCGCGGGCCGTGCTCGCCGGTCAGGTGCCGGTAGTCGGTGGTGCGGGTGAACGGCGTCGCCTCGTCGGGCTCGTTGACCACCGCGACCGGCAGCCCGTCGCGTGCGGCGACCGTCTCGAAGGTGAAGCGCAGCGAGCGGTACGGCAGCGCGCCGAAACGGTGATGGAAGAACTCGTCGATCGGGCCGGTGTAGACGAGGTGATCGAAGGCGACGCGACCCTCGACGGCGGTGAAATCGCAGCCCAGCGCGAGGTCGATGCGCGGGTGGTCGAGCATGGCCTGCACCAGCGCGTCGAAGCCGTCGGCCGGCATGGCCTGGAAGCGGTCGCCGAAGTAACGGTCGTCGTCGCTGGTGCGGGTGGGGACGCGGCCGCAGACCGAGGCGTCGAGCTGCGCGGCGTCGATGCCCCACTGCTTGCGGGTGTAGCCGGCGAAGAACGCCTCGTAGAGCTCGCGCCCGACGCGCGCGACGATCGCGTCGCGCGAGTTGGCGATGCGAGCGAGGGGCTCCGCGCGCTGCGCCAGATACGCGGCGGCGGCGGCGTCGTCGAGCTCGCGGCCGGCAAAATGGCTGAGCGTCGTGCGGTTGATCGGGATCGGCAACAGATGCCCGCCGACCCGCGCGAGGACGCGGTGCTCGTACGGACGCCAGCGCGTGAAGGCGCCGAGGTAGTCGACGACGTGTTGCGCGTTGGTGTGGAAGATGTGCGGTCCGTAGGCGTGGTAGCGCAGCCCGTCGGCGCCGCGCGGATCGTGCGCGTTGCCGGCCAGGTGCGGGCGCTTGTCGACCACGAGCACGCGCGCGTCGAGCTGGCTGGCCAGCCGCTCGGCCATCGTCGCGCCGGCGAGCCCGGCGCCGACGACGACGTAGTCGTAGGTCACCGGCGGCCGGCGCGATTCGGGAACGGCGGAAAGACCGGTCGCGCCGGCGCGCTCGCGAGCGCGTCGTTGATCAGCGCGATCGCCGTCGCCAGCTGCGGGTCCTCGCCGCGCAGCGTGTCCTGCGGCGCGACGTCGACTTCGTTGGTCGGATCGGTACCGTAGTTCTCGACGCCCCAGCCGGCGTCGGTGAACCAGAACGAGAACTCCGGCTGCGTCGTCTCGGTGCCGTCGACCAGCCGGTGGCGCGGATGGATGCCGATGACGCCGCCCCAGGTGCGCATCCCGACCAGCGGTCCCAAGCCGTAGAGCTTGAAGCAGTGGCTGAAGATGTCGCCGTCGCTGCCCGCGAACTGGTTGGTGACCGCGACGATGGGGCCGGCGACGGACTCTTCCGGATACGGGAACGGCGGCGACCAGCGCGCGACGTCGTAGCCGACGCGCTTGCGGGCCAGCTTCTCGAGCAGCAGCGCCGAGACGTGGCCACCGCGATTGAAGCGCACGTCGACGACCAGCCCGTCCTGGTCGAACTCGCTCAAATAGCCGCGGTGGAACTCGGCGAAGCCCCACGGGCCCATGTCGGGGATGTGGACGTAGCCGACGCGCCCGTTGGTGCGCGCGTGGACCGTCGCCCGGTTCGCCTCGACCCAGGCCCGGTAACGCAGCATCCGTTCGTCGCGCAGCGTGCGCACCAGCACGCGGCGCGGGGTGCTTCCGAGTCCGCGCACGATGGTCAGAACCACGTCGCGGCCGGCTTGGTTGACGAGCAGCGCGCCCGGTCCCACGCTGGGCGAGAGCGGGCGGCCGCCGATCGCGATCAGCAGGTCGCCTTCGCGCACGTCGACGCCGGTCTCGGCCAACGGCGAGTCGGCCTCGCGATTCCACGGATCGCCGCGCAGGATGCGCGCGATGCGATAGGCCTGCACGGCGTCGTCCCACGCGATATCGGCGCCGAGGAAGCCGCGCCGGTACGGCGGGGGCTGCGGCCGGTCGCCGCCGGTCTCGTAGGCGTGCGAGGTGCCCAGCTCGCCCTGCATCTCCCAGATGACGTCGGAGAGCTCGCTGCGCGTGCGCACCTTGGGCAGCAGCGCTTCGTAGCGGGTGAGCACCGCCGGCCAATCGACGCCCGACATCTGCGGGTCCCAGAAGTTCTCGCGCTGCAAGCGCCACGCTTCGCGCAGCATCTGCCGCCACTCGGCCGGCGGCTCGACGCGCACGCTGATGCGCGAGAGATCGAGCCAGCCGCTGCGACGGCCGGGTTCGGCCGGCGGCTTGTCGTCGACGTCGCCGTCCTCGGGCAGCTCGCCGGCCGCGTCGATCGCGCGCAGTTTGCCTTCGGACTGATAGATCAGCGTGCGGCCGTCGGCGCCGAGCACGAACTCGTCGACCTCGAGCG
This sequence comes from Candidatus Sulfotelmatobacter sp., assembly GCA_035504415.1. NCBI lineage: Bacteria > Pseudomonadati > Acidobacteriota > Terriglobia > Terriglobales > Candidatus Korobacteraceae > Candidatus Sulfotelmatobacter > Candidatus Sulfotelmatobacter sp. The sequence goes on along the minus strand of DATJRY010000011.1, from coordinate 430,264 downwards.
CCAGCGTCGCGCTGCGCTGCTCCTCGAAATCGTAGGCCAGCAGCTCGCCGCCTTCGCCCTCGCGATCGCGCTCGCCCGGCCGGATGCCGTGGACGGGATAGCGGGTGAAGACCGCCCGTCCCTTGGCGCCGGCGATCTGCGCGTAGTCGCCCTCTTCGACCGGAAACGCGACCATGCGCAGCGGCAGTCCGTCGGCTTGCACGACGATCGGCTGCGGGCGCTTCTTGTCGTCGTCCTTGTCGTCGTCGTCGCCGTCGTCATCGGCCTTGTGCAGCGGTGCCGGCTTGGGCACGAACGGATTCGGCAGCGTCGACTGCAGCGTGAGCAGATACGGGCGCGACGCTTCGGGAAAGCTCAGCTCGAACTGCAGCGCGTCGTAGACCGGGTGAAAGTCGCGCGTCGAGAGGAAGTACAGATACTTGCCGGCCGGGTCCCAGGCCGGCGAACGGTCCTCGCGCAGGGGGATCGTCGCGTCGACGATGCGGCCGCTCTCGCACTCGACGAGCCGCACGATCGTGGTGTGCGCCTTCGGCGACCAGACGTAGGCGAGCCACTCGCCGTCGGGCGAGAACGCCAGCCCTTCGATGCGCTCGCCGATGCTGGTGTCGACCTTGCGCGGCGGCGCGCCGACGTCGGCGATCCACAGCTCGAGCCGATTGGTCGCGAACGCGATGCGGTTGCCGGCCGGCGAGGTCGCCAGCTCGTGCAGCACGCCGTGATCGTCGGTCGTCACGTACGCGGGCGGCGCGTCTTGCTCGCGGCCGACGATCGCGACGCGTTCGTAGCCGGCGACGTCGTCGACGTAGGCCAGCCGCGCGTCGTCGTGCAGCCAGCACGCCAGCCGCCGGCGCGCCCCGTCGTCGGGGCCGTGCTCGGTGACGGCTTCCTCCCACAACGGCATCGTGAAGGCGCGCCCGCGGCTGACCAGCGCGACCTGCGTGCCGTCGTGCGCGGGACACCAGCTCTCGAGCAGCTCGCCGGCGTCGACGAAGCGGCGCGCGGTCTGCGGCGCCGTCGACGGCATCTGCACCGGGACGCGGCGCACGCTGCGGTCGCGCGGATCGACCAGCACCAGCTCGCCGCCGCAGGCGTAGACGACGCGCGTGCCGTCCGTGGCGGGAAAACGGGCGTAGTGCTCGCGCTCGTCGGTCAGCCGCTGCACGTCGCTGCCGTCGGGCAGCGCGCTGTAGAGGTTGCCGATCCCCTCGTGGTCGGACAGGAACACGACCCGCTCGCCCAGCCATTGCGGCCAGACCAGGTTGCCGTCGAGCTCCTTGCAGATGCGGTGATACTCGCCGTCGCCGCGCGCGTCGACCCACAGATGGCCGGCGGTGCCGCCGCGATAGCGCTTCCAGCGCGCCGGGTCGACGGCGTTGCGGCCCAACAACGTCGCGCCCGACGGGGCGACGGCGACCGTCATCGCGTGGCCGATCCCCAGCTCGACCGGCTCGCCGCCCTCGACGTCGATTCGGAAGGCCAGCGTCTCGCGGGCGAACGCGGAGCCGCTGTCGGCCGTGAAGTAGACGAAGCGGCCGTCGGCCGACCAGCCCGAGGCGTGGACGACCTCGCTGCCCAGGAACGTCAGCCGGCGCGGGACGCCGCCCTCGGCGTCCATCAGGTACAGCTCGGGGTGGCCCTCGTCGCGGCCGACGAACGCCAGCTGCGTGCCCTGCGGCGAGAGCCGGGGAAGCGAGCACTCGCCTCGCATGGTGGTCAGCCGGCGAGCGATCCCTCCCTCGGTGCCGACGATCCACAGATCGTCCTCGCACGCGAAGACGATCCGGTCGTCGGTGATCGTCGGGGTGCGAACGTAGCCGGTGGAGGTCACGGAGCTTCGTACGCTGCGCGTCGTGCCCGTCACTCCTGGGGCGGAGGTGACCTTTGGGCGTTTGTCTGCTTGGGCTGCGCGGGTACCATCCTCTTCACAATGGATGAACGAAGAACGAAGGAGCTGCTCGAAGGCGTTCGTCGGCGCGTCGACCGTCGCACCTTCGTACAGGACGTCACCGAACCGCTGACCGGGCGGATCGACCAACGCAAGGTTGCCGCGAAGTTCAACAACCTCGAGCACGCGGTCGACGAGCTGGCCGCCGCGGTCGAAGCGGTCGTCGACGACTCGTCCACCGACGCCGCATAGGCGGCTTCGCCTCCGGCGAAGCCATCGCGGTCCTCGCTGCGCTGCGGTCCGCACGCCGAGCGAAGGATGGCGCCGCGCGTCCGTGAACGCGAAGGCGCGATGACGGATCTCCTGGAGGCCTTTCGCGCAGGTGAGCCGCGCGCGCTCGCGCGAGCGATCTCGCGCTGCGAGGCCGGCCGGGGAGCGGAGCTGATCCGGGCGCTCTACCCGCTCACCGGCAGAGCGCTGACGGTCGGACTCACCGGACCGCCCGGGGTCGGCAAGTCGACGATCAGCGGCGCGCTGGTCACCCACCTGCGCGCGCTCGGGAAGACCGTCGGCGTCATCTCGGTCGATCCCAGCTCGCCGTTCTCGCACGGCGCGTTGCTGGGTGACCGCATCCGGCTGGCCGAGCACTTCGTCGATCCCGGCGTGTTCATTCGCTCGATGGCCTCGCGCGGCCACCTGGGCGGCGTCGCCGGCGCGACCGCCGACGCGGCCTCGCTGATGGACGCGTTCGGCTTGGACGTCGTGCTCATCGAGACGGTGGGAGTCGGACAGTCGGAGATCGAGATCGCCGAGATCGCCGACACGACCGTCGTCGCGCTGCAGCCCGGCAGCGGCGATTCGGTCCAAGTCCTCAAGGCCGGCGTGCTCGAGATCGCCGACGTGTTCGTGGTCAACAAGAGCGATCACCCGATGGCGCTGCAGCTGCAGCGCGAGATCCGCTCGATGATGGAGATGCTCGACTATGCCGGGTGGGTGCCGGCCCTGGTGAGCACGCAGGCGCTGACCGGCAAGGGGATCGACGCGCTTTGGAACGCGATCCTCGCGCACGACGCGTGGCTGCGCGAGAGCGGCCAGCTGCGCGCCAAGCGGCGCGACGCGTTCGCCCATCGCGTGCGCCAGTTGGCGATGGGCACGCTCGAAGAACGCGTCGAGGGCGCGATCGTCGGGCTTGACGACGCGCTCGACCCCTACGCCGCCGCCGAGACCGTCGTCGCGAGCTTCGGCATCCACGACGGCGTCCACGCGACCGGGAACGTGCGCACCGCCAACGTCGTGCGCGCGACCGTCAAAGGGCTCTGAGCGTGCGCTTTCTGCGCGGGCCGCGCACGGCCGCCGAACGCGCGCGCCGCTTGCGCATCGCGCAGTACGTCGCGCTGGGTGCCGTGGTGGTCGTGGCGATCGCGTTCTTCTTCGTGTTCGCGGTGCCCGACCGCATCGAGCAGATCGTGTTCGTGCATTCCTTGCGCACCGGCGCGTCGCGCGCCGAGGTGGCCGCGCTGGCCGCGCGAGTCGGGCACCGGTTGGTCAACGCCACCGACGGCGTGGCCTCGGTCGAGTTCGCGCAAGCGCGCACCTCGTGCTCGGAGCGCGCCACGCGCATCGTGATCTTCTTCGATCGCAACGACCGGGTGCGGAACTGGAACACGCTGGGCGAGCAAGTCGTGTGCAATTGACGAACGAAAGCGGTACCGACCGTGTCCGCGGGCTCTGAAGAGCGGCGTCTGCGCGCGCTCCAAGCGTATCGTATCCTCGACACCGAGGCCGAGTTCGTCTACGACATGCTGGCCGAGCTGGCGGCGAGCCGTTGCGCCGCGCCGGTCGCCGTGCTGGCGTTCCTCGACGCCGACCGCGCCGACGTCAAAGCGACCTTCGGGATCGCACGCCCGCCGGCCGTCGCGCGCGCGGTGGCCTTCGCCGAGCGCGTGATCCGCAGCGAGGACGTGCTCGAGATCGCCGACCTGGACGCGGAGCCGGAGCTGGCGGCCAATCCGTTGGTGCGCGAGCACCGCTTTCGTTTCTATGCCGGCGTCGCGTTGGTGACGCCCGAACGCGAACGCATCGGCGTGCTCAGCGTGTTCGACGTGCGGCCGCGGTCGCTGACGGCCGAGCAGCGCGCGCAGCTGCCCCGCATCGCGCAGCTCGCGGTCGGCGAGCTGGAGCGGCGCAAGCAGCTGCTGCGGCGCGTCGACGAGGACGAGCAGGAACGGCATCGCGTCGAGGTCCTCGAGGCGCGTCACGCCGAGGCCGAGCTGGTGGCGCGGTTGGCGCGCGAGCTGCGCGGTCCCGTGACCAGCATCGTCGGCTTCGCCCGGCTGTTGGAGGAGGACGACCGCTTCCCGCTCGAGGCGCGCGAAGCGCTGGCGCTCATGCGCGCCAGCGGCCAGCACATCGGCGGCTTGGCCGACGACATCGAGCTGTTGGGGAAGATCGAGCGCCGCGCCGCCGAGCCCCAGTGGACGGCGCTGGACGTCGCGGCGCTGCTGCGGCGCATCGCGATCCCGGTCGAGAGCCGGGGCCCCGCGCGCGTCGTCGGCGACGCGCTGCTGCTCGAGCTGGCGCTCACGCGCCTGAACGAACGCGCCCGCGAGGCCGGGATGCGGCTCTATGCGCGCACCGAGCCGGGCACGACCGGCCTGGCCATCGTGTTCTCGGGCGATCCGCGCGCGTTGACGATCCCGATCCCGGCCGGGTCGCTGGCGGTCCACTTGGCGCGGCGCGTCGCGCAGCGGCACGCCGGCGGCCTGGGCGTGGCCGAGGCGGGCTGGCTGCGGATGACGTTGGCCGACGACCCGCGCGAAGCGCCGGGGCAGCGCACGGTGCTGGTCGTCGACGAGAACCCGGCCGAACTGGCCGGGCGGCTCGTCCGCTTGGGATTCACGGTCCTGACGGCCCGCTCGGCCGGCGACGCGGCGGCGCAGCTGGACGCCGCCGACGTCGCCGTGGTACCGCTCGGGCGCGCACCGCAGGGGATCGGGGCCACCTTGGCCGCCGCCGGCGATCGGATCGGTTTGGTCGCGCTGGTCGGGCCGGGCGAGGAGGCAGGAGACCGTTGGGACGTCTCGCTGCGCGCGCCGGCGCTGCCGGCCGAGCTGCGCTCCGCCGTGCACACGGCGGCGACCAAGGCACGGGTGCGCGGCGGCCTCTGAGGGAAGACCAAAGGGTGGCCAAGATGATTGACCGCGCGTCCGGCCTCGGGCCCGATCCGACGCCGGAGTACCGTGCACAAGTCGAGGGCTGGGAGGCCAAAGCGGCGCGCACGCCGCCCCGTACCGAGAAGGGCTCGGGCGCGGTCGACCGGACGATCTCGGACGTCCCGCTCAAGACGCTCTACGGTCCGCAAGACGTCGCCGACCTCGATCTGGCGCGCGACCTGGGCGTCCCCGGCGAGTTCCCGTACACGCGCGGCATCCATCCGACCATGTACCGTTCGCGGCTGTGGACGATGCGTCAGTTCGCCGGCTTCGGCAACGCCAAGCAGACCAACGAGCGCTACCACTTCCTGCTCGCGCAGGGGCAGATGGGGCTCTCGGTCGCGTTCGACATGCCGACCCTGATGGGTTACGACTCCGACAGCCCCAAGGCGCTGGGCGAGGTCGGCAAGTGCGGCGTCGCGATCGACTCGATCCGCGACATGGAGACGCTCTTCGACGGGATCGACCTGGGCGCGATCACGACCTCGATGACGATCAACGGTCCGGCCGCCATCGCCTTCGCGCAGTACATCGTCACCGCCGAGAACAAGGGTATCCCGCGCGCGGCGCTGGGCGGCACCCTGCAGGCCGACATCCTCAAAGAGTACATCGCGCAGAAGGAATGGATCTTTCCGCCGCGGCCGCACGTGCGCATCATCGTCGACATGATGGAGTTCTGCACGCGCGAGATGCCCAAGTGGAACACCATCTCGGTCAGCGGCTACCACATTCGCGAGGCGGGCTCGACGGCGGCCCAAGAGCTGGCCTTCACGCTGGCCGACGGGTTCGCGTACGTCGAGGCGGCGATGGCGCGCGGGATGGACGTCGACGCGTTCGCGCCGCGGCTCTCGTTCTTCTTCAACAGCCACATCGACTTCTTCGAAGAGATCGCGAAGTTCCGCGCGGCGCGGCGCATCTACGCGCGGCGCATGCGCGACGTCTACGGCGCGAAGGACCCGCGCTCGTGGCAGCTGCGCTTCCACACCCAGACCGCCGGCTGCAGCGCGACCGCGCAGCAGCCCGAGAATAACATCGTGCGCGTCGCCTTCGAGGCGATGGCGGCCGCGCTGGGCGGCACGCAGTCGCTGCACACCAACTCGATGGACGAAGTCCTCGCGCTGCCCACCGAGAAGTCGGTCGAGATCGCGCTGCGCACCCAGCAGGTGCTGGCGTACGAGACGAACGTCACCAACGTCGTCGACCCGCTGGGCGGTTCGTACTACGTCGAAGCGCTGACCGCCGAGATGGAGCGCCAGGTGCTCGAGTACTTCGAGCGGATCGCGGAGTTCGGCGGGATGGTCCCGGCGGTCGAGGCCGGCTACCCGCAGCGCGAGATCGCCGACGCCTCGTATCGCTACCAGCGCTCGATCGAGTCGGGCGACCGCGTCATCGTCGGCGTCAACGCCTTCGAGCGGCCGGCGGAAGCGCAGGACATGGACCTGCTCAAGATCGGCCGCGACATCGAGGAGGGACAGGCGCGCTCGGTGCAAGACGTGCGCGCCAACCGCGACGGCGCAGCGGCAGCCGCGTCACTGGCGGCGCTCAAGCGCGCGTGCCGCGGCGAGGCCAACGTGATGCCCTATCTGATCGACTGCGTGCGCGCAGTTTGTACCGAAGGCGAGATCGTCGACGCGATGGTCGAGGTCTTCGGCCGCTACACGGAGACGACCCAGTTCTAAGATGGCAACCAACGCCCCCGCCCGACCACTGCGCGTCATCGTCGCGAAGGCCGGACTCGACGGTCACGACCGCGGCGCGAAGGTGATCGCGCGCGCGCTCCGCGACGCCGGGATGGAAGTGATCTACACCGGGCTGTTCCAGACGCCCGAGCAGATCGTGCAGACCGCGATCCAAGAAGACGCCGACGGCATCGGGCTCTCGATCCTCTCGGGCGCGCACATGACGCTCTTCCCGCTGGTCGTCGAGCAGCTGCGCGCGCAGAACGCCGACGACATCGTCTTTTTCGGCGGCGGGACGATTCCGCCCGACGACGCGGCGGAGCTCAAACGCCTGGGCGTGCGCGAGATCTTCACCCCCGGCGCTCCGCTCTCGGAGATCATCGCCTTCGTCGAACGCGAGTGCGGCAAGCGGAGAGAGCTGGTCGGCTGAGGTGAGCGGGACCACTTTGGCGCGCCGCGTCCGCACGCGCGTCGCGCCTTCTCCTACGGGCGATCCGCACGTGGGAACGGCATACGTTGCTCTGGTGAACTATGCGTTCGCGCGGAAGAACGGCGGGCAGTTCATCCTGCGCATCGAGGACACCGATCAGGCTCGTTCGACGCCGGAGTCGGAGCGCGCGATCCTCGAAGCGCTGCGCTGGACCGGCCTGAGCTGGGACGAAGGTCCCGACGTCGGCGGCCCGTTCGGGCCGTACCGCCAGAGCGAACGGTCCGCGATCTACCGGAAATACGCCGACGAGCTGCTGGAGAACGGTCACGCGTTCCGCTGCTTCTGCACGCCGGCGCGGCTCGAGGAGCTGCGCGCGGCGCAGCGTGCGGCCGGGATTCCGCAGCACTACGACGGGCACTGCCAGTTCATCCCGGCCGAGGAGTCGCTGGCGCGCGCGAGCGCCGGCGAGCCGTTCGTGGTGCGGATGGTCGTGCCGCGCGACGGCGTGTGCGTCGTGCACGACCTGCTGCGCGGCGAGATCGAGATCCACTGGGCGACGGTCGACATGCAGGTGCTGCTCAAGAGCGACGGTCTGCCGACCTATCATCTCGCCAACGTCGTCGACGATCACCTCATGGAGATCACGCACGTCATCCGCGGCGAAGAGTGGATCTCGTCCGCGCCCAAGCACCTGCTGCTGTATCAGTACTTCGGCTGGGAAGCGCCGCAGCTGCTGCACGTCCCGCTGCTGCGCAACCCCGACCGCTCGAAGCTGAGCAAACGCAAGAACCCCACCGGTATCCTCTTCTACCGGCAGATGGGCTACTTGCCCGAGGCGCTGCTGAACTTTCTCGGACTGCTGATCTCCTCGTCGGTCGAAGGCCAGGAGATGTTCGATCTCGACACCCTCTGGCGCGAGCGCTTCGGCGTCGAGCACATCTCGCTGGGCGGTCCGGTCTTCGACGTCGCCAAGCTCGACTGGCTCAACGGGCGTTATCTGCGCGAGCTCACGCCCGCGCAGCTGGTGGAGCGCCTGCGCGAGTGGGGCTTCGGCGAGGACCGCGTGCTGACCATCGCGGCGCTGGCCGGCTCGCGCATGGAACGCCTGAGCGACATCGGTCTGCTGGCCGCGTTCTTGTTCGCCGGTCGGCTCCCGGTGACGAAGGAGTCGTTCGCCGGCGCCAAGGTCGAGGGCGACGACCTGCGACGCGCGCTGGCGCTGGCGATGTGGCGGCTCGACCTCGCGCGCACCTTCGACAAGACGTCGATCGAGGCGGTGCTCAAGGGTGTCTCGGACACGCTGGGGCGCAAGTTCCGCGACCTCGCGCGCGTCTACTACGTCGCGATGAGCGGCAGCCCGACCTCGTTGCCGCTGTTCGACTCGATGGAGCTGCTCGGGCGCGATCTGTGCCGCGAGCGGTTTCGCGTCGCGCTCGACGCGCTGGGCGGCGTGAGCGCCAAGGAACAGAAAGAGTGGCAGAAGACGCCCGAACCGAAACCGGAGATCGACGGATGAGCACGCGGGCGATCGTCCTGGCGGCCGGCAAGGGGACGCGCATGAAGTCCTCCCGGCCGAAGGTGCTGCACGAGGTGTGCGGCCGGCCGATGCTGTGGTGGGTGCTCGAAGCGCTGCGCGCGGCGCGCGTCGACGAGATCGTCGTCGTGGCGAATCCCGAGCTGGCGCCGCACCTGAGCGGCTTCGGCGTGCAGGTCGTCGAGCAGGCCGAGCAGCTTGGCACCGGGCACGCGGTGCGCACCGCGCTCGACGCACTCGAGCCGCGCGAGGGAGCGCTGGTGGTGGCCTACGGCGACATGCCGTCGATCGACGCCGCGATCGTCGAGGACGTGCAGACCGCGCTGGACGCCGACGCCGGGACCGCGCTGGCGCTGGTCACCGCGCGCATGCCGCTGCCCTCGAGCTTCGGGCGCATCGTGCGCGCGGGGAACGCGGTCGCGCGCATCGTCGAAGCCAAGGACTGCACCCCCGCGCAGTTGGCGCTCGACGAGATGAACGCCGGCCTGTACGCCTACGACGAGGGCGCGCTGCGCGAGACGATCGGACGGATCGGGGCGAGCAACGCGCAGGGCGAGTATTACCTGACCGACACCGTCGAGCTGCTGATCGCGGCCGGCAACCGCGTCGTGCCCGTGCCGGCGGCCGACTACCGCAGCGTGCTGGGCGTCAACGACCGGGTTGAGCTGGCCGCGGCGCGGGCCGTCATCAACCAGCGGCTGTGCGAGGCGCAGATGCGCGCGGGCGTGACGATCGTCGACCCGGCGACGACCTACCTCGCGCCCGAGGTGACGATCGGGCCCGACACCGTCGTCTACCCGAACACCGCCATCGGCGGGCGAACGCGCATCGGCGCGAACTGCGCGATCGGTCCGAACTGCCGGCTCGGCAACGCGATCCTGGCCGACGACGTGATCGTCACCGAGAGCATCATCCTCGACTCCGAGGTCGGCGCCGGGACCCGCATCGGACCGTTCGCCCACCTGCGCGGAGGCTCGCGGGTCGGCGCGAGCGTGCGCATCGGCGACTACGTCGAGCTGAAGAACGCCGTGCTGGGCGACGAGGTCAAGGCCAACCACCTGGCCTACATCGGCGATGCCAGCGTCGGCGATCGCACCAACTTCGCCGCCGGCGCGATCACCTGCAACTACGACGGCGTGCGCAAGCACCGCACCGAGATCGGCAAGGACGTCTTCATCGGCACCAACAACTCCCTGGTGGCGCCGATCACGATCGGCGACGGCGCGCTGACGGGGGCGGGCGCCGTCGTCATTCGCGACGTCCCCGCCGGCGACAAACAGGTCGGCAACCCGGCGCGATCCATACGAAAGAATCCCGCGGAGGCTTAGTTCGTGTACGAGATCCCCGCCATCGTGGTGCTCGCCGTTGCGATCGCGCTCGCGATCGGTATTGCCGGCGGGGGCCTGGTGATCGTTCACCGCCGCTTCAAAGCCGAGTCGTTCCTGCCCCACAACGAAGTCGCCGGCTTTCTGATCGCGGTCGCGGGCATGGTCTACGCCGTCGTGCTCGGCTTCGTGACCGTGGTGGTGTGGCAGCAGTACGACGAGACCCGCGAGCGGCTGGCGCTGGAAGCGTCGGCCGTCACCGACGTCTGGCATAGCGCCGTCGGCTATCCGCCCTCGGTGCGCACCCGGCTGCGGTCGGACATGATGCAGTACGCCATGCTCATGAAGAACGAGGAGTGGCCGCTGATGCGGACCGGCGGCTTCAGCCCGCGCGGCGACGAGCTGCTGATGGACGCCATCGACAGCGCCGGCACGTACATACCGGTGAACCCCGCGCAAACCAACGCGCAGCTGATCACGATCCGCACGCTGACCGACATCCACGACGCGCGCTTGCGGCGGCTGGCCGGCAATCGCTCCGGCGTGAGCTGGTTTGAGTGGGTGGTCCTGTTCGTCGGCGCGAGCGTCGTGATCATCTTCAGCTACCTGTTCGGGGTCGACAACCGGCGCGTGCACGTCACCATGACGTCGTGCATCGCGGTCATCATCGTGACGCTGTTCGCGATGATCTTCGAGCTGCAGTACCCGTTCCGTGGTCAGCTCGGGATCACGGCTGAGGATTGGACGGTGACGCTCGCGCACATCGAGTCGATGGACGCGAAAGACATCGGCAACCCGATGCACATGTGAGCGCGCTGGGCCGGCACACCTCGCAGACGAGGGGCGACTGGTGCGGACCGAGAATCGTGCGAGCCCCCGCTCGGCGGGATCGGAGGTGCTCACATGGCTCCGTTTTCCGAGACCTTGCACGCACGTGTCACGCGCCTGGAGCGCGGCAGCCGGCGCGATCGCGCGGTCGTACTGGGCGTCGTCGTGCTCGCGATGCTGACGGCGCAGGCGCCCTCGTCGTCTGGACCGCAAGTCTCCACGACACCGATCACGGTGACTAACGCCGGGGGACAATCGACGACGTTGTCCGCGACCGGAATCACCGTCAGCGACGCGCAGCATCGCCTTCGCATGGTGGTCGGCCTCGACGATCAGGGGCGGCCGTCGGTCGACCTGCGCGACGCCGGCGGGACGTTGCGCGAGTCGATGTACCTGTTCGCCGGCAGCAATCCGACGCTGCGCCAGTTCGACTCCAACAGCAAGCGCCGTTTGGAAGTGCGATTGACCGAGGCCAGTAACCCCGAGGTCCAGCTGCTCGACCCCAACGAGAAGCTGCGCGGCGCATTCTTCATCGGCGCCAGCGGCCGTCCGCAACTCGGACTCTACGGTTCCGACGAGAGGCTGCGCGCGTATCTCGCCACCGACGATCAGTTTCCGTTCCTGGTGATGAACGACGCCAACGGCCAGAGCCGCGTGAACATCGGCGGCTTCGCCAACGGCACAATCGGCATGGACGTCCGCACCGCGTCGAACACCGTGCTGTGGAAGGCGCCGTGAACGCGCCGCACGCCGAGCTCGACGACCCGGTGCTGCTCGCCCGGATCGAGCGGCTCGAGCGCCGTGCGCGGCGCGACCGTGTCCTCGCGCTGGGCGCGCTGGTGGTCGCGCTCGCGACCGCACAGGCGCCGCCGCCGCCCGCGTCGCTCGCGCCCAGCTCGCTCGGCGTCCGCGGCGCGGACGGGACGAGCGCGCTGCTCGACGGCGCCGGGCTGACCGTGCGGAGCGCGGCCGGCGTGGCGCAGCTCTACGCGGGACTCGACACGACCGGCAGCCCGTATGTGTCCGAGGCCGACGCGAACGGGCACCAGCGCGAGAGCTTGTTCTTGTACGACAACGGTGCGCCCGGATTGCGCCAGTTCGATGCGGCGCACGTCGTTCGCACCGACGTCTATCTGGCCAGCGGCGCCGACCCGACGATCCACCTCTCCAACGCGCAGGGCGTCGCGCAAGCCTCGCTCTTCATCGGCGACAAAGGCTTACCGGAGTTCGACGTGCGCAATACGCACGGCGACGCGGTCGGCTACCTCTCCGCCGACGATCAGGGCGCCTTCCTGAACATGCGCGATCCGAGCCTGAACGTGCGGACGTACGCCGGTCAGTACACCGACGGGACGTGGGGCGTCGACGTCCGCAACGCGACGAATACCAACCTGTTCAAAGCCCCGTAGGGGAGCGTCAGCGCTTGTAGGTGCCGACGATTTCGCCGCGGGCGATGACGTGCTCGGGCGTGCCGAACGAAAGCACCGCGCCGGTCGTGCCGGGCCCGCCGCCGGGAATCGTCGCGACGTCGAGCGCGGACACGGTGATGTGGTAGTGGTGCGGCGGATCGCCGTTGGGCGGACAGGGACCCTGGTAGCCGCTCAGACCGTAGTCGGTGTAGCCCGCCGTCGCCGGCGGCATCACGTGTGCACCATAGTTCTTCGGGAGCGACGTCACGCTCGCGGGGACGTCGAAGAGCGTCCAGTGCCAGAAGCCGACGCCGGTCGGCGCGTCGGGATCGAAAATCGTGACCACGTAGCTCTTGGTCTTGGCCGGCCCCTTCGTCCAGTGCAGCGCGGGCGAGACGTTCTGGCCGCCGCATGCCTTGAAACCGGTCCACAGCGGCAGCGGCGCACCGTTCGTGAAGTCGGCGCTGGTCACCGTCAGGGTGGCATTCCCGGCCGGGGGCCGGGCGGGGCGCAAGGTCATCGCGCTCGCGGCGGTACCGGTCACGAGCGCGGCGGCCAGCGTCAGGGCGGCGAAACGCAGGGTCATCGGGACACCTCCTGGGTGCCGCTAATGCGCCGCGACGGCCGCGGCTCCCGCTTTCGCGCGTCCCATCAGGAGCGCCAGCGGCGCCAAGAGCGCCGAGATGACGGCCGTGATCAGCGCGGCCTCGGCGTAGCCCATCACGGCGGCCTGCGTGACCAGCGTTCCGAACAGGCTGGCCAACGCATCGCTTCCGTGGGTCGCCACGTACTGCGCCACCACGGGACGGTTGACGGTGATCGTCTGCGCCAACGTCGCGTAGTCGCTGGTCGTGCCGCGCACCGCGACCGTCACCAGCATCGCCGTCGAGATGCTGCCGCCGAGCTGGCGCGCGAGGTTGGTGAAGGCGGCCGCCGGCGGCACCGCTTCGTCCGGCACCGCGCCGACCGACGCGACGGTGAGCGGGACGAAGATCTGCGACATCCCGATGCCGAGCAGCACCAACGGGAAGATCATGGCGTGGAAGTCGGTCTGCGGCGTCTCGATGCGGGAGAGCACGAAGTTGCCGATCGCCAAGAACAGCATGCCGACGGCGACCTGCACGCGCGCGGGGACCCGGCCGGTCGCCATGATCGCGACGGCCACGAACGTCAGCACGCCGCTGGTGCCGGCTTGCACCAGGAACAGCTCGCCGCTGAGCGTCGCGGTGAAGCCGAGTACCGATTGCACGTACTGCGGCACCAACAGCACGCCGCCGAACAGCGTGAATCCGAGCGCGACGCTCATCAGCGAGCCGATCGCGATCGGCCGGTAGCGCAGCACGCGCAGGTCGACCATCGGCGTGCGCGTCCCGAACAGCTCCCAGGCGGTGAACGCGATCAGGCCCAGGCCGCTCAGGCAGGCGAAGACCGTGATCGACGGATCGGCGAACCAATCGTTCTGCTGGCCTTGGTCGAGCACGTACTGCAGCGAGCCAAGGCCGACGATCAGCAGGGCGAGCCCGATCGTGTCGAGCGGCAGGCGACGCGGCTGTTCGGGGTCGCGCAGCATCGTCGCGGCCAGGATCCCGGCGAGCAAGCCGATCGGCAAGTTGACGAAGAAGGCCCAGCGCCACGAGAGCTGGTCGGTGAGGAAGCCGCCCAGCACCGGGCCGACGGCCGGCCCGACGATGACGCCCATGGCGAAGATCCCGGTCGCGATGCCTTGCTGCGAGCGCGGATAGGTGTCGGCGAGGATCGTCTGCGCGGTCGAGATCAGCCCGCCGCCGGCCAGGCCTTGCAGGATGCGGAACATGACCAGCTCCGGCAGCGAGCTGGAGATGCCGCACAGCAGCGATGCGATCGTGAACACGACGATCGAGGCGACGAAGTAGTTGCGCCGCCCGAAACGCGTCTGCAGCCACGGCGTGAGCGGAATGACGATGACGTTGGCGATGATGTAACCGGTGACGATCCACGCGCCTTGCGCGATGTCGGCGCCCAGGTTGCCTTGGATCGTCGGCAGCGCGACGTTGACGATCGTCGTGTCGATGATCTCGATCATCGCCGCCACGATCACGGCCAGGGTGACCAGGACTCGCCGGAGCCCGTACTCGGTGACGTCGACCCGCTGCGGGGCGGGCAGGCCTTCGCTCGCATCCATCATCGCATCCAGATACGTTAGTGTATCCGAATGGGTTTCACCGGGCGCTACGACGTTTGACGGAACAAAATTTCCTGGAGGAGCGCCCGGGGCGGCGCCCGCATGACTCCGGGGTGCCGGTCACCAAGCCCGTCCGCCGGACTCGGGTCGAGCAGCGCGAGGAGACCCGGCGTCGCCTCCTGGAGGCGTCCGGGCGCGTCTTCGCGCGCCGCGGCTACGAGGCGGCCTCGGTCGAGGAGATCGCCGAGGAGGCCGGGTTCACCCGCGGCGCCGTGTACTCCAACTTCCGCGACAAGGACGACCTGTTCGTCGCCTATCTGCAAGCGCGCATGCGCGAGGAAGGCGACGAGCTGCGGGCCGAGATCCAAGCGCAGCCGGACCTGGCCAGCCGGATGGCCGCGGCCCGCGCGCGCTACGTGCGCTCGCACTGCAAAGACACCGCCGTGCTCTACGCCGAGCTGCAGCTGGCCGCGGCGCGCCATCCCGCGCTGCGCCGCAAGCTGCGCCCGCTCTTCGAACAGCACGTCGAGACGTTCGCGCGCATCGCCTGGCACGTCTCGGGCGAGCTCTCGCCCGAGTTCCTGGCGCATTTCCTGGTGCTGTTCGCGACGCTCGAAGGGATCGTGCTGCAAAAGTCCAGCGGCCACGCCGACGACGCGATCGCCGAGCGCGCCTTGGGCGCGGTCTTCGACGCGATCGCGCCGCTGCTGCTCGCGAAGGCGGTCTCAGCTCACGGGTGACACTGGCCCGGCCCGCAGGTGATGAGCGGGCTGCGCACGATCGTGAGGCCGCCGCCGAAGCGGTCGTCGATGTAGACCAGGCCGCGATCGTCGACGTAGACGTCGTTGATCTGGGTCGTGCCGAAGTGGTCCTTGGACGGATCGTAAGCCGGGATGAAATGCGCGACGTCCTTGATGCTGCGCGGATCGCTGGTGTCGAAGACGCGCACGCCGCCGCGGAAGTACGTGTCGAGCATCAGCGTGTCGGAGTGCCAGGACGGCCCGTACGGTTTGCCTTCCCAGATGTTGTGCGAACCGTAGCGGCCGTTGTTGTTCTCGCTGTTGACCGGCGGACAAAAGCGCGTCGTGTCGTTGAAGGGCGCGACGCCCAGCAGCACCGGCAGCTTCTCGTCGGCGATCGACCAGACGGTGGCGCGCTTGGGGCCGTCGGCGCAGGGCGGGGGCCCGAACGCCTCTTCGCTGACCTCGAGCAGGTTGCGCGCGAAGACCGGATACGTCGTGTGGGTGAAGCCGGGACCGACGTAGCGGAAGATCGAGACCGTCGCCGGGTGGAGCGGATCGGTGGTGTCGAGGATGACGATGCCGCCGTCGAGGAAGCCCAGGTACGCGCGGTTCGGCCGCTGCGGGAAGACGTCGACGTTGTGCAGCCGGATGCCCTGATCGGCACCCGGGATCGCGTCGGGGAGCGGCCGCGCGTCGCCGCTCGCGACGCCGGGGTAGTACCAGCGCGTGCGCTCGCGCGGGTGCGCCGGATCGCGCACGTCGACGACCTGCGCGAACATGTAGTCCTTGTCGGGGCGCTTGGGTACGTAGGCCTGCCCGGCGTACGGATCGCTCGGGTCGGACGGCACGTGCGTCGTGCCGGCGCCGCCCGCGGCCCACAGGGTGGTCGGGTCGGCGAACCAGACGTGGTGCGTCCCGTGCGAGACGCCGCCCGCGGTGTCGAAGTACGAGAGCAGGCGCGGATTGCCCGGATCGGTGACGTCGTAGAACAGGATGCCTGCGCCGGGCTGGCCGCCCTTTTGCACTTCCTGCGCGACGGCCAGCACGTTGCCGGCGAGGTCGAGCGAGTTGCAGTGGACGTGCTTGCGTTCGTCCGCGCTGCCGCTGGGCGTCTCGCCGGCGTTCGCGCCCCCGATCGAGATCGGAATCTGTTCCTTCACCACCGGCTCGGCCGGGTTCTCGACGTCGACGACGCTGAAGCACGCCACCTCGTCGCCGAACTCTTCGCTCGCCGCATACAGATAGCGGTGGCCGGCGACCGAATAGCGCGTCGTGCGCGGCGCGACGCGCATGGCGAAGCCTTCGCCGCCGCTGGCGCCGCCCAGGTTGTTGTGGCCGACCAGGGTCATGTTCTGCGCGTCGGGCGCCGTTTGCGCCGAGGCGATGCCGCCCACAAGGGCGAGCGAGAAGAGCAGCGCCGAGACACGCACTACGAGCATGAAGGGACTCTCCCGGAAGAGCGAGGACTTCTAGCCGGATGGCCCGGTACGACCACCCGCGCGACTTCGTCGGCTACGGCGCGCAACCGCCCGATCCTCGTTGGCCGGGCGGCGCGCGGCTCGCGCTGCAGATCGTGATGAACTACGAGGAGGGCTCGGAGTACGCGATCGGCGAGGGCGACCCGGTCTCGGAGATGTACTTGACCGAGGTGCCCGGCGCGACGGTCGGCCCGGGCAAACGCGACCTGATCGTCGAGTCGGTCTACGAGTACGGCAGCCGGGCCGGCTTTTGGCGGCTGATGCGCATGTTCGGCCAGCGCGCGATCCCGATCACCGTGTTCGGCGCCGCGCTGGCGCTCGAGCGCAACCCCGACGCCGCGCGCGCGATCGCGGCCGCCGGCTACGAGGTGTGCTCGCACGGTTGGCGCTGGATCGGCTTCCAGGACATGAGCGAAGAGGAAGAGCGCGCGCAGATGCGGCGGGCCGTCGCCTCGCTGGAGCAGTCGATCGGCGAGCGACCCTATGGGTGGTATTGCCGCTACGCGCCCTCGATCAACACGCGCCGGCTGGTGGTCGAGGAAGGCGGCTTCCTCTACGACTCGGACGCGTACAACGACGACTTGCCGTACTGGGTGCGGGTCGAGGGGAAACCGCACTTGGTGATCCCCTACACCCTCGACGCCAACGACATGAAGTATTCGGTGCCGCCGGGATTCACCGCCGGCGACGGGTTCTTCAACTATCTCAAGGACGCGTTCGACGTGCTCTACCGCGAAGGTGCGAGCGAGCCGAAGATGATGTCGGTCGGGCTGCACACGCGGCTGGTCGGGCGCCCCGGCCGCGCGGCGGCGCTGGAACGGTTTCTCGACTACGTGCTGGGTTTCGGCGACGCGGTCTGGATCACGCGCCGCGTCGACATCGCGCGCCACTGGATCGCCACGCATCCCGCATGACGACCGACGCGCCGCTCGCGTTCCGCTTGCCGAAAGCGGAACTGCACCTGCACATCGAGGGCACCTTCGAGCCCGAGCTGATCTTCGCGCTGGCCGAGCGCAACGGCGTCCCGCTGCCGTATCCGTCGGTCGAGGCGCTGCGCCGCGCCTACGCGTTCACCGACCTGCAGTCGTTCCTCGACCTGTACTACGCGGCGATGGCCGTGCTGCGTACCGAACGCGACTTCGCGGAGCTGGCCGACGCGTATCTCGCGCGCGCGGCCGCGCAAGGCGTCGTCCACGCCGAGATCTTCTTCGACCCGCAGGCGCACACGGCGCGCGGCGTCCCGTTCGCGACCGTCATCGACGGTCTGTGGGCGGCGCTGCGCACGAGCGAGGCGCGCCACGGGATCACGACCAAGCTGATCATGTGCTTCCTGCGCGACCAGAGCGAGGAGTCGGCGCTGGCGACGCTCGACCAGGCGCTGCCGTACGGCGAGCGCATCGTCGCGGTCGGCTTGGACTCGGCCGAAGTCGGCAACCCGCCGCGGAAGTTCGCCCGCGTGTTCGCGCGCGCGCTGGCCGAGGGCTGGAAGACGGTCGCGCATGCCGGCGAGGAAGGTCCGCCGGCGTACGTCACCGAGGCGCTCGACGTGCTGCACGTCTCGCGCATCGACCACGGCGTGCGCAGTCTCGAAGACCCGCGCTTGGTCGCGCGCTTGCGCGACGAGCGCGTCCCGCTCACGGTCTGCCCGTTCTCGAACGTCAAGCTGCGGGTCGTCGACACGCTGCGCGATCACCCGTTGGCGCGCATGCTCGAGGCCGGCCTGTGCGCGACGGTCAACTCCGACGACCCGGCCTACTTCGGCGGCTATGTCGGCGAGAATCTCGCCGGCGTCGCCGACGCGCTGCGGTTGGGCACCTCGGAGTTGGTCACGCTGGCGCGCAACAGCTTCGAGGCCTCGTTCATCGACGGCGCGGTGCGCGACGGCTATCTGGCGCGGCTGGACGCCGTCACCGGGGCGCAACGATGATGCTGCTCGAGCGGCTCGCCGAGCTGGCGCGGCTGGGAGCGACGGCGGACGGCATCGACCGCGCGCTCTTCACCGCACCCGAGCGCGCAGCGCGCGAGCACTTCGCGGCGTGGGCGCGCGCGGCGGGACTACACGTCTCACAAGATCTGGTCGGGAACGTGTTCGCGCGGCTCGACGGCCGCGAAGACGGCCCTCCCATTCTGACCGGATCGCACTTGGACACCGTCAAGGACGGCGGCGCCTACGACGGCGCGTACGGCGTCGTCGCGGGGCTCGAAGTGCTGGCGCGCGTCGCGGCGCGCGGCGAACGCCCGAAACGCGCGCTCGAGGCGGTCGCGTGGGCCGGGGAAGAGGGGAGCCGCTTCCCGCTGGGATGCCTGGGCAGCTCCATCTTCGCCGGCGTCACGTCCGACGACGTGCTCGAGACGCTGGTCGACGACGAAGGCGTCTCGTTCACCGACGCGCTGCACGGCGAGACGGGGCGCCTGCCGGACGTGCCGATCCGCGACCTCTTTCCGCCGCCGCGCGCGTACGTCGAGCTGCACATCGAGCAAGGCCCCGTCCTCGAACGCGCGCGCGCGCGGCTCGGCGTGGTGACCGCCATCGCGGGTCAGCGCCGCTTCACGGTCACGGTCAACGGCGAAGCCGGCCATGCCGGAACGGTGCCGATGGCCGGCCGCGCGGACGCGCTGTGCGCCGCCGCCGAACTGATCCTCGCGATCGAGGCGACCGCATCACGCGTCGGCGATGCCGTCGCGACCGTCGGC
Organism: Candidatus Sulfotelmatobacter sp.; assembly: GCA_035504415.1. NCBI lineage: Bacteria > Pseudomonadati > Acidobacteriota > Terriglobia > Terriglobales > Candidatus Korobacteraceae > Candidatus Sulfotelmatobacter > Candidatus Sulfotelmatobacter sp. The sequence continues at coordinate 410,886 of DATJRY010000011.1, read as the reverse complement.
TGGCTGAAGGTCGATCCCAACCAGACGAACATCGTGCCCGGCCGGGTGACCTTTCGCGTCGACGCACGATCGGTCGACGACACGCGCGTGCTGGCGATCGAAAACGCACTCCGCGCCGCGGCGACCCGGGTTGCGTTCGCGCGCGGCGTCCACGTCGACGTCGCGCTGACCGAGGCGCGCGCGGCCGTGCCGATGGACCCCGCGTTGCGCGAGCTCGTGCGCGACCGCTGTTTGGCATTCGACCCGCGCGCGATGGACATCGCCAGCGGTGCGGGGCACGACGCGATGTGCATCGCGCACGTCGCGCCGACCGCCATGATCTTCGTCCCCAGCGTCGGCGGCCGCAGCCACGTCGGCACCGAACGCACCGAACCCGCCGACCTCGAGCTCGGCGTCGAAGCGCTCGAAGCGACGCTGCTCGCCGCCGCGGATCGTTACTAACCCACCCCGAACGAAGGAACCCCGATGCAATTCTTCATCTGCGGCTCGGCCCTGCGCGGGCAGCCGGATCACGGCAACCTCGGCGACGCGACGTTCGTGCGCGAAGCCAAAACCGCGCCCAAATATCGCCTGCACTCGGTCGAAGACCAGCACCCCGGCATCTACGAGGTCGCCGAGGACGGCATCGCGATCGCGGGCGAAGTCTACGAGATGACCGAGGCCCAGCACGAGCACCTGATCGCCACCGAACCACCGAACCTCTACGAGTACCCGATCGAGCTCGAAGACGGCTCCAAGGTCAACGCGATGATCTACCCGCGCGACCTGATCGAACAGCGCGGCTATCCTGACATCTCGGAATATGGAGGATGGGCGGCTTACAAAGCAGCTACTGCATGACCAGGCGCATGGCGACGAAGTCGAACGTGAGGGCGTTCTTCCGGAAGAAGCCGTGTGAGACCGAGCCGCGGACGGCGAACGGGAAGATGCCGTACTGGTCGCCGTCGGGCGTGTAGAGACCCTGGACGCCGTCGACGCGCCGGTTGCCGACGGTGACAGACGCGGTGAACGGAACGATGCGCATCTCGCCGCCGCCGCCCATGCCGACCGTCGCGTGGCCCTCGTCCAGGGTGACGTGTGAGTCGGCGACGGCGGGCTTGCTGGGGCTGATGCCGCCACCGGCCAGGCCGGTGTCGACGTTGAGCCACCCCTCCGGGCCGTCGTTGATGCGACCGTGCACGAAGACGTAGTGATCGGGGACGAGCAGCATCGGAACACTGTTCGCGCCGGCGTCGCGCTCGAACGCCGCGGAGTCCGACCGCGGCCGCAGGATGAGGGCCCCGTTGACGTAGTCGAGCGTCGTGAGGAAGTGGGTGAAGAAGCGTGTTCCGATGACGCCGTCGGGGTGGCGGTCGCCGAAGAACGGGACGCGGCGGGTCGGGATGCCCATCACCGTCACGTCGTGCATCGTCACGCCGCCGACGCTCACGGTCGAGGCCGTGCCGCGTTGAATGGGCGCAGTCTGACCACCGGCGAAGATGCCCGTGCCGCCCGCCGCGAGCGTGACGCCCGCTTCGCTCGCGAACGCGGGATCGACCGCGGTCAGGCCACCGCCGGTGTCGATCATGAACAGGCCGGCATGACCGTTGACCTCGACGGTGATCAGCGGCAGCGGATCCTCGGCGACGAACGGGATGCGCGCCGGCAGCGTGCTCGGGTCGACGTCGGTCGTGTCGGCGCGCCGTTCCGCGATCTGCGCGGCGAGCCGCCGCGCGACCGCGTTCTGGGGATCCTTGTCGGCGACGCGCGTGACGTACCGTGTCGCGGCATCGAGGTCGTTGTGATACAGCGCGATGGTGGCAGCACGCAGGTTCGCGTCGACGTCGCTCGGATCGCGCGCCAGCGCGGACTGGGCCGCGGCCAGGGTTGCCGCAAAGTCCCCTTGAGCGAAGGTCGTGTCGATCGTGCTCGGCTCGGGCGTGGCGGCGAGGGTCGCCAAGGTTACGGCCATCGCGAGCAGCAGCGTTCGCGAGCGGTGCGTCATGCCCGCTCGTACCGTCCGGCATCCGGGGAGTTTCGCGCGCGAAGCTAGCGGTTCTGCTAGATCATGACCATGCGCATGGCTACGAAGTCGAACGTGAGGGCGCACTTGGCGAAGTAGAGGTGCGAGACGGCGCCGCGAACCGCGAACGGGAAGAGGCGCGACCAATCGTCGTCGGGCAAGTAGTAGCCCTGGACGTTGGTGATGCTGCGGATCCCGATCGTGACCGTCGCCGCGAGCCGGGCGAAGCGGAGCGGCTGGCCGTTCGCGCCCGGCTGCGTGTGCTCTTCGTCGAGGATGATGTGCGAGTCCGACACAGCGGTCTTGGTCGGGCTCAGGCCGGTGGGACCCAGGCCCGTGTCGACGTTGATCCAGCCGTCCGGCCCGTCGTCGAACTTGCCGCGGACGATGATGGAGTGATCGCCGGCCAACAGCATCGGGACGGCGTTCGCCTTGGCGTCGCGCTCAAAGGCGGCCGAGTCGGAGCGCGGGCGCAAGACGAGCACCTGATTGGGATAGTCGATCGTGGTCAGGAAGTGCGTGAAAAAGCGCGTCCCCAGCTCGCCGTCCGGATGGTGGTCGGGGAAAAAGGCGAGCTCGCGCGTGCCGCGCGCGACGACCTGGACGTCGTGCATCGTGACCGCGCCGACCTGCAGCGTCGACGCGATCCCGTGCGGCTCGAAGGCCACCTCACCGTTCGGGAAGGTTCCGGTGCCGGCCGCGGTGATCTTGACGCCGGCCTCGTTCGCGAACGCCGGGTCGAGCGTCGTCGCGTCGGCGTCGGTGTTGATGAGGAAGAACCCCTGGTGCCCGTTCACCTGGACGGGGATCAACGGGATCGGGTCCGCCGCCGCGAACGCGATGCGCGCGGGCAACGCGCTCGCGGCCACGTCCGTCGTGTCGGCGCGGCGCTCGGCGATCTCGTCGGCGAGCTTCTGGCCGCGCGTGTCCTCGGGTTTGAGGTCGGTGACGTGACCGTCGTAGCGCGCGGCGGCGTCGAGGTCGTTGCGGTAGAGCGCGATCAGCGCGGCGGTGAGGTTCGCATCGATGTCGTTCGGATCGTGCGCCAGCCGCGCGGTCGCCGCGGCGTACGACGCCGCGAAGTCGCCGCGCGCAAACGCGCTCTCCATGCCGTTCAGGCCCTGCGGCTCGGCGGCCGTCGTCGCGACGATTAGCGCGAGCGCCAAGAGCAGCGTTTGCGACGGGCGAATCACGGCGCTACCGATGAGACGCCAGGCTCATGTCGGGCCGTCCGTTCGAGCTTGGCGCTGTCGCTTCGCCACAGCGACCTTCTGCATCACGTCGGTGACGTACGCGTGCGCGTCGCCACGCGTCTTGACCGCCGCGTACCGGGCCTGGATTGCCGCAAGCTCGTTAGGATCCCCAGAGGACAGTTCGGCATCGGCTTTCCGCATGATCTGCAGCACTCCGGCCAGGTTGCCGGTGGGCGGGACCGGTTCCTCGTCACTCGCCGCCTGTCCCGTCGCCACGGCACCGGCGCTTCCGGCGGCTGCGGCGCTGAACGAGGTCGGGCAGTCCGACCGCGGCGTCGGAAGCGAGAGGAGCGAAAGAACGCTGTTGGCTTTAGCGTCCCGGTCGGTCAACGGCTCGAGGTGGAAGAGCTCCTCGAGCGTCTTTGGTACCGATGCGTGATCGTGAAGCTCATGGTCGACGGTGCCAGCCGGGATCAGGGGCGACACCACGACCGCGGGAATACGCACGCCATAGCGGTCGAACGTGAAGCCGCATGTGTTGTAGCCGTACTGCGGGTTGTCGCCGGGCGGGGGCGCAGAACCCGGCGCGACGGAGTCGTAGAAGCCGCCGTGTTCGTCGTAGACGATGATGAGGAGGCTCGTCTCCCAGTACGGCGAGTTGCGGATTGCTTGGTACACAGCGGCGAGCAGGTGCTCTCCGCCATACACGTCATCCATCGGATGCTGCGAGGATCCGCCCGCGTACGTGTTGTGCGTCACGTCGCCGTAGTGCGGCTCGATGAACGTGTACGTGTAGGGATAGAGCGTCTGGAGGTCGGCGGCAAACGTCTGCAACCCGTTCATGTCCGCCACGGTGACCCCCGAGAGCGACGACACCTGCGGTACGGCGCCGGCGATCGAGCCCTTCGTCGGGTCGTCGCTGTACATGCTCAGCCCGATCGGTTCGAGGCTGGAGTCGTGGTAGAACCGGTAGGCGATGCCTGCGGCGGACAACGCCTCGTATATCGAACCGTGTGGATATTGGAATCCCTGGAGCGGTAGCTCCCACTTTGCAATCTGACCGGTGGACGGGCTCACGTCGAGTCCCGACGATGACGCACCATGGACGAAGAAACGATTCGGCCAGGTCGGTCCAGGGATGGATGCGTACCACTGGTCGCAGATCGCGAATTGCGTCGCTAGGCCGTAGATCACCGGCAGTTGGCTCGGTGTCGCGAAACACGCCATGATATCGCCGATCGCGCTGGCAGGCGGTACCGGCCCCTCCGTGCTCGAGGTCGCATAGCTCGCCGCGAAGCCGGCGTTCGTGATGGTCGGATACGGTCCGCCACGGGGATACTTGACGCCTTCGCCGCAGAGCTGTTCGGTTACGTCTGGAAACTCGTGGCCCGGATCGCTCGGCATACTCGTCGGCGCCCCTGAGGTCACCTGGTACGTCGTACCATTGTAGGAGTTGGCGTTGGCCGTGGTTGCCGCACGGATACCGGAAATGCCGGACATCGCGAACACGTTGTCGAACGAGTGGTTCTCCAGCATTACGACGAATACGTTTGTGATCTGCGAGGAGCGGGTCGCCCGCCTCATCGTACACGAACATGCGCCGGAGTCGAGCGCGATGTCCAGTTCCGTTGCGCTGACGGAGAACGTCAATGATTTGCCGGCATCACCGGACTGCAACTGGCACTCCTTCCAGGGCTGCTCGACGGCACCGTTGCTCACATAGGTGCCGCTATTGGGGCCGTCCATGACCAGGACCATCGCCGCCCACCAGTCCAAGATGTGGTAGCTCCCCCAGCCGGTCAGAAACCGCACCTCCATCGAACCGACGGTTGCACCCGGAGCGGCGGTCCACACACCGCTCTGCGTGCCGTTGCTCGAATTGCTGTGAAACAAAAGTATTCGCGCGTTGCCCCCGGTATTGTTTTTGATCGACACCCGCGCAGTCTGTTGCGTAGACATGAATCCTCCACCCCGTTAGGACGTTGCGGCGATCGCATTGATCGCCATGGCGAGTGCAGCGATGTTCGGTGACTTGACGTCGTCGATGTACAGGATGTTTGGATAACACCTGCTCGTACACGACCCATAGAGATCCGAGTATATCCGGGGGTTGGCGCTATCGGCGAGGTCGATGATGGACACGCCGCCTCCCGAAGCGCAGGTCAAAGCGTCACTAGTGCCTTGCGTGAGCGTCCAAGACAAGAGAAACCAGGGGGACGTTGGCGACGTCCGCTGCGTCCGCATCTTCTGCAGCTGATCAGAGATCATCGTCTGCAGGTTCTCGGTGTTGCTATAGCTGTCGAAGATCGGGCACTGCGCGTCCGTGTAAAAACCCTGGTTCGCGTAGCTGCCCAGCGAGATGTCGTCGCCCGCCGGGCGGACGATGAGAACCACACCCGCTTTCCCGTTGCCCATGAGCTGGTTGATGGGAACTTGCGTGAGATCGGCAGTCGTCACCACGCTGCGATTGTTGAGTGCGAGCAGCTCCTGAAAGAGCCCATTCCACTCGGTTTGCGTAAACGGACGATAGTTTGCGTTTCCGACGTCCGTATTTAGGTCGTGCGAGAGGTTCAGAATCACCAGCTCCTTGTTCGTGCTGGTGAACGCATTGATATCGTTGACGATGTCTGCGATCGCTTGGCCATTTCCGCCGACCCAGAATTGGAGCTTTTTGTTGTCGATGGTTTTCTCGACGGACGAGTAGTGGCCGGTCTGGTAGGTCGCTCCCGCGATCACCGGCCGAATGTCGAAATACCGCGAACCTTGCAGCAGCTGGCCGCCGATTCCCGTGGTCTGCGTGAGCACGTTGCACGGCGCGACGCCGACGGTATGACTGCCCAGCGTGCTCATCCCCGCGTCGTGCGAACCCGGAATGCAGAGCGTGCGAAGAGTCCGCGCACCTAGGCTGCCGAAGTTCGCTTGCATCCACGCGACCGGCATGGAACTAGATGCGAAACTGCCGCTCTGCCCGGCCAGCACGAATGGGACGGTGCCGTCGTGAACCCACCCAATGTCTAAGATTTCGCCCGGCGGATTGTTCTCCGTCGGGAGACTGACGTACTGGACCTGAAGGTGACGGTAGGGCACGCCGCGAGCTTGAATCTGGAAGGAGTACGGTGTTCCGACCAACGTGTACGTTGCCTCGCCGCCGTCGTCTTTCGTCTTGTGGCCGACGTGGTCGTCCCACTCGACGTAGACGGTCTGCACCGTTTGTGCAGCTATCGTCGACGGAAACGTCCAGGCATTCATTTGATAGTGATGCTGGTAGGTAAGTTGCCACGCGTACGACGTGCCGTTGACGAGCGAAATCTCTCCACCTTGTCCCATTATCAGCCTCGAATCCGCGGCGCGCCGCGACCGAAGGGATGAGAGTGGATGACGTTTTCGGATAGCATTTGAGGTAACACCCTTTCCTCTTGTGCTCTAGTGAGCGCGGTTGTGAGTTGACGTACCGCGCGGTGGACATTGTAGCGAACCGCCGTCTCACGCGTAAACCGACTCGAGCCAGTCTTTGCTTTTATGTCCGGCGCGACGAGAGTATTCGCGCGCGAACCAATCATGCGCGGCGTGACGTGTAGCGAAAGACTGATCGAGCGATGCCGGCGAGTGCGCAGGCTTCGCGCTCGCTCACGCCGCCGAGCTTCAACTCACGAGCGATGCGCCGGCGGGCGGCGGCGCTCAGCGTTTTCGCGCGAGAACACCGCGAAAGGCGTCGATCGTCCGCTGTTGGCGAGCGATTGTCTCTCGGCACACGAGCAGCTCCGCTTCGAGGACGAGAACGCGCTCGAGCGCGGCGTTACGCTTTGCGCGCACGGTACGTTGCCAGCGGTACAGGGTTGCCGAACTGACGCCGTAGCGTGCGCCGACCGTGCGCGCCGACTCTCCCGCCTCGAGATCGGCGACCGCGCGCAGCAACGCCTCTACCGTTCGCTGCCGACGCTCGGCACGAAATCCACCCGCCATCTGATCACGATACCGCAGCATCGAGGCGCTGTACAGGGGACTGCCATGGAACGCTCTTCCGGTACGCTCAACTCCCGCGGTAGGTGCTGTAACTCCAGGGCGAGAGCAGGAGGGGAACGTGATACTTTCCGTCGCCGGCGATGACGAACCGCACGGGGATGCTGCCGAAGAACGACGGCGTGTCGGTGCGCGCGAAGTACGCGCCGGCCGCGAAGGTCAACTCGTACGTGCCCGCCGCGAGGTCGGTCGCGAGCGGCGCGTCCGTGCGCCCGTCGTGGTTCGTCGTGGCGCGGGCGACTTCCGTGCGACGATCGCCGTCGAGCGCGTAGAGGACGACCTCGATCCCGGCGCCCGGCACGCCGCGCGCCGTGTCGAGGACGTGCGTCGAGAGCGTTGCGCTCACGGTACGGGTGCTCCGGCGGCGATCCAGGCGCCGAGCGTCGCGCGTTCGGCGTCGGTGATGTGGGTGACGTTGCCGAGCGGCATCGCGTGCGTCGTCACCGCTTGCTCGCGTATGCGTGCGGCGTTGGCGTGCGCGTGCTCCGCCGAGTCGAGCAGCACGCCCTCGGGCGGAGCGGTGAAGCCCGGCTCCGTCGGATGCGCCGCGTGGCAGACGGCGCACCGCTGCGCGAGGATCGGCTGCACCGTCGTCCAGGTCGGCGCCGCCGCGCCGGCGACCGCCGCCGGCGGGTGCGGCACGAGGATGATGCCGGCCACCGCCAGGATGACCGCGGCCGTGACCGGCAGCGCCACGATCAACCGGTGCTTGTGGCTGAGCACGAAGAACCGCCGCACCAGCACGCCGGCGGCGGCGATGAGAGCGAGGATCAACCAGCCCCACGAGCTGCCGTAGGTCATCGGGTAGTGGTTGCTGATCATGATGAACAGCACCGGCAGCGTGAAGTAGGTGTTGTGTACGGAGCGCATCTTGCCGAGCTTGCCGGGCCGCGGATCGGGCGTCTCGCCGCGGCGCAGCTGCGCGACGACGCGGCGCTGGCCGGGGATGATGACGTGGCCGACGTTCGCGACCATGATCGTGCCGATGATCGCGCCGACGTGGATGTACGCCGCGCGCCCGCCGAAGACGTGGAAGAGTCCCCAGTCCGCGAACAGCAGTGCGGCACAGATCGAGGTCCACAGCGCAATCGGCTGGTTCTCGAAGACACGGCACAGCCCGTCGTACACCAGGTAGCCGGCGACCAGGACGCCGATGCTGATACTGATAGCCTGCCACGGCGTCAACACGAGCACGCTGGGGTCGATCAAGTAGGTCGACGCGCCGGCCCAGTAGATGATCGCGAGCATCGCCATCCCGGTGATCCACGTCGAGTAGGCTTCCCAGTAGAACCAGTGCAGATCGTCGCTGAGCGGTTCCCCGCGCGGGCCGGTCGGGAACTTGCGGTTGTGATAGAAGCCGCCGCCGTGGACGCTCCAGAGCGCACCGTAGACGCCGCGTTCGCGCTCGCCGTCGGGCACGTCGAGCCGCAAGCTGTCGTCGAGCCAGACGAAGTAGAACGACGCGCCGATCCACGAGATGCCGGCGATCAGATGCGCCCAGCGGAAGATCAGGTTCAGCCAGTCCAGGACGTAGCCGCCGATCATGCCGCCACCGCGTCCTCGAGGCGCAGCTGCGCGATCTTCGCGATCTCGGCCAGCGCGGTCGCGATCTCGGTCGCGCGATCGTTGGTCGCGCGGCGCTCCATCGCGCTCAGGATGCCGTCCGCGTCGTGCTCGCGCGCGCAGATGACGAACGGGAAGCCGAAGCGCGCGCGGTACGCCGCGTTGGCGGCATCGAAGCGCGCGACTTGCGCGGCGGTCAGGCGGTCGAGACCGGCGGCGCGCTGCTCGCCGGTCGAGGCGGCGGTCAGACGGCCTTCGCGCGCGACCCGGCCGGCGAGATCGGGGTGCGCCGCGATCAGCGCGACTTGGCGCTCCGGCGGCGCGGCGGCGACGGCGCCGACCAGCGCGGCGTGCAGGGCGGCGCGGTCGGCGAAGGGGCGGCGCTCCCAGGCGGCCGCGGCGATCCACGGCGAGTCCTCGAACGCGAAGCCGATCGCCGCGACGAACGCGTCGCGGTCGGCCGCGTTCAAGGCGGCGATGCTCGTCATCCCGGCGGGTTCCCAGCGCCGTCCGCGAACGCCTCCGTCGTGCGCACGCTGCTCCTTCGCCACGCCACGCTGGTCGCGACCTTCGACGACGCGGCGCGCGTCTATCCCGACGGCGCGGTCCTGCTGCGCGGCAACGCGATCGAGGCCGTCGGTCCGACCGAGGCGCTGAGCGCGCAGGCCGACGAGGTGGTCGACGCGCGCGGGCTGGTGCTCCTGCCGGGACTGGTCTGCACGCACCACCACTTCTTCCAGACCCTCACCCGCGCGCTGCCGGTCGCGCAAGATGCCGAGCTGTTCGAATGGCTGGTCGCGCACTATCCGATCTGGGCGCGGCTGACGCCCGAGGCGATTCGCGCGGCGACGGCCGTCGCCGCCGCGGAGCTGTTGCTCTCCGGCTGCACGACGGCCGCCGACCACGGATACCTGTGGCCGCGCGGTACGCGCGTCGACGACGAGATCGCGGTCGCCCGCGAGATGGGCTTGCGTTTCCACGCCTCGCGCGGCTCGATGTCGCGCGGCCGCTCGCAGGGCGGTCTGCCGCCCGACGAGGCCGTCGAGGACGAGGACGCGATCCTGGCCGACACCGAGCGCGTCATTCGCGAACACCACGATCCGGCGCGCTTCGCGATGACGCGCATCGTCGTCGCGCCGTGCTCGCCGTTCTCGGTCACGCCGGATCTGATGCGCGCGAGCGCGGAGCTGGCGCGGCGGCACGAGCACGTTCACCTGCACACGCACCTGTGCGAGACGGTCGACGAAGAGCGCTATTGTCTGGAGACCTACGGTTCACGCCCGGTGCCGTTCGCCGAGTCGCTCGGGTGGGTCGGCCCCGACGTGTGGTTCGCGCACGCGATCTTCATGGACCACAGCGAGTTCACCCGGCTCGGGTGGTCGAAGACCGGCGTCGCGCACTGCCCGACCTCGAACATGCGGCTGGGTTCGGGGATCGCGCCGGTGCTCGAACAGCGCGACGCCGGCATGCGCGTCGGGCTGGGGGTCGACGGCTCGGCGTCCAACGACGGCTCGCACATGCTCGACGAGGCGCGCCATGCGATGCTGCTGCAACGGGTCGCGCACGGCGCCGCCGCGATGTCGGCGCGCGAGGCGCTGCGGCTGGCGATCCGCGGCGGCGCCGAGGTGCTCGGTCGCGAGGACATCGGTCAGCTCGCCCCCGGGATGGCGGCCGACCTGATCGGCGTGCGCGCCGACGACCTGTGGACCGCCGGCGGCAGCGTCCACGATGCGCTGGCGTCCCTCGTGTTCTGCCGCATCCCGCAGGTCGACCTGAGCATCGTCGACGGCGTGGTTCGGGTGCGCGACGGTCGACTCGTCGGCGTCGACGTTCCGGCACTGGTCGCACGCCACGCCGCAGCCGCCAGACGTCTTTGTAGCTCGGACGGTCCGACTTGACATCGACTGCAGAGGGCCGAGCACCGAGCCGGTGGACTACTTGCATTAGGCCAATTATCTGACTAATATCAGAGAATGGATTCGGCGCGTGCCCGGGCGGCAGCCGTCGAGGTCGCCGACGCCCCGGCCGACGGCGGCGACGCCCAGTGGTGCCTGGCCCAGTATTATGCCGAGCTGCGGGAGCGGTTCGCGGCCGACGTCGAGGCCGCGGTGGGCGCCGCGCGCCCGGCCGACTTCATGCCGCCGCGTGGGTGGTTCTTCGTCGCCCGGCACGACGGCCGCATCGTCGGTTGCGGTGGCCTGCGTCGGGTCGATCCGCAGCTGGCCGAGGTGAAGCGCATGTGGGTCGACCGCGCGGCCCGTGGGCACGGCATCGGCGGCCGTCTGCTCGACGCGATCGAGGCGCGTGCGCGCGACGCCGGTATCCGGACGCTGCGCCTGGACACCAACGCATCGCTCACCGAAGCGATCGCGATGTATAGCCGGCGCGGATACCGGGACGTGCCTGCGTTCAACGAGGAGCCCTATGCGCACCGCTGGTTCGCGAAAGACCTCACCACCGGGTGAGGGCATACGGCCCGATCAGATCGCGGCCGTCCGCTCCTTCAACCGGGTCGTCACCCGGCGCATCGGCGCGCTGACCGACAGCTTTCACGGACGCGGGCGCCCACTCAGCGAAGCGCGGCTGCTCTTCGAGATCGGGAAGGCTGGGGCGGACGCGCGCGATCTGCGCGCCCGAATGTCGTTGGACTCCGGGTACCTGAGCCGGTTGTTGCGTTCGCTCGAGCGCCAAGGGCTGGTGAAGACGCAGCCCGCGCAGCACGACGCGCGCGTGACCACCGCATCGCTGACGCGCGCCGGCGCGCGCGAGCTGGATGCCCTCAACCGGCTTTCCGAACGGTTCGCGACCACGCTGCTTGCGAGGTTGGGCACATCGCAACGGGGGCGGCTCGTCGCCGCGATGGCCGACGTCGAGCGTCTGATGCAAGCCGCCGCGGTCGAGATCGCCATCGCTAACCCGAACGGCAGCTCCGCACGCTGGTGTCTGGACGCCTACTATCGCGAGTTGGCGGAACGTTTCCCGGTCGGCTACGATCCTGCGCGTGGCGGCGTCGTGCCGGAGTCGTTCGAATCACCGCACGGCGCGTTTGTGCTGGCGACGCTGGACGCGCGTCCGGTCGGGTGTGGCGCGCTCAAGCTCGCCGGCGTCGCGGTCGGCGAGATCAAACGCATGTGGGTCGATCGCTCGGCGCGCGGGCTGGGCGTCGGCCGCCGCATCCTCGACGCGCTCGAAGCACACGCACGCGCGGCCGGCCTGCACACGCTGCGCTTGGAGACCAACTCGGTGCTGACCGAGGCCGCGGCGCTCTACGAGCGGGCCGGTTATCGTCGCGTCGAGGCCTTCGACGCCGACCCGTATGCCGATCGCTGGTTCGCGAAAGACCTCGCGCAAGGCGCTGACCAAGCTTAGGGACCGAACGAGGGGTTTCTACCGGCACTGCGAAGGTCGTCGCCACCCTAGAGGGAGTGGGGGTCATATGCAGAGAGCAGCGCTTTCGTTACTCGTGGCGTTCGTCGCGTTTGCGGGCGTGGTCCGGCCGGAGCCGGGACGCGCGCAGGCGCCCTCGCCGTCACCATCCGCGGCGAGCACGGTGCCGCCGGTCCTTCCGACGCCGTACCCGTACGACGGTGATCCGTTGGTCCAAGATGCCGGCGCCGCCGTCGACGACTTCCCCGGGACCTATCGCGGCTCGGCCTACTGCCATCCGCTGCCCGCGCCCTCGGGCGCGTCGCTCGCAATCTCGACGATGACGCTCTCCCTGTTGAAAGACACGTCCAACGTCGGGCCGTCGTGGAATCCCGACATGAACGCGATCGGCGTCAAGGGCGTGGTGACGCTGTCCCCCACCGACGACAATCGGTCCCTCCTCGAACCGAACGAGAGCTTCGTGCTGGCGGATCGCTCGATCGCCGCCCACGAGTATCACACGTCGTACTTCCTCTTCAGGCAGTCGTATATGAGCGGCCGGATCAACCAGCTCATCGACACCAGCGGCGATCTCCAGCTCTACGCGGACAACCTCGTACCGGACCCCGGCTTCTCGTCGTGGGTCGGGACGGCGATCGCGACGTTTTATCAGGCGCCGCTGCACTACGAGGCGAACGTCGGCGTAGCGACGCTCACCGGCCGCATCTACGTGCAACACGTGAGCCCACTATCGCCGCGGGCGTCGATGTGCTACGTCCGTCTCATGCGAACCGCTCGCTACACGACGAGCATCGGAAACTAGGCTCGTCACGGCCGTCTGAGGTCCGTCAAGCTTTCGTTCCGAGGCTCCGCGCACATCGCGCCGACGACGACCGTTGCTCCGGTCGTTGCCGGCTCGCGTGACCAGGTGATGTGAATCGTCTGCGCACCGCGCAGCGCGAATAGCGCATGTCCTTCGGCCGACAACGTGCCGTGCAGCGGTACGCGGACAGAACCGGCCTGGGCCTCGACGCGGATGCCGGTGGCGGCGAGGTTCGCACCGGCCGGCATGACCCGCAACGTGCAGGTTCCGCGCGGATCACCTCCGGTCGTCCAGGACACCGTACGACCATCTTCGCGGAAGTCATAGGCGGGGTAGTCGCAGTACGCCAACAGCTCGCCGGACGCCACGCGCATGTAGTGACGGGTGGTGTACACGAAGGGTAGACCCGCGCCGTAGACCTCCTGCCCCACTTGGCCGCACGCGTCGAAGCCGTCGCGTAGGTCTTCCAGCGGCACGGACAGCTCGCGCTCGATGCGTCCGTTTCGCACCTCTTGGCCGATCACGTCGACGGGCAGCGCATCGGGGTAGAAGTACCAGCCGCGGTCCAGGCTGTACTTCTGGAACTCGGCGATGAGCAGACGCAACGAGGGTCGCAGGTCTTCGCCGCCGAGCGCCAGATAGACATGGAACTTCGCATGCGCCTCGAGCTCTTCGTACGGCGCGAGATAGGGCGCGTCGCGCAGCGGAAAGAGGCCGAAGTAGGTGCGATAGTGGCGCGCGTTGCCGTATCCGCAGCGCCAGATCCACATGTTGTCGAAGAGGTTGGCCATGCAGACCTCGCTCAGGCGCAGATACGACGGCACCCGGGTGATCTTCCAGAGCCGTAGCATCGCTTCGGCCGCGAAGCCTGTCGTATTGAGCTGGTACGCGAGATCGAAGCCCAGGCCTTCGAGGCGAGCCGCCGCGGCTTGCGCCTCCTCCAGATACCGCTTCTCGCCCAAGAGCTCATACGCACGCAGCATCACGAGCGCATAGAGGCCGGCCACGTCCGTCTCGCCGCCGGTGCCGGGCGCCGCCTCCGCCCGAATGATGTCCAACGACCCGAGATCGAAGAAGATCGGCCAGCGATAGTCGAAACGATGCGCCACCCGGATCGCGTACGGCAAGCTCCGCGCGAAGAGCGCTTTCGCGGTCGCGTCGCCGGACTCGGCTAGACGCGAGGCGTTGAACAGCGCATGGTGCAGATACCAGCTGTCCATCGCCGCGTGACTCATGTTGCCATCGGCTTGTGAGGCGGCGAACGGCTCGCCGGGCAGCCACCGAACCAGCGTCGTGAGGTCTTCGTCGAAGAACGAAGGGACGCCGCTGCGCAGCACCGTCCCGAGCACGCTCCGCTCGCCGCGCCACGCGTCGTACTCATCGACGTTGGCCGTGAGCGTGAGCTGCACCATGCTTTCGGGCGGTTTCGTATCGTCGCCGACGTACGGCTTGAGATAGCGCCGGCCGTGCCGCGCGTCGCTGCACAGCGGCGAGTTCGAGAGGTCGCGCAAGGCGCGTGCCGCGCGAGTCGGCCAATCGTGATAGGCGACGTCCGGTCGCGATAGCCTCAGGTAGATGTCCGCCAGCAAGTCGAGGTACAGCGGCGCGGCCGCGTCCTTGGTCGCCGGAACCGTCGGCTCGAGCAGGAGGTACGCGTCGGAGACGATGATCTCGCGCGCCTTCGGCAGCACGCAGTCCGTGCCGCTCGGCGGTGCGTAGCCGAGCTCGGGCCAGCGGCCGCCGACGGTATCCGCCGGGCCGCGCCGCGCGGCGTCGAAGTACTCGTTGAGCGACGAGAAATCCTGAAGGTAGAAGAACGAGAACGGGGTCGGCCCCTCGACGCTCGCGAACAGCGTTCCGGTCCGCAAGCCGCGCTGCGCCGTATGGATGCGAGCCTCGCCCACGCTCGGAAAACAAAGGTCGCGTGCCCACGAGTCGATCACCGCGTCTTCGTTTGCGGTCAATGAGACGGTCCAGTGGATCGCCGCGCGGTCCTCGTTGCGGTAGTCCACGGTCGCACGCATCGGACCGAGCGGCGTCACGAAAGCAAAGCCGATCGATCCGTCCGAGTTGACAGTGCGCTGGAGTGCGGTCAGCTCACCACGGTCGCGGCCGATCCGCACCGCCATGACGTCGCGCCCGTCGCTGCGGACGGCAAGCCAAAGGTTCGTGCGTCCTTGCAGCGCCGTGACGTGAAAGGCGCCCAGCGTCGTCCCCTCGTCGAGTGGCGTCGCGTCGCGAAGGTCGGCATCCACACGGGGCCCATCCGAGTGTACCGGTGCAGCGCTCACCCCTCGTAGGTACCCGCTCGGCCGGCCGGGGCTCGCTTGCGCACGAGCGCGCGAGCGCGGGTATGCTCGTGGAGCAATCATGATCACAGCGTTGTGGGCGGTGCTCGCCGTGCTCGAGATCGTGCTGGTGGGGAAGCTCGACCCGCAGGAGACGCCGGTCGGCGCCGCCATCGCGCTGCTCGGCACCGCCGTCACCCTTCGAGCCGCCGCGCTGGCCGACGTGCGGTACGGCATGCGCCTGCGATGGGTATGGTTCTCGCTGCTGGTACTGTGTAACGTCGTGCGCGACGCGTTCGTCGTCGGGGGCGTCGTGCTGCGGCGGCTGGGGGGAGGCGACGTGCACGACGCGTATCTCGACGTCGCTTTCGACACGGGCGGCGACGACCCCGAGTCGGCCGCTCGACGGGCGTTGGTGATCGCCGGCATGTCGACCGCGCCGAACGCGGTCGTCCTCTCGGTCGACCGCCTGCGCGGCGCGCTGCGCGTGCATGTCTTGGCGCCGGCCAGCGCCGCCCCGCACTCGCGCGAGTGGCCGTTATGAACGTCTGGTACGCGGCCGCGATCCCACTGCTGCTCGGCATCGTACCGTGCCTGATCGTCGCGGTGCGTGGACGGATCGTCGACGCGCTGGTCGCGCTCGAAGTCGCGACCGTGCTCGCCGTTCTCGTCCTGCTGCTGATCGAGCAGGGGATTCAGCGCCAGACCTTCTTCGACGTCTCGCTGGCGCTGGCCGTCCTCGCCTTTCCCTCGACGCTGCTGTTGGCGCGCGTCTATCGGCGGTGGCTCTGACGCTGACCGGAGTGTTCGTCGACGTGCTGCTCGCGCTGAGCGTGCTGGTCGAACTGCTCGCCGTGACCGGACTGGTGGTGCTGCGCACGACCATGCAGCGCCTGCACGTCGTCGCGCTGGCGACGGCGGTGGGGCCGGCGTTGGTCGGTGTAGCGGTCGCGATCGGCACCCACGCGACGGCGAACCAAGCGGCGAAGGGACTGCTCATCGCGCTCGTGCTCCTGGTGTTCGGCGGGGTACTCTCCCACGAGACCGGCCGCACGGTGCTCGCGCACGAGGTCGAGAACACCTGATGGCAACGCTGCAAGGGATCGCGCTCGTCCTCGTCGCCGGTGCGGCGACCGTCGTCGTGCTGGTGCGCGATCCCAAGCGTCAGATCTTCCTCTACATGATCTACGGGCTGATCATGACGATTGTGTTGGCACTGCTGCAAGCGCCGGACGTGGCACTCTCGGAGCTGGCCGTCGGCTCGGTCGCGATTCCGTTCACGGTGCTTGCGACGCTCGTGCGGATCGAGCGCGGGAGGCCGAGGTGACGCCGCGCGCTCGCGCCTGGGTAGCGGGGCTCAGCAGCGTGGCGTTGCTCGTCGTCGTCCTGATCGGCCTCGCGCGCCTGCCGAGCTTCGGCGTCTATCGCGGCCCCTACGGAACGGTGCTGGACAGCGTAGCGCCCGTGCAGCGCAAGATCCAGAACGTCGTGACGGCCGTCAACTTCGACTATCGCGGGCTCGACACGATGGGCGAGGAGTTCATTTTGTTCGCGGCCGTGGCGGGGCTGGCGCTGGTCCTGCGGCAGGACCGGCGCGAGACGACGGACGAGCCGTTGCCGCCCGCGCCCGGTCGCGGTGAGGTCGGCCGAACCGATGCGGTGCGGGCGTTCTCGTTGGTCGGAATCGCGCTGACGTCGGCATTCGGCTTGTACGTCGCCGTGCACCCGCACCTCACGCCGGGCGGCGGCTTTCAGGGCGGTGCGATCACCGCCGGCATCGCAGCGCTCGTGTTCTTGGGTTTGGGCTACCGTCCGTTTCGGCGCTTCGTCCCGCAAGAGCGCGCTCAGCCATTCGAGGCCGCCGGCGCGGCGGGCTACGTCGTCGTCGGCGTGGCGACGCTCGCGACCAGCGGTGCGTTCCTTGCCAACACGTTGCCGCTGGGCACCTTCGGCGCGTTCTTCTCGACCGGCACGATCCCGGTCATCAACTTCTGCGTCGCGGTCGAGGTGGTGGCGGGGTTCGTCATGCTGTTCGGCGAGTTCGCCGACGAGACACGGGTCGAGCGTGTCTCCCCGTCGCGTGAGGGCGATTCGTGAGCTGGCTTCCTTACGTCGTGCCGGCCTGGATCTTCGTCGTCGGGCTTTACGGCATGGCGACGAGCAGGCACCTCGTGCACCTGATCCTGTGCCTCTCGATCACGCAGTCTTCGACCTATGTGCTGATCTTGATGGTCGGCTACCGGCTGGGCGCGACCGCCCCGATCTTCAGCGACGTGCTCCCGGGGGTGCGGGCGACCGATCCGGTCGTGCAAGCGGTGACGCTGACCGACATCGTTGTTGGCGCGACGGTGACGGCGCTGCTGCTGGCGTTCGCACTGCGCATCTATAAGACGTGCGGTTCCGTCGACCCGCAAGCCCTACGACCGATGCAGGGATGAGTGCCCTCGCGCCGCTTGCGCTGGCGGTCCCGCTGATCGCCGCCGCGCTGACCGCGGGGATGGGCACACGCGTGCCGCGTGCGGTGTGGTCGATCATCAACATCGTGGCCTCGGCGTTCGCGACCGCGGCGTGCGCGGCACTGGCGGCTGACGCAGCCGTGCACGGCACCGTCGTGCACTGGTTCGGGGGCTGGCATCCCGCTCACGGCGTTTCGCTCGGAATCGCGTTCGTCGTCGACCCGGCCGGTGCCGCGTTGGCTGCGCTGGCGGCGTTCCTCACGCTGGCAGCCTTCGTTTACGCCTGGACGTATTACAATCAGGACGACGGTGCGTTCGTCGCACTGCTGCAGGTCTTCAGCGCGGCGCTGATCGGCTTTTTCCTGACCGGCGATATTTTCGATTTGTTCGTGTTTTTCGAGCTCATGAGCGTCGCCGCGTACGCGCTGACCGGATTTCGCTCGGAAGACTCGGCCGCCGTCGAAGGGGCGCTCTCGTTCGCAGTCGTCAACAGCACCGGTGCGTTCTTCGTGCTCGCGGGAATCACGCTGCTGTACGGGCGCACCGGCGCGCTGCTGCTGGCGCAGATCGCGCACGCGCTCGCCGCCAAGAGCGACCCGCTGGTGCTGGTCGCGTTCGCGCTGATCGTCGTCGGCTTCTTGGTGAAGGCCTCGATCGTGCCGTTTCACTTCTGGCTCGCCGAAGCGCACGCCGTCGCGCCGACGCCGCTGTGCGCGTTGTTCTCCGGGATCATGGTCGAGGCCGGACTCTACGCCGTCGCGCGAATATACTGGAGCGTCTTCTCGGGTGCGCTCGGCGCCCATGCCGAGGGGGTGCGCGACGTACTGCTTGCATTCGGCCTGGCGACCGCGGTCGTCGGCTCCGTCATGGCCTATGCGCAACGGCACTTCAAGCGGCTGCTCGCGTTCTCTACCGTTGCGCACAGCGGCCTCATGCTGTGCGGGATCGCGCTGTTCGGCTCGGTCGCGCTGGGCGGCTTCTTCGTGTACGTGCTCGGCCACGGGCTGGTGAAGGGAGCGCTATTCTTCGGCAGCGGGATCATGCTCAATCGCTGGTCGACCGTCGACGTCGAGGATCTACGCGGAAAGCTCCGCGAGCTTCCGTGGCTGGCGGCCGTCTTCGCGCTGGGGGCGCTCGCCCTCGCCGGCATGCCACCGTGCGGACTTTTCGTCGGCAGCGCGCTGATCGCGCGCGGCGCGGCGCACGCCCACCTGGGCTGGGTGATGATCCCGCTCGGGGTGAGCGCTGCTTTGACGGGGGCCGCCGTGCTCAACGCGGTTGGGCGCATGACGTTCGGCTGGGGGCCGCCGCCGGATCCCCGCGCCTTGACGCCCGGGACCGAGCAGCCCGAGACGGCACCGGCGCAGGGCGCGCGGCTCGCCAACATGGCGGTTCCGACCTTGGTGCTCCTCGTGCTCTCGTTCGTGGTGGGACTGCTGGCCGCGATTCCGCCGACGGCGATCGCGGCGGCGATGCGCTTCGTCGATCGGCCGATGCAGGAAGCGCTGCTGCTGCACGCCGCGGCCCCGGTCCCGCTCGGGCGAGGAGTCGCGCTCCCGTTGAGACCCGACCTCGTGCACGGTTTGGGCGGTGGTCTCCTCGCGATCGGCTTCGCCTCGATCGGACTGTTCGCGCACCGGCTGCGGCGCGTGTGGGCCCTGTTGGCGCGTCTTTACGAGTCGGCGATGCGCATTCCGCATGCGTGGCACAGCGGAATCGTCACCGATTACGTCACCTGGTTGATCGCCGGCGCCGCCGCCTTCGGTGCGGCGATCCTGTCCGTGGTGCGCTGAGCTGCCGCGCTCGCGCTACCGCTACGACGCGCTCCAGCGGTCAGCTGGGCACGGCGGCTGCGCTGGCCCGGCGCACCTTGGTGATCGCGGCCAGAATGCGTTCCGGCGTCATCGGCAGATCGTCGACCCAGGCGCCGGTCGCGTCGTAGATTGCCGCCGCGACGGCGGGCGCGAACGGAACCAGCGGCATCTCGGCCATGCCGCGCGAGCCGAAGGCACCGATCGGATCGCCCAGCTCGAGGATGAGCGGCACGACCTCGGTCGGCATGTCGAGCGCGGTCGGCAACAAGTAGCTGCTGAAGTGCGGCGTGAGCACCTTGCCCTCGCGCACCAGGAAGTTCTCCGTCAGCGCGTAGCCCAGCGCTTGCGCCAAGCAGCCTTCGATCTGCGCTTCGACCTGCTGCGTGTTGATCGCGCGGCCGACGTCGTGCGCGCTGATGATCTTGAGCACGCGGGTGACGCCGGTGGTCACGTCGACTTCGACCTCGACGGCTTGCGCCGCGTAGCCGTAGCTGTAGCACGGCCGGCCTTGGCCGGTCTCGAGATCGAGCGGCGTGGTCGGCGGCGGCCGGAACTGCACCGTCGCCGCGGGCGCCTCGCCGCGCTGCCAGGCGGCGCGCGCGGCCAGCGCGGCGTCGTGTACGGCGCGACCCGCCATGACGGTCAAGCGCGACGCCGACGCCGAGCCCGCGTTCGGGGCTTCGGCCGAGTCGTCGCTGATCAGCGCCACCGCGTCGAGCGGCAGGCCGAGCGTCTCGGCGGCGATCTGACGGACGATCAGGTGCACGCCTTGGCCGACGTCGGCGACGCCGCTGCGCACCAGCGCGCGCTCGATGCGGTCGGTGACGATCAGCTCGACGGTCGCCGTCGACTGTTCGGGGAAGCCGAACGAATAGCCGACGTTCTTGATCCCGCTGGCGATGCCGATGCCGCGCCGCAGCCGGCCGTGCTCGCCGCGCGCGACGCGCGGGACGAAGCGGCTCGCCGCTTCTTGCGCGCACGCGTCGAGCACCGGCACCGCGGTCACGCCTTCGGGCAGCACGCTGCCGGTCGGCTCGCGATCGCCTTCGCGGTAGAGGTTCTTGCGCCGGATCTCGACCGGGTCGAGCTCGAGCGCCTGCGCGACGCGCGCGATCATCGACTCGGCCGCCCAGTGCGCTTGCGGCGAGCCGAAGCCGCGGAACGCGCCGCTGGGCGGGTTGTTGGTGAAGACGACGATGCCGTCGGTCGCGACGTTGGGCGTGCGATAGGGGCCGTGCGCGAAGATCGCCGCGCCTTTGAGCACCTCGACGCTGGTCGACGCGTACGCGCCGCCGTCGGCCAGCAGCCGCGTCTGCACGGCCACGATGGTGCCGTCGCGCTTGGCGCCCCACTTCGCCTCGATGTGGAACGGATGGCGCTTGTGGTGACCGACGATCGACTCTTCGCGGCTCCACACGATCGCCGTTGGCCGCTTCGTCTTCCACGTCGCCAGCGCCACCAGCGCCTGCACCGAGAGGTCTTCGCGGCCACCGAACGCGCCGCCGATCTTGGCGTAGCGGATCGCGACCTGGTCTTCGTTCAGGCGCAGCATCGCCGCGACTTGCCGCAGGTCCTCGTGCAGCCACTGGCCGGCGGTTTCGACGACCAGCGTCACGCCTTCGTAGTACGCGATGCCGGCGTCGGGCTGCAGGTACGCGTGCTCCTGCCAGCTGGTCGTGAACGTCCCGGCGACCACGATGTCCGAGGCGGCGAAGCCGGCGGCGACGTCGCCGTGGCGGATCTTCTGGTGGAGCAGCACGTTCGTGCCGTGGCCGGGGTGCACGAGCGGGGCGCCGTCCGCGATCGCGGCGTGCGCGTCGACCACGATCGGCAGGTCGTGATAGGCGACCTCGACGAGCGCGGCGGCGCGGGTGGCGATCTCCGGCGTGACCGCGACCACCAGCGCGACGCGGTCGCCGACGTAGCGCACGACCTCGCTGCACAGCACTTCCTGATCGGCGTCGATCAAACCGTAGCGGTTGTACGGGACGTCGCCCGCGACAAAGACGTCGACGACGCCGTCCAGCGCGCGCGCCGCGGCGGTGTCGATCCGCTCGATGCGCGCGTGGGCGCGATGGGCGAACACCGCCTTGCAGTGCAGCATCTCCGGGCGCACCAAGTCGGCCGGATAGAGCGCGGCACCGGTCACCTTCGCGCGCGCGTCGGGGCGCGGCAGCGGTTCGCCGACGACCTTCACGCGGTGACGACCTCGGGCACCGGCTCTTCGGCGGCCAGCGACGACGCGGCGCGTTCCATGGCGTCGAGAATCTTGCGGTAGCCGGTGCAGCGGCAGATGTTGCCGCTGATGGCGGCCTGCTGGTCCTCGAGCGTCGCGAGGGGACGTTCGTCGAGCAGCTTGGCGCCGGCCATCAGCATGCCCGGGATGCAGAAGCCGCACTGCACCGCGCCGCAGTCGACGTACGCCCGTTGCAGCGGGTGCAGCTCGTCGCCCTGCGCCAGCCCTTCGATGGTCGTGACGGTCGCGCCGTGCGCTTGCGCGGCGGGGACCAGGCACGACATCACGGCCGCGCCGTCGAGCCACACGGTGCACGCACCGCACTCGCCCTCCGCGCAGCCTTCCTTCGCGCCGGTCAGACCGGCGTTCTCGCGCAGCGCGTTCAGCAGCGTCTTGCGCTGCGCGTCGTGGAGCACCGCCGGCGTGCCGTTGATGCTGACGGCGATCGCGCCGTCGAACGGCAGGGCGGTGCGCGCCGAGCGCGCGGTCTCGAGCAGCACCGGCACGGCCGGGAAACCGTCGGCTTCGCGGCCGTCGGCGAGCCGCTCGAGCCCTTGCGCGACGAGCGCCGCCAGCGCGGTCAGCCGGTAGTCGGCCGAGCCGCGGATGTCGGCGATCGGACTGGCGTCCTCGCAGGCCAGGCGCCCGGTCTGCGCGATCGTCGCCGCATCGAGACCGCGGCCGACCAGGTACGCTTCGGCCGTGCGCGCGCGCACGACGGTCGGCGCCAGGCAGCCCAGCGTCAAGCGCGCATCCGCGACGCTGCCGTCGGCGGCGAACGTCAGCACCATCGCGATGTCGATCACCGAGATCGCTTGCGCCCGGCGCAGGCCGAGCTTGAGGAACACGCCCCGCCGTTCGCGCGAGAGCGCACGGAAGCGGATCTCGCGGATCAGCTCGTCGGCCTGCAGCACCGTGCGGCGGAAGCCGGCGTAGAAGTCCTCGAGCGCGACGGTGCGCGTGCGCTCGCGCGACTCCAGCACCAGCGTGGCGTCGAGCGCCAGCAGCGGTGCGATCGTATCGTTGGCGGGGGAGGCGGTGGCGAGGTTGCCGGCGATCGTCGCCCGGCTGCGAATCTGCGGCGCGCCGACTTCGATGCACGCTTGCGCCAGCGGGAGGGCCGCGGCGCGCGTGAGCGGCGAGGCCAGCACGCCGTTGTGGGTCGTCAGGCCGCCCAGCACGATCGTCTCGCCCTCGGCCCGCACGTAGTCGAGCTCGCGCAGGCCGGAGACGTCGATCAACGTCGCGGTCGGCTTGACCCCGCGCTGCAGCTCGACCAGGACGTCGGTCCCGCCCGCGACGATGCGGGCGTCCGGCCCGTAGCGGGCCAGCGCATCCAAGGCCGCCGCGACCGTCGTCGGTCGTATCACCTCACGCCACATTGGAAACGTCTACTTCGGGGCCACGGGCGAGGGTTCATTCGGTGAAAGATTTCTTCAAAGATTCCGAACCCGTCCGGCGAACGGAGGTTCGATGGCCTTCTCCGCGCGCGTTCTGCTGGACAGCATCTCGCCGGCCGGCATCCGGCTCACCACGATGGAGGTTCGCTACCCGCGCTTCATCCACAGCGAGCTGATGACGCACCGCGTCTTCTCGCGCAACGCGGCCTCCTCGCGCGCGATCCCCATCCGCAAGATGATCGAGGCCGTCCGCGAGGACCCGGCCATGCCGCTGTGGTGGGGGCGCAACCAGGCCGGGATGCAGGCCCGCGAAGCGATCGACGGGGCAACCCAAGCGTTGGCGGAGGCCGAGTGGCGCAAGGCGTTGGCGGACGCGCTCACCCACGCCGAGCGGCTGGCGTCGGCCGACATCAACCTGCACAAGCAGCTGGTCAACCGGATCCTCGAACCGTACGCCTGGATCACGGTCATCATCACCGCGACCGAGTGGGCCAACTTCTTCACCCAGCGCACGCACGAGGACGCGCAGCCCGAGCTGCGCCACGTCGCGCAGATGATGCTCGACGCGTATCGCGGCTCGACGCCCCGGCCGCTGGGCGTGGGTGACTGGCACACGCCGCTGATCCTCGAGGACGAAGAAGCGATCTTGCCGCTCGACGAGCGCCTCAAGATCAGCGTCGCGCGCAGCGCGCGCGTCTCGTACCTCTCGCACGAGGGGACGCGCGATCACGTCAAGGATCTCGACCTGTACGAAAAGCTGATCGGCGGCGGCGCGAACGGACACTGGTCGCCGTTCGAGCACGTCGCGACGCCGCTGCGCGACGGCGACGCGTGGTCGGGAAACTTCCGCGGCTGGTCGCAGTACCGCAAGCGGTTCCCGCAAGAGCACGCGACGGAGTTCCCCGACGAGCACGTGGTCCACACCTAGCACCTCGATGCAGCGCCTCTTCTGCGCGCTGGTGCTGGCGTTGGCGTGCGTGGCGGCCGCACCGGTCGCGGCGCAAGCGCGCACGCGGCTCGACGCGCGCGTCGACGCGCTGACGCCACGCATGCTGCTGACCCGCACCGCGCCCGGTCTGGTCGATCCCGACCGGCAGCGGCGCGCGCGCTCGATCGCCGACCTGCGTCACCTCGCCGCGGCCGGGTGGGGCCTGGCGCAGGTGCTGGCGTTCTGGTGGTACTGGCGCTCGGGGACGGCGGCGCGCGTGCGCGACATGGTGCGCCGGCGCACCCGGAATCGCGTCGTCCATCGCGCCGTTTTCGGCGCCAGCCTGGGCTTCATCAGCGCGCTGGCCGCGCTGCCGTTCGCCTTCTCGAGCTACCGGATCAGCTTCGCCGTCGGGGTGACGCACCAGCTCGCCTCGCAGTGGCTGCTCGGGTACCTGGGCCGCTTCGTCGTCGACGCGTTCTTCGGCGCGTTGATCGTCGTGGTCGTGCTGGGCCTGGTCGGGCGCACGCACCTGTGGTACCTGATCGTCACCGGGCTGTTGCTGGTCGGCGCGGTCGGCGGCGCGATGGTGGCGCCGCTCCTGCCGTTCGGCGCGCCGCACAAGACGACGCCGCACGCGCTCAGCGCGCAGGCCGCGCGCGAAGCGGCGCGACTGGGGGTGCCGGGGACGCCGGTCATCATGGTCGCGACCGCGCGGCGATCGGGCTCGATGCGCATCGCCGCGACCGGCATCGGCCCCACCGGCGAGGTCAGCGTCGCCGACGCCGCGCTCGATCACCTCACGCCGCCCGAAGTCGCGGCCGCGCTCGACCACGCCGACGCCGACATCCAACGCGGCGACAACCTGCGCCAGACGCTGGCTGCGGCGATCCTGTTCATCGTCAGCTGCGCGCTGGCCGTGCTGCTCAGCGACCGGGTCGGCTTCCGCCGCGACGACGACGTGCTCTCACGCCTCGCGCTGGTGGCGACGCTGCTGGGCGTGGTGATGATCGTGATCTATCCGATCTACACCGCCTATCACCGCAGCTTGCAAACGGCGGCCGACGAACGCGCGCTGGCCGCCGGTGCCGATCGCGTCGCGACGGCGCGCCTGTTCGTGCGCGAAGCCGACGACGCCCTCGAGCCGCTGTGCGGGCGGCGCACCGTGCGCTGGTACTTCGAGGACACCGCGCCGCTGGGCGCTCGCATCGCGCGCGCCGCCGGCACCGCCGACCCGTGCCCGGGAACGTCGATCTAGGCTCGCGCTACTGCTGGTCCTCGATCTCGCGGCGAGCGTGTTCGGCGCGCGTGCCGCGCTTGGGCTTGGGCGTCATCGGGCCGGCGCCGCTACGTTGCCGCACGGCCAGCCACCGCTCCGCGCCCAGCGGCGCGTCGGGCTGATGCGGCGCCTCCGGCTGGGCGGGGGCGGGCTTCTTCATAGCCCCTAGACAACGAAGCCGAAGGGCAAATCGTCCCGCCGGCGCGGCGTCCCCCGGCCGGTGTCGGCCGCCTGCAACGCCTCCTCGGGCAGCGGCGCGAGGGCGTCGCGCACCAGTACCGAGGCGAGGACCATTCCGACCGGCAGCATCAACAGCGCTGCGAGCGCGCAGGCGGTTGCGACGAGCGAACGGGTGTCGGACATGGCTGGGCTCCTGGGCGTCCGGGCTACGCTGAGAACGATCGGCAAACCGGCCCGGATGGCGTCAGATTGCGTACCAACTCTTAACCCGGCGTGAGTTTGCTCGTCCTCGGCCGCCGCCGTTTCGCGGAGCTAGCCCGTGTAGACGGTCCCGGCTACTTGGGTGCCCATGTGGCGGGCCGTCAAGAACTCCACGATCGTCGCGTGCGCGACGCGGCCGTCGCAGATCTGCGCCGCGCCGACGCCGCCGCGCACGCCGAGCGCCGCCGCGCGGACGGCGGCGCGCAAGTCTTCCGCCAAGGTGCGATCGGCGGCGACCTCGAGCGCTTCGGCCGGCGTGAGCTGATCGACCAAGAGGCGCGTCTTGGCGTCGATGACGCCGCCCTGGTCGTTGAAGAAGATCGCGCGCGCGGCGCCGACCGCGCTGGCCAGCGACTGCGCGACGTCGTCGGCGGCGACCGCGACGTCGGTGCCGGTGAAGCCGAACGCGAGCGGCTCGATCACCGGGACGTAGCCGGCGTCGAGCAAGGTGCACAGGAGCTTGGTTTGCACGGCGCCGATCGCGCCGGCCGCGGCGGGGATCATCCCGGCGTCCGCGCCGGAGAGGCCGACGGCCGAGTCGCCGCTGCGGTTCATCGAACGGACCACCGCGCGCGCCGCGTCGGCCGTCGGGGCGACGATCACCGGCCGCATTCCGAGGTTGCCCAGAAACACCAGGTCGCTGAAGAACGTCGTCCCGTCAGCGCCCAAGGTCGCTTCGTCGACCCGGATCACCATCGTTCGTCCGCCCAGCTCCATCGTGGTCTCCTTTCCTTGTACAACGGCTGAACTGGGTCGAACGTTTACCCAGCGGACCGGTCAGCCGCCGAATTCCTCCACGAACAGCAGCTCCCCGCCCTCGCCGTAGACGGCGGCGACGCCCAGCGTGCGGGCGCGCGGGTCCATGATGTTGCGGTAGTGGCCGGGGCTGTGCAGCAGCGCGGTGTTGGCGCGCTGCTCGTCGACGTCCAGCGCGATGTTCTCGGCGGCGAAGTGATCGAGCAGTCCGGCCGCGCGGACGCGATCGGCGAAGGTCACGCCGTCGGGGTCGGTGTGGCCGAAGTAGTGCCGGCGCTCCATCGCCTCCGCCAGCGCCAAGCCGAAGCGCGACAGCCGCGCGTCGAGGGCGAGCGGCGGCAAGCCGTGTGCGACTCGCGCCGCGTTGACGTCGGCGGCCAGCTGGCGGGCGGCGGCGGGCGCGGTACTGCCCGGGTCGGGCCAGGCCTCCTGCGCTCGTGCGGCGAGCGGCAGCACGGTCACGGCGAGGGTGAGAAACGCGGCGAGACGGCGCATCGTACCGCCATTATCGGATGCCGCGCGCGGCGAATCGCGCGCCGTTGATCAGACTCTCACGTTGACGACGTTCATCGCCGCCGCCACGCCCTCGCGCAGCCACAGCTCGGCGCCGGTCACGCAGCGGTCGACCAGGGCCGGCAGCTCGGCCGCCTCTTGCGGCGTGAACTCGCCCAGCACCCGCTCGATCGCGTCGCCCTCGTGCGCGCGGCCGATCCCGATCCGCAACCGCGGAAAACCGGTGCCGAAGACCTCGATCAGCGACTTGAGCCCGTTGTGGCCGCCGCTCGAGCCCTCGGCGCGCATCCGCAGCGTCCCCCACGGCAAGTCGAGCTCGTCGACGATGGCCAGGATCCGCGGCGGCGGCACTTTGTAGAACGTCGCGATCCCCTGCGTCGGCGGACCGCTCAGGTTCATGTACGACTGCGGCTTGACCAGGATCGCGCGCCGGCCGCGGTCGAGCGCGTAGAGCGCCTGGCCTTTCTTCTGCCAGTCGCGCGCGCCGATGCCCCAACGCTCGGCCAGGGCGTCGACGACGATGAAACCCAGGTTGTGGCGCGTGCGCGCGTACTTCGCGCCCGGATTGCCGAGCCCGACGAGAAGGGAGAGCTCGTCGATCGCCGGTCAGCCTTGCGCGGGTGCGGCCGGCGCCTCCGCGCCCGGCGCCGCCGCGGCAGCCGGTGCTTCGGGTGCTTCGGCGGCCTCGGCGCGCGTGATCTCGACGCCGACGACCAGGGTGTCCGCCGGCGTCACCAGCGTGAAGCCCTTCGGCAACGCGATCTGGCCGGCGGTCAGGTGCTGGTGCACGTCGAGCTCGGTGACGTCGATCTCGAGCTTGTCGGGGATCGATGAGGCGGGTCCCTTGACCTCGAGCGCGCGCAGGCTGACGTCGAGCACGCCGCCGTGATCCTTCACGCCGGTCGAGGTGCCGACGGTGACGATCGGGACGGTGGCGTAGATCGCTTCGTCCTTGGTCACGCGCTGGAAGTCGACGCTGAGCGCCTTGCGGGTGATCGGATCGGTCTCGATGCGCCGCAGCAGCACCGACTCCGTCGTCTTGCCGATCTTGGCGGTGACGACGTGCGCGCGGTTGCCCGATAGCAGCAGCTCGCTCAAGTCCTTCGCCGTGATCGTGATCGGCGTCGCCTGGCCGTGCCCGTAGACGACACCGGGAACCTTGCCGGCGCGCCGCAGCGCGTGCGCCGTGGTGGTCCCCGCCTCGCTGCGTGGCTCGAGCGTGAGGGTGTTGAGGGTGTGCTGCTTGGACATGATGCTTTCCCGGCCTCAGACGGCCGCTGCGACGGAGGGAAGCTCGCTTTCGACGCCGGCCGGCGCGGTCGCCGTGGTGCCGTCGAGTGCTTCCTCGTTGTTGAACAGCTCCGAGACGGAACGGTTCGAAGTGATGCGCTTGATCGCGTCGGCCAGGATCTGGGCGATCGAGAGATGCTCGACCTTGGCCGACTCGATGGTGCGTGGGATGGTGTCGGTGACGATGACCTTGTTGATCTCGGAGGCCTCGAACTGCGCGATCGCGTCGCCGGCGAAGATGCCGTGCGTCGCGAGCGTGTAGACGTCGGTCGCGCCGCGCTTGCGCAGCGCCTCCGCGGCCTTGACCAGCGTGCCGCCGGTCGAGATCATGTCGTCCACCACAACGGCGATCTTCCCCTGAACGTCGCCGACGATGTGGGTGACCTCGGAGACGTCGGGCTCGGGGCGGCGCTTGATGATGACGGCCAGCGACGATTTCAGGCGCTTGGCGAACGTCTCGGCGCGCGGCACGCCGCCGGCGTCGGGCGAGACGACGACGACTCGGTCGCCTTCGAGCTTCTCGGCCTTGAGGTAGTTGCACAGGGTCGGCGCGGCCATCAGGTTGTCGACCGGGATGTCGAAGAAGCCCTGGATCTGGGCCGCGTGCAGGTCGAGCGTGACGATCCGGTCGGCGCCCGCGGTCTGCAGCATGTTGGCGACCAGCTTGGCGGAGATCGGCTCGCGGCCTTTGGTTTTCTTGTCCTGCTTGGCGTAGCCGTAGTACGGCACGACGGTCGTGACCCGGTTCGCCGAGGCGCGCTTGAGGGCGTCGACGATCAGCAGCAGCTCCATCAGCGAGTCGTTGACGGTGTAGCCCTGGGGCGACCGGCAGGTGGACTGCACGACGAACACCTCGGCGCCGCGCACGTTCTCGCGGATCTCGATGCGACATTCGTCGTTCTTGAAGCGATCGACCAGTGCGTTGCCGACGCGGGTCTGCATGCGGCGAGCGATCTCTTCGGCCAGCTTGCGATTGGACGATCCGCTGAAGACCAAGGGCGGCTGGATCACGAACGGCTCCTTCTGCCTCCGGAAGCGCCGCGGCGCACAGGGGAAGCCGGGTTGATTCCGGCACCCGGGGCGTCGTGTCCTGGTCTTTTTGCGGTCTCGGCCATTTGTCGGGATGACGCGGCGCGTAAAGGGGAAAGAGCGCGCAATGGTCTCGGAGGTCGGTGAGGGGACGCTGCGGATTGCCGTCGGCTGCGAGTTCGTCTGCGCGACGCAGGCGCCGGTGCCGGCCGTGTGCCTCGTGCGCCCGACGCGGCACGACGGTCTGCGCGTGCTCGGCGAGCGCTGGACGGTCGAGCCCGCCGCCGCCGCCTCCGACTACGTCGACCTCTACGGCAACGTCTGCCGCCGGCTGACCCTCGCGCCGGGAACGACGACGATCCGCTACGACGCGACCGTCGAGACGCCGGCCGCGGCGGACCCGCTGCGCCCGGACGCGGTCGAGCACCCGGTCGACGAGCTCCCCGACGACGTGCTCACCTACACGCTGCCCAGCCGCTATTGCCTCTCCGACGTGTTGGCGAACCGCGCGTGCGAGCTGTTCGGCGCGGTCGAACCCGGCTGGGGCCGCGTCCAGGCGATCTCCGACTTCGTGCACGGCCACCTGCGCTTCGCGTACGGCAGCAGCACCGCGACCACGACGGCGCTCGACGTGTACGAAGCGCGCACCGGGGTCTGCCGCGACTTCGCGCACCTGTTCATCAGCTTCTGCCGCGCGCTCAACATCCCGGCCCGCTACGTCTTCGGCTACCTGCCCGACATCGACGTGCCGCCGCCCGACCTGCCGATGGACTTCTGCGCGTGGGCGGAAGTCTATCTGGGCGGCGCGTGGGCGACGTTCGACCCGCGCAACAACGAGCGCCGCAAGGGCCGCGTCGTCATCGCGCGCGGCCGCGACGCGCTGGACGTCGCGATGCTGACGACCTTCGGTCAGACCGAGCTGGTCTCGATGACCGTTCGTGCCGATGAGGAATCCAATGGAAGCTGACGCGGGCGGCGTCCGCGAGCCCGGCGCGATCGACTGGTCGCGCGTGCGCGCGGCCACCTACCGGATCGAGCAGCGCTTCCGGTACGAGTACCCGGGGCCGATCCGCGACCTGCGCCAGCGGCTGGTGCTGGCGCCGCCCCGCGCGCACGGCGCGCAGCGCCGGCTCGGGCATCGCCTGAGCGTGAGCGTCGCCGGCCGCCGGCACGCCCAGACCGACGGCTTCGGCAACGTGGTCGCGCAGATCGAGCTGCCGCGGGTCGAGCGCGCCGTCGACTTCACCTTCCAGGCGCTGGTGCGCCGCGAGGCGGACGGGGCGCCGCACACCGTCGACGCGGCGCTGCTGCTCGACCCGCGGCTGACGGCACCGCGGCGGCTGACCCGGCCCGACGAGGCGCTGCTCGACGCCGCCGCCGACCTGCGGGCCATTCACCCGAACCCGGCCGACCTGGCCGACGCGATCAGCCGTTTCGTCCACCGCCGCATCGTCTATACGAAGGGCGTCAGCGACGTCTTCACCACCGCGGCGACGGCGTTCGCGATGGGGCGTGGCGTCTGCCAGGACTACGCCCACGTGATGCTGGCCCTGGCCCGCGCTTGCGGGCTGCCGGCCCGCTACGTCTCGGGGCACCTGCTGGGCGAAGGCGCCACCCACGCCTGGGTCGAGGTGCTGGTCCGTCGCCGCGACGGCAGCGTGGTCGTCTTGGCCTTCGACCCGACCCACGACACCCCGGCGACCGTCCGCCACGTGGTGGTCGCGGTGGGCCGCGACTACGAGGACGTGGCCCCCGTCTCGGGCACCTTCGACGCCCCGTATCCCGGCGTGCTCCGCGCCCGCCACCGCGTCGACGTCATCGGCCTGATCGAGGCCGCCTGACCGCCTGCCTGCCACGAGCGGGATCGAACGTGGGTTCTGGCAGGGGCATGCCTCGCTTCGAGCTCGTGACGCAGTACCCGTTGGCCGGCGACCAGCCCAAGGCGACCGAACAGATCGCCGAGGGCTTTTTGCGCGGCGAGCGTGCGCAGACGCTGCTCGGGGTGACCGGCTCGGGCAAGACCCTGGCCATGGCGCGGATCGTCGAGATGGTCCAGAAGCCGACCCTGGTCCTGTGCCACAACAAGACGCTGGCGGCCCAGCTGTGCGCCGAGTTCCGCGAGTTCTTACCGCACAACGCGGTCGAGTACTTCGTCTCGTACTTCGACTACTACCAGCCCGAAGCGTACATCGCGCACACCGACACCTACATCGCCAAGGACAGCTCGATCAACGACGAGATCGAACGGCTGCGGCACTCGGCGACGCAGTCGCTGCTGACGCGGCGCGACACGCTGATCGTCGCCTCGGTCTCGTGCATCTACGGGTTGGGCTCGCCGTCGGACTACCTGGAGATGTCGGCCGACATCAAAGTCGGCGACGTGATCGACCGCGACGAGTTTCTGCGCAAGCTGATCGGGATGCAGTACCGCCGCAACGACCTCAACCTGGTGCGCGGAACCTTCCGCGTGCGCGGCGACACGCTGGAGTTCGTCGCCGTCGACGAGGAGCTGGTCCACCGCATCGAGTTCTTCGGCGACGAGATCGAGGCGATCAACGTCGTCAACCAGCTGACCGGCGAGTACGTCGCCTCGAAGGACGAGCTGAAGATCTTCCCGGCGAAGCACTACATCACGCCGGAAGAGAAGCTGCAGCGCGCGATCATCGAGATCGAGGAGGAGCTGAACACGCGGCTGGCGCTGTTCCGCTCCGAAGGGAAGCTGCTCGAAGCGCAGCGGCTCGAGCAGCGCACGCGCTACGACCTGGACATGCTGCGCGAGGTCGGCTATTGCAACGGGGTCGAGAACTACTCGGCGCCGCTGGCGGGCCGCCAGCCCGGCTCGACGCCGTGGTGTCTGCTCGACTTCTTCCCGCAGGATTGGCTGCTGCTGATCGACGAGTCGCACGTCACGCTGCCGCAGGTGCACGCGATGTACGGCGGCGATCGCTCGCGCAAGCTCTCGCTGGTCGAGCACGGTTTCCGGCTCCCCTCGGCGCTCGACAACCGGCCGCTGACGTACGACGAGTTCGAGAACCACCTCAACCAGGTGCTCTACGTCTCCGCGACGCCCTCGACGTACGAGCTGAACCGATCAAGTCAGGTCGCCGAGATGATCATCCGGCCGACCGGCCTGGTCGATCCCGAGGTCGAGGTGCGCCCGACCCGCCACCAGGTCGACGACCTGATGGAAGAGATCCGGCGCCGGGCGGAGCGCGACGAGCGCGTCCTGGTCACCACGCTGACCAAGAAGATGGCCGAGGACCTGACCGAGTACCTGATCGAGAACGGAATCCGCGTGCGCTACCTGCACAGCGAGGTCGAGACGCTCGAACGCATCGCGATCCTGCGCGACCTGCGCAAGGGCTTGTTCGACGTGCTGGTCGGGATCAATCTGCTGCGCGAAGGCCTGGATCTGCCCGAGGTCTCGCTGGTCGGCATCCTCGACGCCGACAAGGAAGGCTATCTGCGCTCGGGGACCTCGCTGATCCAGACCATCGGCCGCGCCGCGCGCAACGTCGAGGGCAAGGTCATCATGTACGCCGACGTCGTCACCGAGTCGATGGCCAAGGCGCTCGGCGAGACGCGCCGGCGGCGCGAGATGCAGCTGGCCTTCAACGCCGAGCACGGGATCGAGCCGAAGACGGTGCGCAAGGAAGTGCGCGACATCCTCGAGCTGGTCGGCGGCACCGAAGGCGGCGGCGACGCGGCCGCGGCGGTGCGTGCCGAGAAGCTGCCGCGCGAAGTCGCCGAGGCGATGGCGAAGGAGATCGAGCGCAAGATGCGCGAGGCCTCGGCGAACCTCGAGTTCGAGAAGGCCGCCGCGCTGCGCGACGAGCTGATCGCCCTGCGCCGCCAAATCGGCGGCAACGAGAGCGTGCTGTTCCAGGGCAAAGCGCCGAAGGTCTTCCAGCACGCGCTCAAAGAGCTGATCGGGACGTAACCGGCGCCGCGCACCTCGCCAACGGGTGCGCACGGAGGAGCAGCCATGGCGGGTTCTGGCTACGATATCTACGTCACGTTCTCGGGCGAGTCGAAGACGCCCGTGAAGCACGTTCGCGCCTACGGATCGGACGGTAAGAAGATCGGACGCGTCACGCCCGACTACGACGAGCTGCGCGGCATGACGCTCGATCTGAGCGGCCGCTTCTACCTCGCGGTCGCGTACGAGTCGGTCTCGGAAGTGCTGCTCTTCTCGGCGACCGTGAACAAAGACGGCACCCGTGACCTGCTCGCCACGCTGGTCACGCCGGCGACCTCGTCCGGTATCGCCCACCCGTACGGCCTCGCGTTCGACGGGTCGCTGGTGCTGTTCGTCTCCAGTCAGGACACGAACTGCGTGACCGCGTTCGCGGTCGGCACCGGAACGACGGCGACGCCGGCACCGATCGCCGCATACCTCACCACCAACTTTCCGAGCACCGGGCCGACCAACGTGTTCTATCCGGGCCAATGGGTCGCGTCGGTCGTTCCGATCGCGGTCGGCGGCAACACGCCGCCGGCGGTCCCGGCGGCACAAGGCGGTCTCGCCGAAGTCGGCCTGGTCTCGCCGCTGCCGCCGCCGAGCGCGGCGCTGGCCGCGGCCGGCGCGAAGAAGCCGACCAAACACTCGGTGCGCGGCGTTCTCACCACGCCGAACGCGCTCTACGCCGTCGACGAGGCCGCCAACCGCGTCTGCATGTACGAGCTCGGGAGCGGTGCGTTCACCGGCGCGATCACCGGGACGGGCGGGACCGGCAAGCACGACGTGCTCGACGATCCGGTCGGCCTGGCGTACGAGCCCGCGGCCGGCGTGGTGTACATCGGAAGCGCGGGGAACGCGTGCATCTTCGCCTATACCGAGAGCTCGCAGGGCACGACCTGCGTCGCGCACGACGACACCAACCTCGCCAAGGTCTCGGGGCTCGCGTTCACACCGGACGGCACGCTGCTGGCCGGCAGCCGCGCGCAGAGTGCGATCTGCACCATCGACTTGTACTCGGGCAAGATCACGCCGTTCCTCACCGGCCTCGAGGACCAGCCGGAGTGTCTGCTGGTCGTGCCGACCTAAGATATTTTGGACCGCCCGTCCGAACTCGTGTTAGAATGCCGTACCGAGGTGTGCTCTATGGACGATTCGGCCATTCGGATGGCGATCGAGCAGCGTTGGGAGAAGCCGGTCTCCGGCGACCTCTACGCGGAAGACGTCATCTGCGACTTCCCCCAGACGGGCGAGCGCATCCGCGGCCGCGCGAACTTGGTCGCTCAGCGCTCCGCGGATCCGGATCATCCGCACGTATCGAAGGTGCGGCGGATCGTGGGCAGCGGCCCGGTCTGGGTGAGCGAGGTCGTCATCACCTACGACGGAAAGCCGTGGTATACGGTAAACATCCATGAGTTTCGCGGAGACAAGGTCTTCCACGAGACGCAGTACTTCGGGGAACCGTTCGCTCCCGCGGCGTGGCGCTCGCAATGGGTCGAGCGAATGGAGTCGGATTAATACTCGCGCTGCGACTGGAGAGATCGATGGACGAAGTACGGGTCGAGAATACGAACTATCAAATGCCGCCGGTCGAAGGGTTTACCATCGCGCATTTTCTTACGGTGGCCGACCTCGAGCGATCGATGAACTTCTACGCGACGGTTTTCGGCGGCGAGATCGTCAGCCGCGGCGACGGAAACGCTCCGCCGTACATCCGGATCGCCAACACCTGGCTCATCCTCAACGTCGGGGGCGGACCGACGCCGGACAAGCCGACCGTCACGCTCCACACGCCCGATCCCGATCTGATCAGCAGCTTCATGAACGTTCGCGTCGCCGATATTCAAGCGTGCTACGAGCTTTGGAAGAGCCGCGGAGCGACGTTTCTCACCGAGCCGCTCGACAAATACGGCGAGACGCGGTGCTACATCCGCGATCCTGACGGCTACATCATCGAAGTCGGGCAGAGCAAGCCCGGCTTCAAGTACGGCTGAGGATCGGGAACCGGCACCCGGGCCCGCGAAGAGCGGCGGGTGATCGTTCGACGGAGCCTTTGGACCTTCGCTCTGCTCGTCGCGTGCGCGACGGGCTGCACCCGCACGGGTGACGGGTCGGGCACGTCGTCCGGCCAGCATGCGTGGCTGGTGCCGGGGACGCTGCGCATTGCCACCAGCCTGACGCCGAACACGCTCAACCCGATCCTCTCCACGCAACAGATCGAGGTGCAGGCGGAGGCGCTCGCGTTCGACCCGCTGATCGGGACGGATCCCGACGGCCGCGACGTGCCGATCTTGGCCTCGGCGGTCCCGACGCTCGAGAACGGCGGCATCAGCCGCGACGGGTTGACGATCACCTATCACCTGCGCCGCAACGTGAAGTGGCAGGACGGCGCGCCGTTCAGCAGCCGCGACGTCGCCTTCACCTATCACGCGATCATGAACCCGGCGACGCTGGTCACCACCCGCCACGGCTACGACGACATCACCCGCGTCGACACGCCCGACGCCTATACGGTCGTCTTCCACTTGCGCCATCCGTTCGGACCCGCGATCCACACCTTCTTCGGGCCCAGCGACTCGCCGTACTTCATCTTGCCCGAACATCTGTTGGCGAAGTATCCCGACCTCAACCACATCCCGTTCAACCAAGAGCCTGTCGGCACGGGTCCGTTCAAGGTCGCGCGCTGGGTGCGCGGCGACCACATCGAGTACGTCGCCAACGACGACTACTTCTTGGGCAAGCCGAAGCTGCGGCGCATCGAGCTCCAGCTCGTCCCCGACGAGAACACGATCGCCAACGAGCTGCGGGCGCACGAGGTCGACTGGTTCATGCTGGCCTCGCCGCGCGTCTACCCGAACTTGATCGGGATTCCGGGGATCGACGTGCGGCTGGTGCCGATGAACGGCTTCGACGCGATCATGTTCAACACGACGCGCGCGCCGCTCGACGACGTGCGGGTGCGCCAGGCCATCAACCTGGCCATCGACAAGCCGCGGCTCTCGCGCGAGGCGACCTACGGGACGACGATCCCCGCCACCGAGGACATCCCGTCGCAGCTGTGGGCCTACGATCCGCACGTCGGCACGAACCGGCCGAACGTCCCCAAGGCGCGGGCGCTGCTCGATGCCGCGGGTTGGCGGGTCGGCTCGGGCGGGGTGCGCGTGCGCAACGGCCAGCGGCTGGTGATCGGACTGGCCTACCGTTCCGACAGCGCGACCGACAAGAGCCGCGGCGTTGAGATCGGGGCGATGCTGCACGACGTCGGCATCGGCATCGAGCTCAAGGGCTACACCTCGGGACTCTACTACGGACCCCCGGGCGTGGGGATTCTCGCCAGCGGCAAATACGACGGCGCGCTCTACACCTGGTACTCGGGCATCGATCCCGACGACTCCACCCAGCTGCTGTGCGACCAGCGGCCGCCCAACGGCTACAACTGGGCGCGCTACTGCACGCCGGAGATGGACGCCGCGCAGCGCGCCGCGCTCTCGCACTACGACCGCCCGACCCGCAAGCGCGCCTACGCGGTCATTCAAGCGCTGCTGGCGCGCGACGCGCCGTACGCGTACCTTTGGTGGCCGCGCCAGATCGAAGCGGTCGACAGCGACCTGCAGAACTTCCGCCCCAACGGCATCATCGAGACCTGGAACGCGTGGCAGTGGTCGTTCTGAGCCGCTGCTAGCGGAACAGCACTTTCGCCATCATGCCTTTGTCCTCGTGATTGAGGATGTGGCAATGGAAAACCGCCATCCCCCGGATGACGGGGTTGGTGAAGTCCATCACGGTGTCGACCGACGTGCGTTGGCGCACGTTGACGGTGTCGAGCCAGACCGGGTTTGCGACGACCGTACCGTGGTCCCGGTAGGTCAGGAAGTGCACCTGATGGATGTGAAACGGGTGCATCTCGTCCGAGTCGTTGACGATGTGCCAGTGCGCGTAGGTACCGACCCGCGCGATCGTCATCGGCCCGTCGGTCATCGAGAACTTGCGGCCGTTGATGTAAAAGCCGTGGTCGTGCTCGGAGAAGTGGACGACGAACTGCGCCGGCGCTCGCTCCGCCGCGATCGCCGGAGCCGCCGAGACATAGACCGGCGGCTCGGTGGAGACCGGCACGGTCTGTTTCGGCGTGTCCGAGGCGAGGGCCGGAACCACGTCCGCCAGCACTTGTCCCGCGTTGATGTCGCCGGCGGGACCGGTGTCGACGCAGGCGCTACGCAGCGTGGCGTGACTGCCGGCGGGCGGTCCGGTTACGATCGCCTCGACGCGGCCGGCCGGCGGGATCAGCAGGTGCGTGAACGTGCGCGTCGGGCGGGTGGGGTTGCGGTACGCGAGCGGCTCGCCGTCGAGCGCGACCACCTCGAGCGACTCGCCGTCGAGCGAGAGATCGAGATACGATTCGGGCTGCGCGTTGACGAGGCGCCAAAACTGACGCTCGCCGGGACGAATCGCGATCGACGGGCGCAGCATGCCGTTGACGGTCGCGAAACCGGCGACTTGCTCGCCGGAGGTGCCGCAGTCGTGCGCCGGCACGCCCAGCCGCGCGCGCAAGAGCGCGATGCGCGGCGTGCTGTAGCTGCGAGCGTCGCGGGTGCGCACGATCAAGACGCGTTCGCGAAGGCCGCGGACCGCCGGCACGTACCGGTCGATGCCCTCGACGACGATCGCGCCCGACATCCCGTCCAAATCCTGTTCCGCGCTTTCACTGTGCGGATGCGTGTGGAACCAGAATAGTCCCGGGATGTGGCCCGGTGGGACGCGGACGTCGTAGTGCAACGTCTGGCCGGGCGCGGCGAGCATGGTGAGCACGTCGTCTTGCGGTGCTTTCGGCGAGACCTCCATGCCGTGGAAGTGCAGGTTCGTCATGTCCATGCACGGTCCGAGCGCGCACGCTTCCGCGGAGTGCGGTGAGAGCTCGTTGACGTAGACGATCTTCAACTGATCGCCGGGCCACACGCGGATGGTCGGCATGACGGGGGCGCCCTCGTACAGCATGCCGGCGCGCCCCGCGCTCGTTTGGGCCGCCGTCAGCGTGAGCGAGGTGACGCCGTGGATCGGCCGCACGGCGGGCGGATCCGGCAGTCCGACAGGGGGTGGGTGCGGTGGGGCGTCGCCCGCGGCGCGCGCGATCGCGACGAGTGCGATACAGGCGCAGCCAAATGCGGCCGCGCTCCAGCGGAAGGATCGCATGGCCATGGCCTCAGTATACGCGCAAAGCGCGCCCGGCGAATCAAGCGAGCGCGGTATCCCGGGCCGATGGTAGC
Source organism: Candidatus Sulfotelmatobacter sp. (assembly GCA_035504415.1). Taxonomy (NCBI): domain Bacteria; kingdom Pseudomonadati; phylum Acidobacteriota; class Terriglobia; order Terriglobales; family Candidatus Korobacteraceae; genus Candidatus Sulfotelmatobacter; species Candidatus Sulfotelmatobacter sp. The sequence goes on along the minus strand of DATJRY010000011.1, from coordinate 372,270 downwards.
CGACTTGGACGCGGATGCCGCCAGCTCTGTCGCACGGTCGACCGGGATGGCGCGGGCGATCAGCCGCGGCGCAGCGCGGTGAGGTAGTCCAGCGTCTGACGGTCGATCGTGCCGTCGTCGCGCACGCGGTTCTCGAGATTCTCGACGTGCATGAGCGCGACGAGCGCGTCGCGGGCGCGCTGGTCGTACGCGCTCGCGCCGGCGGGAAGCTCGCCGAGGCGCACCAGCTCGCGCACGAGCGTGCGCCCCAGCGCGTCGTCGACCACGAGCACGTCTTCGGGCGCGGGCGGGAAGAAGTAGAGCTTGTGCAGCTCGAGGATGCGCGCCAGCTCGTCGATCGGCGCCGCGTGGTCGTCGACGCGCAGATCGACGTAGCGGTCGTTGAACCCGCCGTACCCGCCGCCCGGTTTGGCGACGACGAGCGCCGCGCTCTGTTGCCCGCGTTTGTCGCCGCCGGCGCGCTGGGCGGCCGCCAGCGCCGCGACGAGCCGGTCCGAGAGCGTGCCGCGCGCGCCGCGGAACGTCGCGGCCAGCGCGTCGACGACGGCGGCGCCGGCCAGACAGTTGCCTTGCGCCGCGAACCCGTCGCCGGCGACTCCGCCCGCCCAGCCGATGCAGCGTTCGCCGGTGAAGGTGACGGCGCGGCCCTGGGCGTCGACGATGCCCACCTGCCGGTCCTGGGCCTGTGGATCGTCGGCGAGCAACGCGCGCAGCACGTCGTCGGGCGCGGCACCGTCGCGCAGCGCGCGCAGGCCGCGCGGCCCGAAGGTCGTGTTCGCCCAGGCCTGGGTCGCGACGCCGCCGACCGCGCCTTCGACCCACGGGACGGCCGCGCCGACCGAGAGGAACTTCGACTGGACGGCGATCCCGATCTCGTTCGTGCGCGGATCGGCGGCGACGATCGAGAACGTCGTGGGCTGCGGCATGGGCGCCGCTTCCCGTCCGAGAACGGGCGACCATGCTGACCGCCGAACAGAACGCCCTGGTCACGCGCACCGGCGCCGGCACCGCCGCGGGCGCGCTGTTGCGCCGCTTCTGGCAGCCCGTCGCGCTCGCCGACGAGCTGCCGCCCGAGCGCCCGGTGCGCGCGGTGCGCGTCATGGGCGAAGAGCTGGTCGCGTTCCGCGACGAGCGCGGCAACCTGGGACTGCTCGAGCGCGCGTGCCCGCACCGCGGCGCCGACCTCGCCTTCGGGCGGCTCGAGGACGGCGGGTTGCGCTGCACCTTCCACGGCTGGCTGTTCGCGACCGACGGGCGGTGCCTGGAGATGCCGGCCGAGCCCGAGGACAGCACGTTCTGCGCGCGCATGCGCCAGCGCGCGTACCCGATCGTCGAGCGCGCCGGCATTCTGTGGGGCTATCTCGGCGAGGGTGAACCGCCGGCGTTTCCCGACTACGACTGCTTTCGCGCGCCGGACGCGTACACGTTCGCCTTCAAGGGACTCGTCGCGTGCAACTGGCTGCAGGCGGTCGAGGTTGGCATCGATCCCTCGCACGCCTCGTTCCTGCACCGCTTCTTCGAGGACGAGGCGCCGGGCGGCGAATACGGCAAGCAGTTTCGCGCCAACTCGTCGGCCTCCGATCTGCCGATGACCAAGATCATGCGCGAATACACCCGGCCGCGCATCGACGTGCGGCGCGACACCAACGGGCTCGAGCTGACGACGCTGCGCGCGCTCGACCCCACCAGCGTCCACGTGCGGGTCACGCATCTCGTCTTTCCGAACGCGTTCTTGATCCCGCTCAGCCCCCAGATGACGATCCTGCAGTGGCACGTGCCGGTCGACGACGTGACGAACTACTGGTACGCGGCGTTCACCGCCTACGACGCGCCGGTCGACAAGGCGCAGATGCGCGCGCAACGGCTGCGGCTCTACGAGCTGCCCGACTACGTCCCGCGCATCGGCCGCGCCAACGCGTACGGCTTCAACGCCGACGAGCAGCGGACCAGCACCTACACCGGAATGGGCGAGGACATCAACGTGCACGACCAGTGGGCGGTCGAGTCGCAAGGCGCGATCGCCGACCGCACCCGCGAGCACTTGGGTTCGGCCGACAAGGCGATCACGCAATATCGCCGGCTGCTGCTCGAAGCGCTCGAGCCGGGCGCGCCGGCGTTCGCACCGTCGCCGGGCGGCGGTCCGGACACGATCGACACGATCGCGCCGGCCGGCGACTGGGAAGCGCACTGGCACCGCTTGGTCGCCGAACGGCGCGCGGCCAGCCCCTGGGCGCAAGGCGTACAGGCCGGCAGCGCGCGGTGACGCTGGCCGAGCGCTGCGGCGTCGCGACCGGCGCGCGCGAGCGCGCGGCGAGCGAGGTGCTCGAACGCGTCGCGCGCGACGGGCTGAACGTCGTGCGGCTGGCGTGCGTCGACCAACACGGGCTCGTGCGCGGCAAGACGATCGTCGCCGGCGAGCTGCCCGGCGCGTTCGCCGACGGCTGGGGCCTGCCGGCGTCGATCCTGGGCAAGGACACCGCCAACCGGACCGTCTTCTCCCTGTTCGCGAACGACGCCGCCACCGGCGGCCTGGCCGCGCTGCGCGGTGCGCGCGACATGGTGATGCTGCCCGATCCGGCGACCTTTCGCGTTCTGCCGTGGGCGCGCGACGCGGGTTGGGTGCTGTGCGATCTCTATACGCGCGACGGCGCGGCGATGCCGTTCAGCACGCGCGGGATCGCGCGCGCGGCGCTCCAGAGGCTCGCGGCCCGCGGCTACGAGATGATCTGCGGCCTCGAAGTCGAGATGCACGTGTTCGCGCTCGAGGACGCCGCGCTGCGCCTGGAGGACGCGGGCGATGCCGGCGAGCCCGGCACGCCGCCCTCCGTGCGGCTGACGACCAAAGGCTACCAGCATCTCTCGGAGCTGCGCTACGATGCGCTCGAGCCGATCCTCGAGGTGCTGCGCGCCGGCGCGCTGGCGCTCGAGCTGCCGCTGCGCTCGCTCGAGCTCGAGTACGGGCCCAGCCAGTGCGAGGTCACCTTCGCCCCGCAGCGCGCACTCGACGCGGCCGACGCGATGGTGCTCTTTCGCAACGCCGCCAAACAGCTGTGCCGCCGTCACGGTTATCACGTCACCTTCATGTGCCGGCCGCAGATTCCGCACGTCATGTCGAGCGGCTGGCACTTGCACCAATCGCTGATCGCGAGCGAGAGCGGTGCCAACGCGTTCGTCGGCGACGCCGCATCGGGCGAGGTCGTCTCGGCGGTCGGGCGCGCATGGCTGGGCGGGTTGCTGGCGCACGCGGCCGGTGCGACGGCACTGAGCACGCCGACCATCAACGGTTACCGCCGCTTTCGCGCGAACTCGCTGGCACCCGATCGTGCCGCGTGGGCGGTCGACGACCGCGGCGCGATGCTGCGCGTCGTCGGCGAGCCCGGCGATCCGGCCACGCACGTCGAGAACCGCATCGGCGAGCCGGCCGCCAACCCGTACTTGTTCGTCGCCTCGCAGGTGATCGCGGGACTCGACGGGCTCGAGAGCGCGCGCGATCCCGGTCCGTCGGCGGACGCGCCGTATCACGCCGACGCGCCGGCGCTGCCGGGATCGCTGGGCGAAGCGCTGGCCGCGCTCGACGCCGACCGCGTGCTGCGCGCGGGCCTGGGCGAGGACTTCGTGGACTATTTCTTGACGATCAAACACGCGGAATTGACGCGCTTTCAACAGCACGTGACGAATTGGGAACAGCGGGAGTATTTCGAGGTCTTCTGACGCAATCGTCAGCATGGCCAAACCGGCGGTCATCCCGACCGCGCACGACGTCAGTTTGATCGACGTCGCGACCAGCGCGTTCTACGACGCGGAATACGAGCGGGCGCTCGCGGCTCTGGCACTGCTACCCGACGACGAAGCCGTGCGCGTGGAAACGTTGCTGCTGCGGGCGCGCACGCACTTGCGCTCCGGCGACCCGGTGGCGGGCGGCGACGCCGCGATGGCGGCCGCCGAGCGCGCCGATACGCCCGACGCGCGCGTCAGCGCGGCGGCGCTGCGCGGCGCGGCCCTGCGCGCGCGCCGCAAGCCGCGTGAAGCCGCCGCGGCGTTCGCCGCGGCGGCGGCGATGGTGAACGACGCGTCGGCGGACGCGCGCGCCGAGTACGCGTTCCATGCCGCGACGGCGGCGTGGGAGGACGGCGAGCTGCAGGCCGCCGAGCAGCTCGTCGAAGCGGCGCTGCCCGACGCGCGCGACGTGTGGCGCGCGCGGCTCACGCGGCTGCTCGGTGCGATCGAGATGCGGCGCGAGCGCTACGCCGCCGCCGCGGAGCATTTCCTCGAGGCGCTGCACGTGCTCGCCGGCGCGCCGCGCGAGGACCTGTTCGTGCGCGCGCGCCTCATCCACGGTTTGGCGACCATCGCCAGCGAGACCATCGACCTTCGGTTGGCCAAGCGTTACGCACCGTATCTCTCCGCGACGCGCTGGACGAGCGGCGTCGCGCGCCAACACACCGGCACGCTCGGCTGCGAACGCATACTCGCGCTGCTCCGCGGTGACGTCGGCGCGGCGTGGCAGCTCGCGCGGGACGCGGTCTACGCGGCGCCGACCGACGCGCGGCGCGCGATTGCCGAGACCAACGCCGCCGCGCTGAGCGCGCTGGTCGGTGACGAGTTCGCGGCCCGCGCGCAGTTCGACTCGGCGTGGTCGCTGATCGACGGCGTCTCGTGGGCGAAGGTCGACGACGGCGAACGGCTCGCGCTGACGAACTTCGCGATCGAGGCCGCCGAGGCGATGCCGGGTGAGGCGCGCACCGCGCTGGCGCTCTACCGGAACCTCTCCGGCGCGCCCGAAGGCGGCGGCACCGGCGACCGCCGGCTGCCGGCGTTCGAGGCGATGGCGCTGGGTCGCGTCAGCGAGGTCGCGGGCCGGCCCAAAGAGGCGATCGAGCACTACGAGCGCGCACGCGGGCTGTGGGTCGCGCTCGATTTTCGCGTGCGCGCCGCGCTCGTCGCGCGCGACCTGCAGCGTCTGACCGGCCAGGAGCGCTATCAGCACGACGTCGACGTCGCGCTCTCGCGCGCGCCCTACGCGTGGTTCGGTCAGGCACCGCCCGCGCCGCCGGCCTCGGCCGCCTTGGCCAAGCTGACCCCGGCGGAACGCACCGTCCTGCGTTATCTGCTGGGCGGCGAGAACATGAAAGGGATCGCCCGGGCCCTCGACCGCAGCCCGTACACGGTGCACAACCACACCCGGCGGATCTTCGGGGCGTTCGAGGTCCGGGCGCGCGCGGCACTGATCGCGCGCTGCGCGGAGCTGGGCATCACCGCCGACAAGCTGGCCTGAAGCCGCCCGCCGGGCGGAGTCAGCACCCGCCGCGTCGATACTTGACGTTGCAAACGACCCGACGATGGAGGCTTCATCATGCCCACTCGGCGCGATCTTCTCCGTGGTACCGCGGCCGCCGCGACCGCCGCGGCCTTCCCCTCGATCTCGCTCGCCGCGACCGGCAAGCCGACGGTGCGGATCGGCTTCCTCGACTCGTTCAGCGGCGTCTTTTCCGACGTCGCCGCGAAGCACAAGGTCGGCGCGGCGATCGCACTGGCCGACCTCAACCGTCGCGGCGGCGTCCGCTACGAGCTCGTCACCGGCGACGACACCTCCAAGCCGGCCGTCGCGGTCAGCGAGATGCGCCGCCTGGTCGGCCAAGAGAACGTCGACGTCATCTACGGCGGCACGTCGTCGGGCAGCGGGCTGGCGCTGGCGCCGCTGGCCGATGAGCTGGGCGTCTTCAACCTTTCGATCGGCCCGTTCGACTCGACGCTGACCGGTGCCAAGGCGCGCGCGCTGACCTACCGCTTCGGCCTCAACGCACGCATGGCGCTCAACCCGATGGCGAACCGCCTCTTGGCGCTGGGCAAGAAGTGGTACTTCGTGCAGGCCGACTACGCGCTCGGCAAAGACGCCTACAATCAGTTGGCGCCGCTGTTGGCGCGCGCCGGCGGGACCGAAGTCGGCCACGACATCCTGCCGCTGGGCACCAACGACTTCTCCGCACCGATGACGAAGGTGCAGACCAGCGGCGCGGACGTGCTGGTGCTGGCGAACAGCGGCGTCGACGCCGCCAACGCCGTGCACGCGTTCGTGCAATTCGGTCTGCAGAAGAAGATCCACTTGGCCGGGATCAACCTCGAGGACTACTACTACGACGCGATCCCGCTGGACGCAGTGCAAGGCGCGACGTTCTCGGTGCTGTGGGCGCCGGACGTCTCCGATTCCTCGCGCAAGCTGGTGCAGCGGCTGCGCCGCGACATCCACGGCCCGATCTCGGCGCGCCACTACTACGGGTACGCGGCGCTGATGCAGTTGGCCGATCGCATCGAAGGCGCCGGTACGACCGACGCCGGCAAGCTGGCCAAGGCGTTCGCCGATCACAGCTTCAACGGGTTCAAGGAGAACCCGTCGCGCTGGCACGGCTGCGACCACCAGAACGCGCAGGACTGCTACGCGGGCGCCGTCGTTTCGCGCAAGCAGTTCGAGAAAACGCAGTTCATGTTCGACGTCGTCGCGACGGTGCCGACCGCCGAGTCCGACGGCACGTGCGAGTCGCCGTGGGCGAAGGCGGCGAGCGCGTCGATCGCCGCCAGCTCCGTCGGCGGCCGTCCGGGCTACACGCCCAAGGTCACCTAAAGCCGCGTCCCGTTGATCGCGACCACCGCGCCCGTCTGATCCCGCGCGATCGGGATGTGGACGGGCGCGTGGCCGATCGTGATCCGTACCTTCTGCGGAAGAAACGGTCCGACCACGCCGAGCACCGGCTTGAGCGCCGGCATGGCTTGTTCGATCGTCGTCAGCGGGACGGACGCGTCGGCTTTGGCGGCGATCAGGAAGTGCACCGCCGTCGCGGTCGCCCACGCACCCGGCGTCGGCAAACAGTTCCAATCGTCGATCTCGCCTTGCACGGTGCCGAGCTGCGCGGCGTACTCGGCCAGCGTCGGCGTCGCGGTGAGCGCGCCGTTCGCCAGCGGGACGCGCGCGGTCGTGTAGAGCTCCGCGCTCGCGACGCGCACGTCGGCTTCGAAGGTGAACGCGTTCTGCAAGCTCGCGCCTTGCGCGAGCGCCGGATCCACGTAGGCGTACAGGTGCGTGTAGATCACGTTGCCCAGCAGCAGGTGGATGGTGTCTTCCCAGACTTGCGTCGTCGCCATGTCCGAGCGAGCGTGCGACTAGATGATCGCTCACACCTCCGCAATTACTTGGGAACCGAAATATTGACGTAGCCGCTTCTCGGCGGTATCGTTGCCTCCACGTCGCACTCCGGCCAGGAGGCAGCTCGTTTGGCAGCCACGCGGTCCGCGCCCTCGCTCCATCCGTCCGACTTTCGGGGCTTCGCCCTGGACGTCGCGGCGCGCGAGCTGGTGCGCGAGTACAACCGCCGGCTGCGCCCGCACGGCCTGAGCTACGTCCCGTACTTCGTTCTCTTGCTGTTGGCGGCGGCCGAGGGCGGCGCCCGGCCGTCCGACCTGGCGGCGGCGCTGCGGCTCGACGGCTCCTCGCTCAGCGGCCACCTCGACAAGCTCGAGGACGCCGGCCTTGCGCAGCGCCGCCCCGACCCGAGCGACAAGCGCGTCATCCGCGTCCACCCGACCGCGCGCACGCGGGCGCTGCTGGCCGAGCTCGAGCCGCTCGGCCGCGCGCTGGCGGCGCTCGAGCCGGACCTGGGGCCGGACGCGTTGGCGCGGGTCGAGCGCGCGGCCCGGCAGACGCCGGCGGCCACCGGCGGACCGCGTCCGCTCGCCCCGCGTCCGCGCGCCGGTTTGGTGACGACGCTGCGCGTGGCGACGCTGACGGTGCCGCGCTCGAACGTCGGCCGCGCGCTGACGCGCTTCGCCGAGCTGGTCGACGAGCGCAGCGGCGGCGCGATCCGCGTCGCGCTGGAATTGCCGTCGCGCGCGCCGGGCGGCGAGGTGCAGACGCTGGTCGATCTGCGCAGCGGCGACCTCGCGCTGGCCTCGGTGACCGCGCCGGTGGCCGGAACGCTGCTGCCCGAGGCGCAGCTGATCGAGCTGCCGTACCTGCTCGACGGCTTCGCGCACGCCGACGCGTTCCTCGACGGACCGTTCGGCGCGCGCGTGCTCGACGGGCTGGCCGACCTCGGGCTGACCGGGCTCGGCTTCGTCGTCAACGGCATGCGATCGCTCACGACGCGCGATCAGGTCGTGCGCGACCCCGACGCGCTGCGCGGCTTGCGGCTGCGCGTGCAGCAGTCGCCGATCAACGTGCACCTCGCCGAAGCGCTGGGCGCGATCGCCGTCCCGTTGCCGTTTCCGCGCCTGGCCGAAGCGCTCGCGGCCGGCGAGATCGACGCCCAAGAGAACGCGCTGGCGAACATCGCCGGGCTCGAGCTGTGGAGCGCGCAGCAGCGGCTGGTGCTGACGCGGCACGCCGTCTCGGCGCACGTGCTGGTGGCCAACGCGGAGCTGCTGGCCGCGCTGGGCTCGGGTGCGCTGCTGGTCGGCGAAGCGATGCGCGACGCGCTCACCGAGCAGCGCGCGGCCGCCGCGCGTCTCGAAGACGAGCTGCTGGCGCAGCTCGCGCAGCGCATGACCGTCGAGTTACTCGACGACGCGCAGCGCGCGCGGTTCGTCGCCGCGACCCGACTCGTGCACGACCGTCTCGCCCGCGCGCTCGGTGACGAACCGCTCGCGCGCGCCATCGCCGCCGCCCAGGCGGCGCGTCCCGTGCTCACTCCCGCCCCCGCCGCCTAAAGGAGGTTCGCTTGCAGGTCCGACGTCTCGCTTTCGTTCTCGCCGCCGCGCTCGTGTTCGCGGCCGTCCCCGGCGCGGGTCTGCGCGCCGCCGATCCGCCCGACATCGTGATCGGCTCGGTGCTCCCGCTGACCGGCGCATCGGCCCAGACCGGTGCGGGGCTGCGCGCAGCGCAGCAGCTGGCCGTCGACCTCGTCAACGGACACGTCACCTATCCGCTGCCGATGGTCGGCCACAGCGGGCTGCCGCGCCTGGGTCACGCGCGCATCCGCATCGTGTTCGCCGACTCGCAGGGCAAGCCCGATCAGGCGCGCGCCGCCGCCGAGCAGCTCATCACCCAGGACCATGCCGTCGCGCTGATCGGCGCCTACATCTCCTCGACGACCGCGACGGCCTCGCAAGTCGCCGAACGCTACGGCGTTCCGTTCCTCAACCCCGACTCGTCGGCGCCCGGTTTGACGACGCGCGGCCTGCACTGGTTCTTCCGCACCACGCCCAACGACGGCACCTTCGCCGAAAACTTCTACCAGTTCTTGGCCGACCTGCAGCGCACGCAGCACGCCGACGTCAAGAAGATCGCGATCGTCGGCGAAGACGGGCTGTTCGGCACCGGTGCGGGCGACGCGGAAGCCGACATCGGCAAGCACCGCGGCTTCGACGTCGTCACCCGCATCGCGTATCCGGCGACGACGACCGAGGTCAACGCCGAGGTGCAGAAGGTCAAGGCCGCCGCTCCCGACGTGATCATGATGGCCTCGTACCTGCCCGACGCGCTGTTGTTCATGCGCGGCTTCAAGGAGCAGGGCGTGCAGCCCAAGGCGATCCTCGCGCAAGACGCCGGTTTCGTTGACCCGGGCTTCATCAAGACGCTCGGCCCCGACGCCGAAGGCGTGTTCACCCGCGAGGTGTTCTCGCTCGACATCAAGCACCGCAACCACGCCGTCCCGCTGATCGACCAGCTGTTCCGCCAGCGCTTCGGCGGCAAGCCGCTCGACGGCAACACCGCGCGCGACTTCATGGGCGTCTTGGTGCTGGCCGACGCGATCGACCGCGCCGGTTCGACCCAGCCGGACGCGATCCGCGGCGCGCTCGCGGCGACCAACATCCCCGGCGACCTCACGCTGATGCCGTGGAAGAGCATCCAGTTCGACGCGACCGGGCAGAACACGGGTGGCCAGGGGATCATCGAACAGATCCAGGACGGCAAGTACGAGACCGTCTGGCCGTTCGACGTCGCGGTCAAGAAGGTCGTGTGGCCGATGCCGGCGTGGAAGCACTGAGCATCCTCGCCCAGCTGATCGTCGCCGGGGTGTTGACGGGACTCGTCTTCGCCCTGGTGTCGGTCGGCCTGACGCTGGTGTACGGCGTGATGGACGTGGTGAACTTCGCCCACGGCGAGTTCCTCATGCTCGCGATGTACGTCGCCGTCGGGCTGGCGCTGATCGGGATCGGCCCGATCGTGGGGCTGCCGCTGGTCGTCATCGCGCTGTTCTTGTTCGGCATCGTCGTCTATCGCGTGTTCGTGCGACGGCTCTTGGCCGGTCCGCCGGAGGCGACGGTGTTCGGTACCTTCGGTTTGCTGGTGCTCATGCAAGGCCTCGCGCAAGCGATCTTCACCAGCGACTACCGCTCGGCGCCCAACCCGCCGTTCCAGGGCACGCTGCACCTGGGCGCGTTCGCGATCCCGCAGGCGACGCTGGTCGAAGGGATCGGCGCGATCGTGCTCACGGCGCTGCTGTTCGCGTTCGTCGAGTTCACCGAGACCGGGCGCGCGATGCGCGCCGTCGCCGAGGACCGCGTCGCGGCGACGCTGATGGGGATCGACGTGCAGCGCATCAACGCGCTCGCGTTCGGGATCGGCGCCGCCTGCGTCGGCGCGGCCGGCTCGCTGCTGCTGCTCTCGAACCCCGCCTATCCGACCGTCGGCGTGCAGTACGCGCTGACCGCGTTCGTCGTCGTCGCGCTGGGTGGGTTCGGCAGCATTCAAGGAGCGCTGGTCGGCGCGGTGCTGATCGGGCTGCTCGAAGTGCTGGGAGGTTTCTACCTCTCGCCCGAGCTGAAGCTGGTCCCGGTCTACCTCGCGTACCTGATCGTCGTGCTGCTGCGGCCGCAAGGGTTGCTCGGGCGGCGATGAGGGGACATCTGTTGGCGCTCGGTTCGATCGTCGTCGTGTCCGTCGCGGCCGCCTTCGGCGTCCACGATCAAGTGACGCTCGAGCTGCTGTTCACCTTCCTGCTGTACGCCGTGCTCGGGCAGTCGTGGAACTGGATCAGCGGCTACGCCGGCAACGTCTCGTTCGGCCACGCCATCTTCTTCGCGTGCGGTGCGTACGCGGCGGCGCTGCTGGTGACGCACGGCTTCTCGCCGTGGCTGGCCTTCCCGGCCGGCGCGCTGACGGCCGTCGTGCTGGCGATCGTGAGCGGTTTCCCGACGCTGGCACTGCGCGGGCACTACTTCTCGATCGCGACGATCGCGGTGGCGGCGCTGGTCGAGACCTTCGTGCACACCTCGTCCTGGCTGAACGGCGCGAACGGGTTCGAGCTGCCGATCCGCAACGGCTGGGCCAACCTGCAGTTCGCTCAGAAGACGAACTACGTGCTGATCGCGCTGGCGCTGTTCGCGCTGGTGCAGCTCGGGACGCTGGCGCTGGAACGCTCGCGGCTGGGCTACTATCTGCGCGCGCTGCGCGCCAATCACGGCGCGGCCGCGTCGGTCGGCATCGACGAGCGGCGCTGGAAGCTGATCGCGTTCGCGTGGTCGGCGGCGATGGCGTCGGCGGCGGGCGTGCTGTACGCGCAGGACACGCTGTTCGTCGATCCGCCCTCGGTCATCGCCTTGTCGGTCTCGATCGACATCGCGCTGATCGGCGTCGTCGGCGGCCTGGGCACGGTGTGGGGACCGGCGGTCGGCGCGCTGATCTACGTCGCGCTGGCCAAGGGCGTCGCGCTGCAGCTCGGCGGCACCGGCAAAGGCTACGACCTGGTGATCTACGGCGCGCTGATCTGCGTCATCGCCGCCTGGCGCCCGCGCGGCATCGTCGGCTCGCTGGTCGACGCGCTGCGCCGCCGGCGCGGCGCGCAGGCGGTCGACGCGTCGCCGGCGATCGCGGAGCGTGCCGCATGAGCGCGCTCTTGGACGTGCGTGGCCTGGGCAAGCGGTTCGGCTCGGTGTGCGCGCTCGACGGCGTCGACCTGACCGTCGAAGAGGGCCGCCTGACCGGGCTGATCGGCCCCAACGGCGCCGGCAAGTCGACCGCCTTCGGCTGCATCGCCGGCGCGCTGAAGCCCAGCGCCGGCAGCGTGCGGTTCCGCGGCCGCGAGATCGCGGGACTGCCCTACTACCGGGTGGCGCGGTTGGGCATCGGGCGCACCTACCAGATCGTGCAGACGTTCGCCGACATGACCGTGCTGGAAGCGGTGACGACCGGCGCGCTACTGCGGCATCCGCGCGTCCCCGACGCGATCGCGCACGCCGCGGAGGTGCTCGACTTCGTCGGGCTGGCCGACAAGCGGTACCGGTTGGGCAGCGCGCTGACGATCGCCGACAAGAAGCGGCTGGAGGTCGCGCGCGCGCTGGCCACCGAGCCGGCGCTGCTGCTGCTCGACGAGGTGATGGCCGGGCTCACGCCGGCCGAGTGCCGCGACGCGGTCGCGCTACTGCGCAGCATCCTCGCGCGCGGGATCACGGTGCTGATGGTCGAGCACGTGATGGAAGTGCTGATGCCGATTGCCGAGCACGTCGTCGTCATCGCCGCCGGCAAGACGATCTTCGCCGGCGACGCGCGCGCCGCGGTGCGCGATCAAGCCGTCGTCGACGCCTACCTGGGTTCGCCGCTGGAGCACGGCGAGATCGCGGACGGCGCGCGGTGAGCCTGCTCGAGATCGACGAGCTGGCCGTGGCGTACGACGGGATGCGCGCGCTGCAGGACGTCTCGCTGCGGGCCGAGGCCGGCAGCGTCGTCGCGCTGGTCGGCGCCAACGGCGCCGGGAAGAGCTCGCTGCTGCGCGCGATCAGCGGTCTGGTGCGGCCGGTGCGCGGAACGATCCGGTTCGACGGCGAGGATCTGACCCGCGTCCCCGCGCATGCGATCGTCAAGCGCGGGATCGCGCACGTCCCCGAAGGACGTCGCGTGTTCTCGTCGGCGACCGTGCGCGACAATCTGTTGCTGGGCGCGTACGTCGACCGCGACCGCGCGCGGCGCGAGGAACGGTTGGCGGCGGCGTTCGCCGCGTTTCCACGCCTGCGCGAACGGCTCGACCAGCGTGCCTCGACGCTCTCGGGCGGCGAGCAGCAGATGCTGGCCATCGCGCGCGGCTCGATGAGCGGTCCGCGGCTGCTCATGCTCGACGAGCCGTCGCTGGGGATCGCGCCGATCCTCATCCCGCAGATCTACGCCGGCATCGCGGCGATCGCCGCCGGCGGCACCGCCGTGCTGCTGGTCGAGCAGAACGTGCGCGAGGCGCTGCGCGCCGCCGACACCGCCTACGTGTTGCAAACCGGCCGCGTCGTGCTGCACGGCCCGGCCCGCGAACTGATCGGAGATCCTCTGGTGCAAGAAGCCTTCCTCGGAATCGGTGCGGCGTGAGCTGGCGGGTCGGGATCGACATCGGCGGGACGTTCACCGATCTGGTCGCCTTGGCCGACGACGGGCGGCTGATCCGGCACAAGATCGCCTCGACGCCGCGCGCGCCGGAAGACGGGCTGCTCGGCGCGCTGGCGGCGCTGCTCGGCGAGGTCGCGCCGCACGAGATCGCGCTGGTGGCGCACGCCTCGACGATCGCCACCAACGCGCTGCTCGGGCAAGTGCACTTGGAGCTGCCGCGCGTCGCGTTCATCACCACCGAGGGCTTTCGCGACGTGCTGGAGATCGGGCGGCAGAACCGCAGCGCGATCTACGACCTCGCGGTAAAGCGACCGAAGCCGCTGGCGCGGCGTGAGGATCGGCTGGTCGTGCGCGAACGGCGCGCGCACGACGGCTCGGTGATCCTGCCGCTCGACCCTCAGAGCGTCGGCCGTGCGCTGGCGGCGGTGCGCGAGCGGGGCATTCGTTCGGTCGCGGTGGGGCTGCTGCACGCCGACGTCGACGGCGAGCACGAACGCGCGATCGGGGAGGCGTTCGCCGAGGTGTTGCCCGACGTCGAGCTGTCGCTCTCGTCGGACGTCGATCCGCAGTATCGCGAGTACGAGCGCTTCTCGACCACCGTCGTCAACGCGGCGCTGGGGCCGATCGTGCGCGCGTATCTCGAGCGGGTGGCGCGCGGCGTGCGCGAGGCGGGCGTGCGCGCGCCGATCTTCGTCATGCGTTCCGACGGCGGGATGGCGGCGCTGGCCGCCGCCGCGAAACGGCCGGCGACGCTGATCGAGAGCGGGCCGGCCAGCGGCGTCATCGGCGCGGCCTACGTCGGCCGCGCGCTCGGGATCGAGCACGTGCTCTCGTTCGACATGGGCGGCACGACGGCCAAGGCGGGGACGATTCGCGGCGGCGTGCCGGAGGTGAGCGCGTCGTTCGAGGCGGCCGGCACGACGCACAGCGGCCGGTCGGTCAAGGGCAGCGGCTATCCGGTGCGTTTCCCGTTCGTCGATCTGGCCGAGGTCAGCGCGGGCGGCGGGACGATCGCGTGGCTCGACGCGGCGGCCACGCTGCGGGTCGGCCCGATCTCCGCCGGTGCCGATCCGGGCCCGGCGTGCTACGGCCGCGGCGAGCAGCCGACGGTCACCGACGCCAACGTCGTGCTGCGCCGGCTCAACCCGAGCGCGCTGCTCGACGGCGCCTTCCCGATCGACGCGTCGCGGTCGCGCGCCGCCGTCGCGTCGGTCGCGGCGCCGCTCGACGGCGACGTCGAGCGGACGGCGGCGGGCATCGTCGCGCTGGTCGACGCCGAGATGGCGAAGGTGCTGCGCATCGTCTCGGTCGAGCGCGGCCACGATCCACGCGACTTCACCCTGCTCGCCTTCGGCGGCGGCGGTCCGCTGCACGCGTGCGCGGTCGCCGCCGACATCGGCGTCGCGCGCATCGTCGTCCCAATGTATCCGGGCGTGTTCTCGGCGTACGGCTTGCTGGCCGCCGACGTGCGCGCCGGCGCGGTCCGCTCGCTGGTCGCACCGGCCGACGCGGAGACGTGGAAGCGCGTGCGCGCGCTGTTCGACGCGCTGGCGAAGGAGACCGACGCCGCGCTCGGCGGGCAGGGCGTGCCCAAGGACGATCGCAGCTTCGTGCGGGAGCTCGACCTGCGCTACGTCGGGCAGTCGACCGAGCTGGCCGTCACCGCGCCGCGCACCATCGAGGAGGCGGTCGAGGCGTTCCACCGGCGGCACGAGCAGCGCTACGGTTTCGCCGCGCGCCGCGATCCGGTCGAGGTCGTCACCGTGCGGGTGACCGGGATCGGCGCGACGCCCAAGCCACGGCTGGTCGCGGCCGCCGCGCCCGCCGCGCGCGCACCCGAGCCGCGCGCGCTGCGCGAGCGGCGCGCGGTGTACGACGGCAGCGCGTTCGTCGACACGCCCGTCTACGCGCGCGCGCACCTGCGGCCCGGCGACGCGTTCGTCGGTCCGGCGGTCGTCGAGCAGTACGATGCGACGACGTACGTCGCGCCGGCCTGGCGCGCGCGCGTCGACGGTTACGGAAACCTGGTGCTGGAGCGCTGATGTCGACCACGACCCTCGATCCGATCACCGCCGAGCTCGTCGCCTCGGCGCTCGTCTACGCCTCGGAAGAGATGGGGATCGCCGTGCGCGACGCCGCCTACTCGCCGAACATCAAAGAGCGGCTCGACCACTCGTGCGCGCTGTTCGACGCGCGGGCGCGACTGGCCGCGCAAGCCGAGCACATCCCCGTCCACCTGGGCTCGCTGCCGTGGGGTCTGCGCCGCACGCTGGCATGGCTGGAAGAGCGTGGGCGCGCGCTGGCGGCCGGCCAGATGATCGTCGTCAACGACCCCTACCTGTCGGGGACGCACCTCAACGACGTGACCGTCATCCGCGCGATCTACGCCGGCGATCGGCTCGTCGGCTACGCCGCCAACAAGGCGCACCACACCGACGTCGGCGGCGCCGTCCCCGGCTCGATGCCGCCCGACGCACGCGACCTTTTCGCCGAGGGCTGCGTCGTCGCGCCGCTGCTGCTGATGGACGGCGACCAGGTGGTCGACTCGACGGTCGATCTGCTGCGCGCCAACTCGCGCACGCCGGAGGCGCGGGTCGGCGACCTGCGCGCGCAGATCGCCGGCAACGTCGTCGGCGAACGCCGCTTCCTCGAGCTGATCGAGCGCTACGGCGTCGAGGTCGTCGAAGCGGCGCTCGACAAGGCGCTGGCGGACGGCGAGCGCCGCACGCGCGCCGCGCTGCGCGCGCTGCCCGACGGCGTCGTCGAGCACAGCGACGTGATGGAAGACGAGCACGGTGAACCGTCGATCGTGCTGCGGGTTCGACTCGAGAAGCGCGGCGACGAGCTCGCGCTCGACTACACGGGCACCGCGCCGCAGGCGAACCT